>DEAW01000016.1 GCA_002348315.1 Planctomycetaceae bacterium UBA2972 | reverse complement strand
TTGATGTTTGCTTCTTCGAAACTACGCATGTGTAGCTGGCAAGTAGTGGTCGTTTCCGGGCCATGAGATTGTCCATTAATAACTAGCGAGCAGGCTCCGCAGATACCTTCACGGCAGTCATGATCGAACGCGACCGGTTCCTTGCCTTCAGCTTCTAATTCTTCGTTGAGATGATCCAGCATTTCCAGAAAGGACATATCCCCATCAATACCGGTCACCCGATGACGTTCAGAATAGCCCTGTTCATTGGGGCCTTTTTGACGCCAGATTTTCACAGTGTAATTTGACATATTATTTGTAACTCCGCGTAGCGAGTTTTACATTTTCAAATTCTAGCTCTTCGACGTGGCGATTTGGTACAGCATCATCTCCCTGATATTCCCATACGGCAGCATGGCAAAAATCGTCATCGTTTCTGAGTGCCTCACCCTCATCGGTTTGGTGTTCTTCCCTGAAGTGACCTCCGGCAGATTCTTCGCGTGCCAGTGCATCCCGGCACATCAATTCTCCAAACTCCAGAAAGTCGGCAACACGCCCCGCTTTCTCAAGGGAAATATTGAAATCGGCGGAGGATCCATTCACCTTGACGTTTTCCCAAAACTCTTTTCGTAGTACGGGGATTTCTTCGATGGCTGTTTCAAGGCCCTCTTTGGTCCGACTCATCCCGCAGTTCTCCCACATGATTCGCCCTAATTCTTTATGGAACGAATCGACTGTGCGGTCGCCGTTGATAGTCAGTAATGTATTGACACGATCTTTCACCGCCTCTTCAGCTTCTACAAAGGTTTCGTCCTCGATTGGAAGGCGTTCGTTAGCAGTTCCGAGCTTAGCAAGATAATCGGCAATGGTTTGAGGTAGGACGAAATAACCATCGGCCAGGCCCTGCATTAATGCACTGGCTCCGAGACGGTTCGCTCCGTGGTCCGAGAAATTAGCTTCTCCAATCACATAAAGTCCGTCAATCGTGCTCATTAAGTTGTAATCGACCCAGAGTCCGCCCATTGTGTAGTGAGGAGCAGGGTAAATCCGCATAGGTTGCTTATAGGGATTCTCGGCAGTAATTCTTTGATACATATCAAAGAGGTTTCCATAGCGTGCACTAATGGTGTCCTCGCCGAGACGTGCAATTGAATCACGGAAGTCAAGGTAGACTCCGAGGCCCGTATTACCGACCCCACGGCCTTCATCACAGACTTCTTTCGCGCTACGCGAAGCGATGTCACGAGGAGCTAAATTTCCGAACGACGGGTACTTTCTCTCTAGGTAGTAATCGCGTTCATCTTCAGGAATGTCCGCCGCCTTTCGTTTGTCTCCAAGTTCCTTAGAGACCCATACGCGACCATCATTACGTAAACTTTCGGACATCAACGTTAGCTTGGATTGGTGGTCGCCGCTAACAGGAATACAAGTAGGGTGGATTTGTGTGTAGCAGGGATTGGCGAAGCCGGCACCTTTCTTATAGGCACGGTATGCGGCCGTTACATTACAACCCATGGCATTGGTCGACAGGTAAAAGACGTTAGCGTAACCGCCCGTGGCGAGGACCACCGCGTCGGCCGAATGACTTTCAATTTGGCCAGTCACCAGATTGCGAATAACGACGCCTTTTGCGACGTTATCTTTTACGACAACGTCAAGCATTTCTGTACGTGTATGCATTTTGACACTGCCTGCGGCAATTTGTCGGCTTAAAGCCTGATAAGCGCCGATCAAAAGTTGCTGACCGGTTTGTCCACGGGCATAAAAAGTACGAGATACCAGAGCACCACCAAACGATCGGTTATCAAGTAAACCGCCATATTCGCGTGCAAACGGCACGCCCTGTGCGACGCAGTGGTCGATAATCTGGTTGCTGACCTGGGCCAGACGGTAGACGTTAGCTTCACGGGATCGGAAGTCGCCGCCCTTTACCGTGTCGTAAAACAAACGGTAAATGCTGTCACCGTCACCGGGGTAGTTCTTAGCAGCGTTAATCCCGCCCTGAGCCGCAATGCTGTGCGCTCGACGCGGACTGTCCTGAAAACAAAAACAATCAACGTTGTACCCCAATTCACCCATCGTGGCTGCAGCCGATGCGCCAGCCAGGCCGGAACCGATGATGATCACTTTGTATTTCCGTTTGTTCGCCGGATTTACAAGTCTCATGGCCATCTTGTGGTTAGACCATTTTTCCTGAATCGGACCGTCGGGTATCTTAGCGTCTAATTTCATGGTTTGTTTTATTTGGCGATATAAGTTGCTGTTTTAATCCGAAAAGTAAAGTTAGTTGATTAGGTTGGCCAGAACTGCGATTGGAATGGAGATATTGCCAAGGCCGATTAACAGAGCTAATAACAGTCCGAGTTTGCTAATGCCGGCCTTCGTAGTATTAGTGCGTAAACCGAGCGTCTGCAGACAGCTGCTGGCACCATGGTAAATATGCGAGGCAAGTGCAAGTTGAGCGAGTATGTATAGGGAAGCAATGCCTGCGTTTTCAAATCCGTCGATTACCATGCCATAGACATTAGGCAGTTCTGAGGTAGGCATTAACACGGTTTCGTCCGGCATGACTGTAAAATGCAGCAGGTGATAGACCACAAAGATGAGGATGAGTATCCCTGTGTGAATCATATAACGACTCGCGGTGGTGGCCGTTTCATAGGCATAGCCGTTGAGATAACGCTCACCAGTAATCTTAATCTGAGGTTCAGCGACAGAACCGCCACGTGCCTTAGTGTTGCGTCTGGTGAGGGCTAAAGTTAATCCCAGGTGGGTCACAAAGATAGCCAAAAGCCCTATTCGGGCAACCCATAATAGCGGCCCCATGCTTTTCAATTTATGGGCATAGTTATTCAGTGCTTCTGGCCCCAGGAATATCTGGAGATTCCCGAGCATATGGGCTATCACGAACAGGATAAGCCCAATACCAGTGAGAGCAACAAGCATTTTGGCACCGACGGTCGTCAATCCTCCCGGGCCTCGGTTACTTGAGTTGGAACTCATGTAGTTATATTTTCCAGAATGTTACAGCAATGTAATATACGGCATAGCCAAATGTTGATAAGTCAAACAAAATTGCTACGCTACTATTCTAATAAAACTGCATATAACTCCTAGCCCAGTCTTGGCATGGAAGGGTCGTTTTAAGAAAATTGGTAGCTGATATATCGCAAAAATCACCCTTACGACGCATTGCTGGAAGGTGTACGAGTATGAGCTGGACTCCCATTGAAGTTGATAACGCAGTTTTAGAAGCTAATCCCTCAGGCCTTCTGCACGGCCTTGCCGAAGGGCAATTCCCGGCAACCAT
>DEAW01000188.1:1771-2717 GCA_002348315.1 Planctomycetaceae bacterium UBA2972 | reverse complement strand
TCCGGGAAGTCCTTAACGAGCTCGGTTGCTCTGGAAGCACGCATATTCTGAAAGAGCTTGGGCCAAGAGCCGATTGAAAAAAGCAGAACAACTTGATCAGGCTGATAAAAAGTTAATTTGATATTCTTTTGTAGTTCTCCTGGCTTTTAGCCTTTCCTCCGTCGCCAAGACGCGTATCCCCGGAGGAGATGGTAAAATTCTTACCATCAACGGATGTAGACATTATTCCAGAACTTGAGAAATCCTGTCCATTGGCTTGTCCTCCCTCAAGACGGTAAGCATATTCATTCTTAGAGGTTTGCCAAACAAAACCGCGTGACCAGAATCCATTACTTCCATTCCCGCTAGAACAAATTCGTGAATTTACCGCATCGTAATGATATGTCACGCGCCACTTAATGTTGCCGAATTTGTGATTGGATACAAGAACTATCCCATCCAGATCACTATGAAAATCGGCATAGTGAGTTAGCGTGTCACCCTTTTTAAATCCAAGTTTGGGCCAGACGGTCGTTACCTTCTGCTGAGTGACCCATCTACCTTCCATCTGTTTACAGAATTCTTTGAATTCCTCTGGAGATGATTTATGTTGGTTTTTGTCTTCTGCATGAGAGAAATTCGTAAGAACGAAAAAAATCAGAACATTGGCAAACGTTTTCATATTGGAGTTTCCTTAATGACGAAGTTAGTTAGTTTGAGTTCAAAACGTGTTGGGATGCGTGAATGTTTATGTCGTTTAATATTTATTCGCGTACCGACAAAGACAAACGTGTGAAATATTGCAAGCCTTTATAATCCAAAAAGTGATGCTATTCAGCTACGAAGACTACATCAACTGTTTGGAGGGGGTAGGCAAGAAAAAATCCTCCTCCAAATTAAAGATGCAATGTCGTTAAGACGTGGGCGCTAATTCAGCGGAACAATTCAAAATAATCACTTTAGCCGT
>DEAW01000188.1:0-1438 GCA_002348315.1 Planctomycetaceae bacterium UBA2972 | reverse complement strand
CATCCTACCGCATGCGTGTGTCGCAGGGCAAAAGGCGTGGCAACTTCGGCTGCTGCGTCAGGGCTTACCGCGCCCGTTGTTCCAACCCCAGTTCCAAGGGTTGAGTCCGTCTAAGAAATCGCGCCCCCCTTCGAATAACCCGTCGATTGCTTGTCCGAGTAGGCTTAATGCCACCAATAGGACAACAACGCCAATCGATATCACCACCAACAAACTAATTAAGCAGCCCTTTTCGACTTCGTCATTCTCACCAGACTCATTATCTTGGTGGATCGCTAATTGAATTGGAGATGGCTTGGTGTGAATAAACCAACTGGGAGAGAATTTGACACCACACTTTACACACATTATTTTGTCGTCGTCAGGAACCGAGGTGTAGTCAGCGTGGATTTCAAAACATGCAGGGCACTTTTTTGTGACATCATCCATATATTAAATTTCTAGGCAGACTAAATGAGTTTCACTCCTAGGAACGGGCCCGCTTTGTGCTGCTGCGATCCGAATGATTCTCGTCATGATGAGCTCCAGTTTTGAGGAGGATAAAAATATTTGAATTTGTTAAGCTCTAGTTCAGATCCCTTCGAGATGTATCAGTTAGGTGTTCAAATCGATGAGAGAAATGCCAGAGATTAACCATTGTATTCCAAATCGTAATGCATTTTGGTGCGCTAAGTGTTTTACACACTCGCAGTTTTATCTCGAAAGCGAGAGGGATGGTACACCAAGATATTCGTGTCGTGAGTGTGGTTTTGCCATGTTTCGTCCCGGAGAGGTGGTTCCCTGGATGAATGGGTTACTATTCGGTACGTTGTTGTTGGGCGGTGTGGGCGTATCTCTCTTGCCTCATGAACTGGAAACGTATTGGCAATGGTCACCTGTTTGCTTAGCTTTTGCGGGATTTTTTGGTTTGATAGGCGGCATGATGTGGTTTTATATGAGAAAGTACTTTAAATGGTCGCTAAGGCAGAGCTTGAAGAGCAAGAATGCACTCGAACAAGAAGCTGATGTGCATCGCTACATACCAAATTACGAAAGCAGTGAAGAGTTCGATATCTGGGCCTTGCAGTTTCTGGCTCAATCCGATTTGCAGGAACTGCACGACAGGTTTGTTCAGTCCCAGCCATCAGTGGACAAAGATTCGAACGATTCGCTGCAACTACCGCCCCCCAATTATTAAATCGGACAGGGTGGCGTTAATTTAGAAGAAGCCGCCCTTCGGGCAAGAGTGTTTTGCACAATATCAGTGTTTAGATCAATTCAGTGATGGGAAGTCGTCCTTGGTCAACTAAATACTGTGGTCTTCCGTGCAGGTCGTCGATCGTCGCGGTGCGTGGATCGATACCGAGATGATGGTACAGTGTGGAGAAGACTTCCTGAAAAGCCACTGGGCGGTCAGCGGGTTCGGCGGCCGGACTGTCTGTGGCTCCAATGACTTGGC
>DEAW01000070.1:49664-92979 GCA_002348315.1 Planctomycetaceae bacterium UBA2972 | reverse complement strand
GGTTTCGGTCCTGTTTCCATCGACAACCACTGTTCAGGGTTAATCGGCGTTAATTCATCAAACGGCACGACCTTGGAATACTCTTCAGGAGCTAGACCATCGACGTCAACAATTTCTTTGATTCTTGGTCCCTGAGACTTTCGAGCGTGTTGCACGAGCCCGCGAATCATCACGCCTTCCCGTAAACCGTACTTTTCGATCATCGTTCCTGGGACAAACGGATCACTCCGTTCACGCGAATAATTCGACTTGGGACTACGAAGAAACCCGTACCCGTTGGGGTGCAGTTCCAGAAGGCCGTAACCAGGTTCCACTAGACCGGTACCACTATCTGGCATTGGCCCATCGGAGGGTCGGTTACGATAACCACCACGACCTCGTCCTCTGCGACGTCCACGGCCTCGACGACCTCGACCTCGACCACCACCGCCGCCACCTTCGGAACGATTATATCGGTTTCTACTCATACTCTACTCAGTCACTCTACTATTGGAATGCCGACATCCCGGCAATCGCCAGCTGTGATATTCGCACAACTAACATTTAATTCATACAGTCCCGACAGCAATCTGCATTGCCGTTACCCCTGTTTGACGTACTCTTGGAGATCCATGGATCACTGAGTCAAAGCTCGACCGGGGTCAGGGCACTTGCACCTACGGTAATAGGAGGCCCCTGGGAAATCCCACAACATTGTGGTGGCCTGAAATGTCCGCACTAAGCAAACAACATCTAGACTTTTGTATCCGCTTAGGGGGTAAAAAATCAATCAAATTCAAACTTTTCTGAGCTGAATTACAACGGATCTTATGACCTGAAGCGACGCCTGGAATCAAAGAGATTCTTCTGATGCTTTTGGAAGAAAGCGAACAGAGCACTGGCGAACAATCAAAACGATGTCGCGGCCCGAATTACGGTACGGACAATTCGAGGTTTCAGGATCAAATTCGCTCTTAAACGATTCGAGCTAAAACCTTTAAGCACTAGGCATAAATTTAACTAATAGGATTTGAGTGTCAACAGGAGCAAATTGACAAATTGCCTAATTGTCTAACTGTCTAATTGTCTAACTGTTCCGGTGTGTTGAACTCAGCCCCGCCATGGATCCGTTAAAATCGGAATTTTTCATACATTTTAACATTCTCCAATACCGATACTTTTTAATGACCGTGCCTCAGGTACGTCTATAAATCAACTTCAAAAGGCGATTATTAAAGAACCAAGGAATGATCATGTTGTTAAGAGCATGCACTAGCACCCTCCTCGTATTGCTCACTTTCGCTACTACATTAGCGCAAAATTTAGCTCAGTCCAATGAACCGGTCCTACGGACCACGTTCCAAAGTCCGGTCAAATCTGTCATCAAGACGGACGCCTACCAACCGCCAAATCAGTTCGCCGAATTTCAGGCTACACCTCACAGCATCCTCTGGCTCGGTGACCTCGAACATGCCACCGAACTCTCGCTTCAAACCGGCCGCCCCATCCTGATTCACTTTGAACAACCTCAATGCCGGGGAAGTGTTCATACCAATCAAGTCACATTTCAAAACCCTGAATTCATCAAAACGGTTTACGAACAATTCATACCGGTACGCATTAATGTGCTAGCCAAACCTGAACTAGGGAAACGATTTGAGATCACACAGACCCCGACAGACATCATTCTTGATGCGGAAGGTGAGCAGATATTCCGCGGAATTACCGAACCAAACGCAGCTAGCTACGCCACTAAACTCGCCACCTTTACCTCCGCCAACGCAACGGATGCAGATGCACTGGCGATCGACGTAGGATTTGAAGTCGACACCGTAAGTTTTGACGATCCCATTGCCAATCCAGTCGCTCCGGCTGCTTACCCGCAACAAATCCCGCAAGCCAATCGAAACAACACACCTCGCCCTCAATATCCAAACGGACCAACCAGACAGGCGTTACCCTCAACTTATCCTCAGACAGCTCAACCACAGCCACCTCTACAGACTCAACCACAGCAGCCAATTCGATCGACAGTTCCCGTTCAACTACAACCGCCACAAATTCAGATTCCACCAATAAGCAAATCGCAACCTCAGTTAGGGCTGAGTGGCTATTGTCCGGTATCTCTTTCCGACCTGAACCAGGAGGGAGCCAAGTGGGTCAAAGGAGATCCTCAATACGGTATCATCCATCGAGGCCGACTGTACTTGTTTGCAGGCGAACATGAAATGAACGTCTTTCGAAAATACCCTGAACGCCTGGCGCCTGTCCTATCCGGTTTCGATCCGGTCGTTTTCGCCGATCAACGTAAACTGGTAGACGGAATCCGGGAATTGGGCGTTTCTTATAAAGGGCAGGTTTACCTATTCCAAAACAAACAATCGATTCAGCAATTCTGGACTGCTCCGGAACACTATGCTGCCGCAGTCAATGCAGCCATGCAACGCACTCGCTAACCTCGTGCCTAATCTACCGGGCGAGTGATACTTGCCATTCGGGTCCAGGTATAAAGCCCTGTGTCATGTCCGTCTGTCCAGGCAATCTTAACAGCATAATTACCCTTGAGCTCCATGCGCCTGACAGCAACGTCAGCCGGAACCGAGTCCGGATCCAACAAGGCCTTGCCTGTCCATTCATCGACACAATGCGCGCAATGGCAGGCCAGTCGTACTTCACGATAGGCAATCCGAACATCCAGGCCATCGGGCCAGACTACCTGAAGCTCTAACTGCTCGTCGTGTCGATTAATCGCCGTAGGGATCACAATTCAGTTACACGTTTTCACCAGAGATAATCCACGAATGACTGTCAATCATGCTTCAGTCCAATCTAAAGCTCGCGCCACAGCCTTTTGCCAACGACGGCTACGTGCCGCTCGTTGTTCACCGGAATATTCGCTGTGAAACTCTCTATCCAACACCCAGTTGTCTGAGATATCAGCTAAATTCTTCCAGACTCCGACTGCCAATCCCGCTAAATAGGCTGCTCCTAATGCTGTCGTCTCAGCAACAACAGGTCTTCTGACAACAACATCTAACATATCAGCCTGAAATTGCATTAACGCATCGTTGACGCTGGCACCGCCATCCACTTTCAGGTCACCCAACTCTTCTCCTAAGTCATTCACCATCGCTGAAACAACATCACAGGTTTGTAGTGCCACACTATCGAGCGCCGCTCTGGCAATGTGAGCTCGATTCGTCCCCCGAGTGATCCCCAAAATTGTTCCTCGGGCATTCGGGTCCCAGTGAGGCGCTCCCAATCCCACAAAAGCCGGCACCAGTTCAACTCCGGCTGAATCAACGACCTCAGCTGCCAGTGATTCAACTTCTGACGAATCCTGAATCAACTGTAGCCCATCGCGTAACCACTGAACCACAGCTCCGGCAATGAAAACGGCTCCCTCCAAACAATACGTGACTTCTCCATTGATCCCCCATCCAATGGTCGTCAACAGCTTATTTTTGCTTTCGACCGGCACGCTACCGGTATTCATCAGGATAAAGCTCCCCGTGCCATACGTATTCTTTACATCTCCGACTTCAAAACAGGCTTGTCCAAAGGTTGCAGCCTGCTGATCTCCGGCAATGCCCGCAATCGGAATTTCCGCTCCAAATAATTCAGCGTCTGCATGCCCCACCACACCACTTGAATCCACGACCTCGGGCAATAGTGAACGCGGCACATCGAAGATCTGTAGTAATTCGTCATCCCAGCACAGATCATGGATATTAAACAGCAACGTTCTGGAAGCATTGGAGTAATCGGTCACATGCCGAGTACCGGCGGTTAGTTTCCAAACCAGGAAACTATCAATGGTTCCAAAACACAATTCACCTCGCTCAGCCCGCAGACGCAACTGCTCATCCTGGTCCAGAATGTACTTAATCTTGCTTGCAGAAAAGTAAGCATCCAGCAGCAACCCGGTTTTCTGCTGAATGAGATCCGTATATCCCTGCGATTCAATTTCTTTACAGAGATCACTGGTGATGCGACTTTGCCAAACGATCGCATTTTGTACTGGCTGGCCGGTTTGACGATCCCAAATCACCGTCGTTTCACGCTGGTTAGTGATCCCAATCGCTTTAACGTCTGACAGTTCCGCGCCGCTAGTATGCAGAACCTCGCGTGCGGTGGCGAGCTGTGAATCCCAAATCTGATTCGCATCGTGTTCGACATGCCCGGGAAACGGTAGAATTTGCTCAAACTCCTGCTGAGCCACAGCTACAATACTGCCGTCCTGACTAAAAAGAATAGAACGACAGGAAGTCGTCCCCTGATCCAAAGCTAATACATATTCAGCCATTGAGATACCCTCGGCCATGTCACCCAAACTATCACTCTAGTTCATTACTCACTCTAGTTCATCACTCGAGCTCATCACTGTCTTGTTCATCATGTTTATGGAACCGCGTGATCAAAAAGTCGTACAGTCCCACTCCTGCGATTCCGCCTAACAACGGCCCGACAATTGGCACGAGGTACCAGAAATTATCCGGAATCAGAAAGACCTGCGATCCCCAACCACCGACATACGTCAACAACCGCGGACCAAAGTCACGCGCCGGGTTAATGGCATATCCACAGTTAGCACCAAAACTCATGCCGATCATCATCACAACGGCACCTATCGCAAGCGGAGCTAAACTGACATCAGGTCCGATATTCTGTTTGTCCACAATTGCACAGATCACGAGTAAGAGCAGGGCGGTCCCGACAAACTGGTCAATCAACCCCGTCCAATTCGTCACTCGCAGTTGATCATCAAACTCTCGGGGATAGGTTGCGAAGATACCAGCTGTTTCCATGGTGCGTTGTCCGTCGCGCACATCGACCCTAATTTGCATTCCGTCAGCCGTTTCCATAGGCAAGGCCTGCGCATGATTGATCGCTTGCAGTTGCGCAGACTGTTCGACATATTCAATTTGCTCAAAATAAACCAAATAGACGATTGCCGCAGCGAGAAAGGCTGCCACCACCTGAATCGCGATATATCCCGGCACTTTACTCCAGGGCAATTTCTTTCGAACAGCCATGGCTAGCGAAACAGCCGGATTAAGATGAGCACCGGTCGCACCGCCGGCAACGTAAACGCCCATCATGACGGCAAGTCCCCAACCAAAATTCAGTGTCAGGTAATCTCCAAATGCGTAGGTGGTGATCGTTCCATCCGGCACGGCCGTCGCCATTTTTCCGACTGTCACCTGCGCATTGACTCCCAACCCAAACAGCATCAGGACAAGCGTACCAAGAAACTCGGAACTGAGCTCTTTCAAAGTGACTCCACGGTCGCTTCGATTAGTCTGGTCTGTGGACATATTCCGACTCTCACTCTCTGTCATTTCAAATAGCAGCCGGAACACCAGCACCTGGCCGTTCCGTACCGCGATTTACTGCCCGTAATATAACAAACCCAGCATGTTACTTGCCTGCAGTATTGAAGCTTACTGAAGATTTAACACTTTCTTCAAAGCGTATTGCTGTAACGACTTTGTCAATAACTGATAAGCCTCTCGATGTTGCTCGGGAGCGCGATCTGCCCAAACGACCAGATTCCCCATCAGCTTGAGCATTTGCATTTGGCTGCCATTGCTTTCCAAAACAGGGTCGGCAACTAAAATTGACTCCAGCTTCCATCCCTGAACAGTCACCAACTGACGATCCAGATAGGCTTCCTGCTGGCCTGCTTCCAACTCTGAAAACTCAAGGGCTCGATTTAACAGCCAGACTTCTACCAATGCGAATGCATTAGCCTGCAAGTGTTCGTAATGAGGCTCGGTAAGCGGCAAAGCGTCCGCACTGTCTCCCGCTCCATCCCCCAAAGCTTCCGCAATACGTTCGGCTAATTCACGACGAGTTTCCAGAGAGAGCTCGTCAACCTGATTGGTACTCAACCAATACAACACACTATGATGAATCCCTCGCCGATACATCGGCTGACTTGCCACTTCGGCTTGCTCAACCCAACCATCAAGTTTGTCAAACAACTCAAAGGCATTTTGTTCAGACGCCTCCTTACCATGATTGTGGACCTGGCTGTAGATATCAGCCCATAGCAAAACCATATCAACCTGAGGCCCGACAAATCCTAACCGCTGGTTTTCATCGGTCACTTGATTGTATTGTTCGCATCGATAGTAAAACCAATCTCGCGTAAGCAATTCAAGATTGTCGGCAATTTGGGATCGATAAGATTCCAACTCCGAATCACTTCCGTCTTCCCCCGTGGCGATCGGACTCCAGCCATTGCCCAATTCACTCTGAAACCGATCCACGAGGCTACGTCGCACATCGATGGATTGTTGGTTGAGATCAACCAGAGCCAGCCAGTAACCGAGTCGCTCCAATTCAGTTTGCTCAACACTCGGGTAAGCCCCTATCAACCAGCGCCATTGCCCAAAGGTTGCGATCCCTGAAACAAGCAGCAAAGTCAGAGCAACCAGAGATACTCGTTTTTTTAGCATTTCAATTTACTTTGCTGAATACAATGACACTGAGAGGGCAAACGCAAAGTATCAGAATAACCGTTTCCGTCATTTTCCCCAATAACAACTCACTTGCTCCGAATACGCTCATGTGAACTTTGTGAGTCTGCCAACAAGCACTTCGTCTCGCAAATAATGCGGCTATTTGTTAAACAATGTCTACGCATGCCGGTTTCGAAGATTCCTGCCCAAACAACTAACTCTTGTTTTGAAAGTCATTTATTCATGCCCGGATTCCTTACTGCTGTCGACCACACTCTGGGGCAAGCCGATGCCCAATCCCGCGTCAGTACTTTTCTTGATCAGGTTCAAAACCAATACCAGGATATGGTTTCGAGTTGGACCGGTGAATGGGAAGAAAACAAACTTAATTTTGAACTCACCGCGATGGGGATGAAAGTCACCGGCGTACTGGAAGTACTCGACGATGCGGTTTTGGTAGGAGGCAAGATCCCGTTTGCAATGATGATGTTCAAAGGAAAGATGGAAAACACGATGCGTGAAGAATTACGAAAGTTATTGGCATGAAACGGTTTGCAATCTTGGCCGTTCGGAACTATCTGGTACTGATACTGCTGCTGTTTTTAACAAGCCCAATCACTCCGGCGATGGCTCAGAGCGGAGAATTCTTAACTGGCATTCAGTTTGAGACCAAATTGGCTGCGCCTGTAACCTCAACCTGGAAACAACCCCTAAAAGATGTCGTCGGATCGATTGAAACGACATTTAAGATCTGCCTATTCGTCGATCGTCGCATTGACCCTGACCAGCTCATTGAACTCCAGGTGGAAGATTTGAGCCTCGAACAGACGCTAAGACGACTCGCATTAACGGCCAATGCAGAGATAAGCATTATTCAGCATGTCGTCTATCTGGGTCCAAAAACTACGTGCACACTACTGGCAACGATTGCCGAGATTCACCATGACAATTTGCGTACAGCCACTAAGGCGGGAAATATTATGGCTGTACGGTCTGAACCTATTCAATGGGAACGCCTTACCAACCCCCAAACACTTCTTATCCATGATGCTCAGCGTATTGGCTTTCGCTATAGCAATCAGGAAGCGATTCCATTTGACCTTTGGGATGCAGGCGAACTTGCCCGTTTACCATTCGCTCACAGAACGACCATTCTGTTAGCTGGTTTCAATAAGACGTTTCAGATTACCGACCAACAAAGGCTGACCATCATTAACTTCCCCGAGGAAGCCAGTTTAAAGCGTTCGTTTAACAAACAGCTCTCGCCCGCAAACATTTCTAAAATCCGCAGTCAATTCCCGACCCTGAAAATCCAGTCAACCAACTCAGGACTCGTGGTCCAGGGGCGATGGGAGGAAATCCATCAACTCGAGCGTCTGCTCGCCGGCGGAACATCGACGACCACAAAACCAGCGACTACAGGGATGCAGGTATATACCCTGACTGTAGAAAACCAACCGATTCAGGCAATCCTGCAAGCCATTGCTCAGCAGGAAAAATTGGAACTCATTGCCACTGATAAGGCTAAAGCGATTTTGGCCAAACAAACTTCCATCGAAGCTAAGCAACTCACGTTGACACAACTGCTGGACAAAGTGACCAAATCAGCCGGACTCACAACGCACATTGAAAATGGCAAACTATCCATCGATGTCCGCGAGAACTGATATTCGCGACGATGACCAGGCAGCCTTCGGCAAACGCTTATTCGGGAATCGCAGCCGAATCATCGTAGCTATAACGATCCTGAGGATGCCACAGCGGCAAGCCAGCTCGAATTCGCTCTGATAAGACAGCCAGCTTTTCATCGGAACCAGGTAGCGATTTGGTTGGCTGATAATTTTCTTCGTTGTTGACGTCCTGATCCTCGGGATCAAAATCCCAGATACCCAATTTGATTGCATCAAGAATAGAGCTTGGCACGGAGTCGCTCCTGTTGGTGGAGAAGATTGTGAGATGGGTTTGAAAAGCATTTTTATTGCTTGAAAACCTGACATTTATCAAGCTCCTAACTACTCAACGAATAAAGTTGAGCAATGAGGATTCAACCAATATCCGACCAGCAGTGACTCAAGTCAACAAGTGCGTTTTGATTTTTCAAAATAAATATAATCAATTTTGCAACGCATCAAAACCAATTGATTCGTCTCGGATTCTTTCCCGTGATCCGACAGCGTTGGGCGGCTCTATCTCAAGCTGACCATGTGTGATAAATTGACGTTCAATTGCTTCCTACGCCGCCAAAAAATCAGGGTAGCTCCGTTGTCAAACAGCAAATCAGAGAAACGAGAGATTTGGATCCGCGGTAACCGCCGTGCGTTCACTGCCGTACTGATCCCTGTATTGCTGCTGTTTATCGCCGCGGTCGCCTGTTTAACTCCGCTCGTAGGTGAACTTCATCTATTTCTACGAGTTACAGCTGGCATCCTTGCCGGCTTTAGTCTGGTTGTGATCTCATCACTTGTGTACTGGATCTTCCGCCCCTTGCTGGCGTACAAGGACGGTAACTTACTGATCTACCTCAATCCACCGCATGTCATCAAAGTTCCGATTGAACTGGTGGAAGTTTTTTTCGCTGGGCAGAGTGAAAGTTTTATGCCCAGCCCCAAGACACCTAAGCCCGATGAAGTCCCTTCGGAATCTCGCAATATTGTCGTTCGCTTAGCTGAAAGAGCGACGGATTACCACGAACGAAAAGTGAAACCCATCTTCGGGCAATGGGAAGATGGCTACATCGTCATCCGGGGTACTTGGATTGAACCGATCAACAAAGAAACGTTTCGGTTTTTAAACCGCAGCCTGATAACCGCTCATCGATCACTCAAAGAAGCCTCAAACGAATCACCGTCTTTAAACTCTGAGGAAACGGACGACGTATGACCGGCTTGCTTATTAGTGTACGTAACAAAGCGGAAGCAAAAACCGTACTCGCTGCCTGCCCGGAACTGGACATTCTGGATATCAAAGAACCGGACTCCGGTGCACTCGGTGCTGCCTCTCCACAGATCTGGCGGGAAATTGGAGAAGCAAGCCTAAACCAAACTTCGCTCAGCATCGCACTCGGAGAAATAAACGATGTCCAGATTAACGACTTGACGTTGCTGCCTTCGGTCACCAGGTACGTCAAAGTCGGACTGGCAAATCAACGCTCGCTGGACTGGGTTCTGGCCTGGCGGGCAATACGCGTTTTAGTGGACGATTCGATCGAATTGGTCGGAGTCATCTATGCAGATCACGAAGCAGCCCATTCACCTCCACCTCGAGTCATCATAGATGCCCTTTTCGCTGAAGGGTGTCGCACCTTTCTGCTTGATACTTTCGAAAAGGATGGAAAAACGTTATTCGACCATCTCTCTACAGACTTTATTCAGGAACTAATGAAGTCGACTCCCGAGGCCACTTTTGTTCTGGCCGGCTCACTAACCGAATCCACTCTGAATAATGCTAAAATACTTCAAGCGGATTACGTTGGAGTGCGTGGAGCTGTTTGTAGTGGTAACCGCACCAACTCCATTTGCCCTGACAAATCCAAACAATTATTCGAGCTTGTAAAAGCCTCCTAACGAAAGTACGCTCCTTTGTCTTGCCTGATGATCCAATCCGCTGAGCAATTGCATCAGTATCTGTCCAGTCACGGGGAGTGCCCGTTGGTGGGGTTCGACACTGAGTTTGTCTCGGAGGACACGTACCGGCCTGAACTTAGTCTCATTCAGGTAAATGCCGACAATGAAATCGCATTGATTGACCCCTATGCTTTGGACGATTTAACCGAATTCTGGGATTGGCTCGCGGACGATTCACGTACGGTCGTTGTGCATGCCTGTCGGGAAGAATTGAGATTCATACACCATGCGACAGGGCGTATCCCCAAAGATCTGTTTGACATTCAAATTGCGGCAGGTTTCCTGGGAATGGAATATCCTGCCAGCTATGGAAACCTTGTGAATCGTCTGGCAGGAGTTTCGCTGCAAAAAGGTGAAACCAGAACCAATTGGCGTCATCGCCCACTCACGAAAGGACAATGTCAGTATGCTGCTCAGGATGTGGAATTCCTGCTGAGCATCTACCGTTTGATGGTCGATCGCCTCAATGACCTGGGACGATTCTCATGGGTTCAGCAAGAGATTCAGCGGCAGCAGGCCTATATTATTGAACAAGAAACCACTCCGCGCTGGCGATCGATGTCCGGCATCGGTTCACTGCACTCCAGAGAACTGGAAATTGCTCGGCAATTATGGCATTGGCGAGATGATCTTGCTCGCAGTGAAAATCGACCGGCGCGCCGTGTTCTACGTGATGACATGATTTGTGAGTTAGCTCAACGCAAATCAGCACGCCCCGAGCAAATCAAGTTGATACGAGGGACCCAGCACCGGCGCATTCAAAAACACTTTGACAGCATCATCAAGGTGATTGCCGCAGCTCTCGACGTGCCTGATAGTGAATGCCCCCAACGCAACCGCAACAAGAAACCACCTCAACGGTCCACACTCGCTCAATTCACCTACACGGCAATTTCAGATTTTTGTCAACGCAATCAAATGGCACCCAACCTGGTTGCCACGATGTCGGACATTCGTGAATTTCTGGAACTCAAACTGGGCGGCCAACGCCGTGGTCGCAAGCAAAAACAACGATCCACGACAAAAAAACGCCAGCCACTCTTAACAAGTGGCTGGCGTGGCGAGTTTATTCTTCAACTGATTGAAGATGTTTTAAGCGGAAAACTGGTGGCCCACGTTGCTAACCCCACGTCGGATCAACCGTTGTCTTTTGTCCCCCACTCAGCGATCGACCCCTCTTCCGATTCCAACAAGCTCTCACAATAATCACATCCCCCACGAATTGCAAATGTGATCACTGTTGATAGCAAGGGCTGTTGGGCTCTGGAAAAGATGCGTCCCAGGCGACCAGTCCTTCCGCATTAACTCACATAAACTCTCCTGTCTCCTACTGTCCAGCTCCATCGGCTGTCAGGATAACCGGACCATCCTCAGCCGTTTCGGCGGCATGGAACCAAGTCATCTCTTCCTGAACCAACGAGGTTTCCGGATCATTGCTCTTAACAACGGCTCGGAATTTGTGTCGTCCGGGTTTACTGGCTTTGGCATAAACCTTGAGTACGACTTCCTTGCCGGGGCCCAGCGAATCGATCGGATTAAACACAGCCTGCCCGGGAATCAAATCCGCTCGGCCTCCCTCTGTTTTGACCGGTTCGATACCGTAACCGAACTGACCAACGACTTCGATATTCGTTGCCGTCTTCGTGCCTCGGTTAACCACCTTGATTTCGTAAACGGCCAATTCATCCAACAGCTTTGGCCCTGGCGGATCGTTGATTGTCAACTTCAAGTCAGCAACACCCGTTACTTGCGTGTTGTACTGGGCGGTACGACTTTCAGCTGCGACTGCCTCAACACGCACTGACAATTGATTTTGTCCGTCCTGCATTAAAACACAGTTGAACTCGAATGCCCGAGTCGCTGCTGCTTCGACCGTACCAATCTTCCAGGACAGATTCCGTCGTCCCTGCTGCAATTGCTCCGCACCATTTTTGTATTGAGCTGATGGTGGCAGTACGGCATAGACAATGACGTCCTTGGCAGCAGTATCTCCCGTATTGGCAACTTCAATTCTGTAGGTAACGGGGCTTCCCGCAAATTTCTTAGCCGGCCCGTTCACCGCAACGTTCAATTCCGGACGTCGAATTTGTATATCCAGTGACTTTTCATCAAACTGCTTACCATCGGCAACGACCGAAGCATTAATCTCCATCACTCCCGGCTGTTCAG
The DNA here is from genome assembly GCA_002348315.1 of Planctomycetaceae bacterium UBA2972. Classification (GTDB taxonomy): domain Bacteria; phylum Planctomycetota; class Planctomycetia; order Pirellulales; family Pirellulaceae; genus UBA721. The sequence goes on along the minus strand of DEAW01000070.1, from coordinate 80,741 downwards.
CCGTCAATTCAAGTTCTATCACTTTACTGGCACCGATGGGCAGTGCTCCAATGTTTTGACCTCGTTCGATGCCTGGACTAATCTTCAAAATCACATCTTCCGCATCGCCATTACCCGTATTGGAAACTCGAACTTCGACAATTCGAGTATCTCCATAGGTCATGACTTCAGGCCCATCGATCGACAACTGTAATTCCGGCTGAATCGCGTCAATCTGATTGACAATGACCTGAGGTTGAATCGTCCATTTAATATCCATCGAAAACGGTCGATTCTTTTCCGGAGCCAGTTTAACTTTCCACGTCGCTCGTTCGCCTGCACCCAAGGCGCCCAACGCCCACTGGAGCTGAGTTCCTTCAGTGGATTCCAATTGATCCACTTCACCAAAATCACTGCTGGTTGCTGAAATCCCAATCCATTCAGGAATGTGTGTCACCAGGAACAGGTCTTCTGCGACCGTTGTTCCACTGTTGGTCGCAGTAATCAGGTACTCGCCCAATTCACCCACTCGTATGACACCAGGTCCCTGAGAAGTGATGGAGATCTGCGGTGCCTGGACAACCGTCGTCTGAATACCATTGCTAATTTGAGTGTTGCCAGAATCAACCGAATCAAACTGCGGGGCCTGTTGAGGAACTAATGCCGGAGCACTTTCGGTCGGCAAAACGGATCCGTCATTGGAAAACACCTGGAATTCCAAACCTTCGGTATCCGGAGCCACAATAGGAACATTCTCTTGCGTCGACTCGAGTACATCATTTGCCGAATCCGCTGCGGAACCTGATACCAATGGAAATTCGTCATTTTCCGTTGTCGTCTCTTCGACCGCAAACGCATCTGATTCAGTCGATTCGCCAACAGAAAGCTCTGCCGGAGGATCAAACAACATAGGCTCAGTCTCTCCCACTGCAACAGGATCTAATACGACCGGATCGGCCGCAGTATCTTCGGGATTGACCGTTAGTACAGAAGTTGTTTCTGCTGCCAGGTCGTCCGAGGCAGTCAGAGATTCGTCAGTTTCTTTCTTTGCGAGTACAATCGGAGCGGCTGATTGTGGGAGTTGAATTTCTGCTGGAGCCGGCGCCGAGGACTTTGGAGTGTCATCTGCATTTCCGAAGGTGACAAGCAATCCAACCATTACCAGAAAGGCACCGCTAATCGTGAGTTTCCGTGTCATGATAAACACCTATAATATTTTGAGTGTGGGGGTTTGGTTGACTGTGAGGCCAACCTGATTCTGGGGGAATCGTAACCTTCAATCGTCGGGGGCTTTTGAATTCACCAGCGAGAGTTAGAAAAAAACAACAAATGTTAAAACAGGCAGAATAGTAGAATGAGCGAAAACACACGACGACAACAGATTGAAGCGATGCTGAAAGACGAGCCCGAGGATACCTTTCTACGATATGCACTCGCAACCGAACTGGAAAAAGATGAGCAGCACGAAGACAGTCTTGAAATTTTGCATAAGCTCACGCTGGATTCACCACCCTACGTACCAGCCTTTTTCATGGCCGGTCAGCAACTTTCCCGACTGGATCGCATCGAAGAAGCTCGGGATTGGCTTACCCGGGGGATTGAGCAGGCACAACAACAGGGCAACCTTCACGCCGCTGGTGAAATGCAGGAATTCCTAATGGCAATCAGCAATTAGATTAACCGCGCCGCAGAAACAACAGCCTCCACCGAGCGTCCCACCAACTGGAGACACAACGGGTACCCCTCTTTTGACAATGCCTTTGGTACTGAAAGTGAAGGGAGGCCGAGAAAACTCCAGGGGGAGTTAAACAACGGGCTACCGGTCGTCTCCATTCCGGGAGGGGGCGTCGTTGTTGCAGGTAAAACTAAGACCTCCTCATCGGCCAGCCAGTTCGGAATACTCTGCCGATGACTTGTTTGGAAATCCAGTGCCTGTTGATACTCGGACGGACTTTGCTGTCGCCCGATTTCGATCTGCTCGGCCATATGTTTTGCATAGCCTTCGCGATGTTCGTCATACTCTCCGTTATGGACTCTGGCTGCATCACCTGCCATTAAACACTCATGCATTTGCGTCAGCCTTTCAAAATCGACCGGGCAGGTTACTCGTTGCAGATCGCTTACGACCGAATCGAGCATGACATTGACCTGCTCGTCTCCCTGCCGAAAGAATCCATCCATTCGCAGTAATTTGACTGCCATCGATGGCATCCGTTGAATCGGTAACCCGGCCAAAGCCTGATAACAGATCGCCGCATCATCGATCGTGTTGGTGATTGGCCCCAGATGGTCTAGATTGGGACTCAGCGGCACCACGCCCTGAGTGGAAACCTGACCAAAGGCGGGCTTCAAACCAACAACGCCACAATAGCTGGCTGGGCGGTTGATAGAACCTCCCGTTTGACTGCCGATGGCGGCAATACACATACCTGCTGCCACTGCCGCCGACGAGCCACTACTGGAACCACCTGGTGTCCTTCCAGGTGCTGCGGGATTACGAGTAATCGAAGGATCAAATCCGGCAAACTGAGTCGTCACTGTTTTCCCCAAAACAATTGCACCAGCCTGAGTCAGATTATTGACCAGTTGGGCAGAGTGCTGGCAAACTTCGCGTCTCCAGGAAGCTCCAGCCATCGTCGGGAAACCAGCGACGTCGATAATATCCTTCACCCCGATCGGGATTCCATGCAATAACCCCCGGTCGATTCCCGTGTCTAATTCCAGCTGCAGCCGAGCGGCTTCGGCTAAAGCTTGTTCGTGATCGACTGCCACCCAAGCCTGTATTTCAGAATCGACTTCGTCAATTCGATCCAGACAGATTTGCACGAGATCAGCTATCGTCAGCTGATCAGAACGTATTCGTACTGCAAGTTCTGCAATGCTGGGGACCTTCATTGTCGCAGTTTTCCCTATCCTGATGACTCGTCTTCGTGGCAGGTCTCAATGGCAGGTCTTTGCCAAAGCACAGGTAGAGCATCCACCCTGACTACACTGTCCAGCCGCCGATTCTGTACCACAATCAGGTCCACATCCGGCAACCACTGCCTCGGCAAATTGTGAAAATCTCACTTGCGAATCATATCTCACGGCCAATTCAGCTGTGAGCGACTCTAATTCAGGCGAAACATCTCCGAGAAAATAAAAGTACAGAGAGCTTCCATCAAACAACTGCTCGACGTCTAACAGCACGTTATCGATTTGACATTCATGTAATAACTCACAACACGCTTCAAACGCAGCATTTCGATTTTTGTCCAGGCGGGCGAGCAGGAGATCGTCTTCAACCGCTACCTGACGCAGCAATTCACCATCACAGACGTCACTTTGTACAGATTCCACTTGCGCGAGCACTTCACCAAGCTCTAAACCTCTAGGTGTTCTGCAAATCACCCGCATATTTCGCTCAAAGAGAACGGGTTCCACAGCCCGGAATCGACCTACATTCCCCATTGCACCAACTCGCACTAAATATTGTGTGTATGGAAGCATTTTCAAACCGATGTAAACTGTAAGGTGAAGAGTCTGTTTATAATACCATTATCCACAAACCAAGTTGAATTAAAGCAGCATGGCCTTGCGGCAAATGATGGAAATCATCATCATTTCCGGGATAATTAACCCCGAGCTTCAACAACGAACAATCTAATATGGCAACGACTGATATTCCTCAGGCAGTAAACATCTCCTTCTGGAACGACCTCGCCGATTCCGTACTACAAGGGTACGAAGTGACGAGGCAGGAGGCAGAAGCAATCCTACGATCCAGTGATGACGAATTACTGGAGTTGATGGCAGCAGCTTTCAAGATTCGCAAGCGATACTTTGGCAAGACGGTTCAACTCTACTTTCTGATGAATGCCAAGAGTGGAATCTGTCCGGAAGATTGCTCGTACTGTTCGCAATCCAAGGTATCCGATGCGGAGATTCCCAAATACAACATCCTCAGTCGAGCTAACCTCTTAGAAGGCGCTCGAATTGCTGCCGAACGGAATGCAAAGACGTACTGCATTGTCATTTCAGCCAGAGGCCCCAGTGAACGGGAAATGAAAGCAGTCGAAACCATCGTACCGGAGATCAAAGCGGAACACGACTTAAAGATCTGCGCTTGCCTGGGACTACTTGATGATGATCAGGCCGAACGTTTAAAAGCGGCCGGAGTCGATCGGGTTAATCACAATCTCAATACCAGTGAGTCTCACTACGGTGAAATCTGTTCGACTCACACCTACAAAGACCGGATGGACACGCTGCATTCAGTGCGTAATGCAGGGATGGAGATTTGCAGTGGCGGAATCATCGGCATGGGCGAACAGGATTCAGATGTCGTCGACATGGCTTTATCTCTAAGAGAAGTCGAAGCTGAGTCCATTCCACTGAACTTTCTTAATTCCATCGAAGGGACACCTCTAGAAGGCATTAACACGCTGACTCCTCAATACTGCCTGAAAGCGTTGGCCATGTACCGTTTTGTAAATCCGGATAAAGAGCTCCGTATTGCCGGCGGCCGTGAAATCCATCTTGGCAGCCTGCAACCACTCGGCCTGTATGCCGCCAACTCGCTCTTCGTAGGTGATTACTTAACCACGCAGGGGCAGGCTCCCGAACAGGATTACAAAATGATCGAAGAGCTCGGCTTTGAAGTCACTCGCAACATCGACTAACCGTGACCTAACCAAACTGCTCAAGCAAACAAAAAGGCCCTCGCAACAGAATTGGTTGCGAGGGCTTTGTGTTCTTTGTAAACACATCTTAAACGAGTGATTACAGGTTAGAGATTTTCAGCAATTTGCCAGAAGCACCTTCGCCTGAACCAATCACCGTCACATAGACATTGCCTTCGTCATCTACGGCAATCGCAGTGGGTTTATCCAGACCAGTGATTTTGGTGACTTCAATATTCTGCTTTTTCTTGGTGTACTTTGCAGAAATCTGGAAGAGTCCACCTTCACTGGTATCTGCCCAGGCAAAATCCGTTGCCAGCAATTTACCTTTAGGAGCATAAGCCAGACCGGTAATATCGCTCAAACCTGTTTCAAAGTTCGCGAGTTTGGCTCCATCCTTGGGGTCATAAAAAGTAAGCAGGCCATCGCCAGGCAGCGAGATTTCTCCCATTTGGCCAACGGCAAGTGAGCCATCCGGAGCAACAGTAATGGCAACAGGAGCGTCGACTTCGGTCAATTCTTTGGTCGCGATCGCTCGCATAAACGGTCCTACTTTGGCACCCTTCACACCAGCGCGTGAGATCCAGCCTTTGGTGTCGTCGCCGTTACAAGTAACGAACAATGCATCCCCTGTGAAAGCCACTCCGTAGAAGTTTCCTTCACCGGCAAGTTTATCGGTCGCCGGAATTTCCAATGCAGCAGCATCGTCTTCATCGGCATTGAGTGCGTCTCCACCAGCGGCGGGGATGTTATAAACCCGCAGTTTATCTTTGGCATCCGGGTAGCCACCTCCGCCAACGGCGAGTACATTTTCGTCGACAAATGCCAGGCCAAGCGGTCCGATCGGGTAGGTCGGCCCTTTACCGTATTTGTCGATTGGAAAATCTACAATGACGTCTTCAACTTTACCGTCTACTATACGGACAACACGTCCGGCAGCACTATCAGCTACAAATACGTGCCCGGTACCCGGCTGAATGGCCACGCCACAGGGCACGGTCAATCCTTCGGCAACGGTTTCCACCTTAGGCTCGGCCAGCACCAGGCTGGTCATAGCCATCAACACAGCGACTGTCGTCACAGCTGTAATACGTTTCATTTTTCTCTCCTCGTAGTATGAACGAGCTGCCTACATTGAGCCCGTGCTAATTGTTGTGATTCGATGTACGAATTCAATTGGTTACGGCAACTCCGGAGGATCCACGTGAGGATAGTTTTCACTTTTCAATCCCTCTTTCATGAATGTCACCAGATCCGCCACTTCCTGTTCTGTCAATTTTAATGGTTTCATATCTTCGTCGAGCTGAGCATTTTTAATACCGCCCTTATTGTAAAACTCAACGACTTCTTTGAGTGTCTTCACGCTCCCATCGTGCATATACGGCGGCGAGGTATGAATATCACGCAACGGTGGGGTCTTAAAGCGTCCGCGGTCACCTTCCTGATTGGTAACAGCAAACCGCCCGGGATCAGGTTTATCTTTATCGTATCCAACCCCGATGTTGTGAAAAGCGAGGTCAGTAAAGCTATGTCCTTTGTGACAGGCACTACACTTGGCCTTATTAAAAAACAAATCCATTCCGCGTTTAGCTTCCGGTGATAACGCCGACTCGTCACCGGCTTTAAATTTATCATACGGAGCGTTGCCTGACAGGACGGTTCGTTCAAAGGAGGCAATCGCTTTGGCAATCCCATCGGCGGTAATTTCGGACCGAAAGACTTTCTTGAATTGTTGTTTATATCCGGGGATCTCGTTAAGTTTCTCTATGGCCTTCTCAATCGGAAGGTTCATTTCGATGGGATTCGCGATCGGTCCCAGAGCCTGACCTTCGAGTCCCTTTGCTCGTCCATCCCAAAACTGGAGTGGGAAGTAGGCGGAGTTAATGATTGTCGGAGCGCTTCTTCCGCCCATTTGACCATCCACGCCTGTGGCAAACGCTGCATCATTTGACCAGCCTTTATTGGGGTCATGACAAGAAGCACAGCTGACAGTGTTATCACTCGAAAGCCGTTTATCAAAATAGAGCTGTTTCCCCAACTCAATTTTGGCTTTGGTCAACGGGTTATCAGCCGGCACTTTAAACGGATCGAGGCCCAGAGGCAATTCGACGACTTGTTTCTCTCTAGCACTTAATGAATCGATACTGGCAACGGAGAGAATTCCTGCTACCAAACCAACCAAAATGAAAGCCAACCGGCGAAACGTTAGCTTTTTCATGATGTTTGTTCTCCTTAGATGTAAACTCTATATACGGCGCGGTCTCCGACCGGTATGACTATTTGAATCCCCAGCAAATACGTAGTCAAGCAATTCTGACGAAGCAGTACTTTTTAGGGGGAACACGTAAAACTAAGCGTTTTCACGTGCTTGTTCGAACGCGGTAATCTTCTCTTCATGTTCCAGAGATAAAGCGATGTCGTCCAGGCCATTGAGCAAACAGTGGCGACGAAAACTATCGACCTCAAAAGCGATCTCCAGACCTTCTTCTCCCCGGATCATCTGGTTTTCCAAATCGACTGTCAATTCAGTACGTCCACCTGCCTGCGTGCGGGCAAAGAGTTCAGCAACAGTTTCTTCCGGCAAAACAATCGGTAACATCCCGTTTTTGAAGCTGTTATTGAAGAAGATATCAGCAAAGCTCGGGGCGATCACACAACGAAATCCAAAGTCAGTTAATGCCCAGACGGCATGTTCTCGTGAAGATCCACTGCCGAAGTTGCGTTTTGCCAAAAGGATGCTGGCGCCGGCAACTGCAGGTTGGTTCAATTCAAATTCCAGATTGTCCGTTCCGTCATCATGAAATCGCCAATCGTAGAACAGGAACTGTCCAAAGCCAGTGCGTTCAATGCGTTTAAGGAACTGCTTAGGAATGATTTGATCGGTATCCACATTGGCCCGATCCATTGCTCCAACCACGCCTGTGTGTAGGGTGAAAGCTTCCATCTCGAAATAACCTTTGGTTCTTATTCTTGAGGCTGATAATCCTGCCCAGCCGGTTGACTCAACTACTCTTTAAAGTCCCAATCGCGAACATCAACAAATGTCCCTCGCACAGCCGCTGCTGCAGCCATGGCCGGAGACACCAGGTGTGTGCGACCACCTTTACCTTGACGTCCTTCAAAGTTTCGATTGCTTGTCGAAGCACATCGCTGCCCGGGATCCAGTTTGTCCGGGTTCATGGCCAGGCACATACTACAACCTGCTTCCCGCCATTCGAAACCAGCTTCCGTAAAAATTCTATCCAAGCCTTCTTCTTCAGCCTGACGTTTTACAACTCCACTGCCGGGAACGACCATCGCATTGACGCTATCCAACACCCGATGCCCTCTGGCGACGGCCGCTGCAGCTCGCAGGTCTTCAATTCTGGAATTCGTACAAGACCCGATAAAGACGCGATCCACGTCAAAGTCGGTTAGCTGTTTTCCAGCTTCCAACCCCATGTACTCAAGCGCCCGGGCGGTCGTTTTCTGTTCCACTTCGTCCTCAAAGTCACCAGGCGAAGGGATCGGAGCGGTAACCGAAATCACCTGCCCGGGATTCGTCCCCCAAGTCACCTGCGGCTGAATATCCGCTCCGCTATAAACTTTACTTACGTCGTAGACAGCTCCCTCATCCGACGGCAACTGTCGCCACTGCTGCACGGCAGCTTCGTAATTTTCCGGAGCGTATTTACGTCCTCGGATGTAGTCGAAGGTTTTTTCATCCGGAGCGATCAATCCGGCTCTGGCTCCGGCTTCAATCGACATATTACAAACCGTCATACGCTCTTCCATGGAGAGATCACGGACAGCCTGTCCGGTATACTCCAGAACATAACCGGTCCCACCGGCGGTCGTTAAGTCACCGATCAGATAGAGAACCATATCCTTGGCTGTAACGCCTGGTTTCAATTCTCCATCGACTCGTAATTCCATTGTTTTGGGTTTGTATTGAGGCAGCGTTTGAGTCGCCATCACGTGCTCAACTTCACTCGTACCAATCCCAAAGGCCAGGGCACCAAAAGCTCCATGCGTCGCTGTATGACTATCTCCACAAACGATCGTCATCCCCGGTTGTGTATACCCTAGTTCCGGCCCGATTACGTGTACGATCCCCTGATTTTCAGAATCAATGTCATACAGCGTAACGCCAAACTCTGCACAGTTATTGCGGAGAGTCTGCACTTGCAAAGCAGCTATCGGATCCGCGATGGGTAGACTGCGATCTGTGGTGGGAACGTTGTGATCAGGAGTGGCCACAGTCCGGTCTGGACGGCGGATCGAACGACCAGCCAAACGCAGGCCCTCAAACGCCTGGGCACTGGTAACTTCATGAACCAGATGTAAATCTATGTAGATTAGCGCCTGCTTGCCTTGCTCAGCATGCACCACATGCTGATCCCAGATTTTCTCAAACATTGTGCGAGGTTTGGAACCCTCGGCATGCAAATCAATGCTCATGATTTTCACGTCTCATGTATTATTAAACTTCGAAGATGGAGGACGTAGCAGGGCGACATTCCTCCGGTACGGCGCGTCCATTTAGTATAGTTATCGCTTGCATTTCTAAAAACCGCCTAAGACGCCAGTTTCCGACGGATTCCCTCGCAATAATCGACGCATTTACCGGCTCAGCTTAAGCCAATTGTCAAGCTTTGACGATCACAGCCCGGGACGGGCTGGTAGGTGCCATGGCATTGCGAGTATCCACCACCAGCGAGGCATGATCGGCAATGAGTTGGTAGTCAAATAGTGAGTGATCGGTGGAGATAATAACGGCATCGAGCGACTCCAAATAATCCACCGTCAACTCGGACGTATTTAATTTCGGCACAGCAAAACTTCTCATTTCCGGAAGCTCGGGAACATGAGGATCCACATAACTCAGGTCAGCTTTGAGCGCACCCAGCAATTCCAGCAGTCTAAACGACGGACTCTCACGCGGGTCATCGACATCCTTCTTGTACGCGATCCCAAAAATTCCAACTCGGGAACCATTCACAGGCTTACCGACATCATTGAGTGCTGTCGTCAATTTGGAAATCACATAATCGGGCATCGCAGCATTGACTTCGCCGGCCAACTCGATGAACCGTGTTTCCATATCATTTTGCCGAGCGAGCCAGCTAAGGTAAAACGGATCGATGGGAATGCAGTGCCCGCCCAAACCGGGCCCCGGGTAAAACGGCTGAAAACCAAATGGTTTGGTCTTCGCCGCAGCAATCACCTCCCAAACGTCGATCTCAAGCCGATCAAACAACGTCTTGAGCTCATTGACCATCGCAATATTGACACTGCGATAAGTGTTCTCCAGAATCTTACACGCTTCGGCAACTTCACAACTCGAAACCGGAACGACTTCCACCACCGCGCTACCATATAACGCAACAGCCAACTGGCCACTTAACCCGGACAATCCTCCCACCACTTTGGGAATCTGACTCGCAGTAAAACTGGCGTTGCCCGGGTCTTCTCGTTCCGGACTATATGCCAGGAAAAAATCCTCATCCAACTGACAACCGGACTCCTGTAAGATCGGCAACATGACATCACGTGTCGTGCCGGGATAAGTCGTACTTTCCAGCACGATCAGTTGCCCGGCCCGCAACTGCGAAGCAATCGTCGAAGTTGTGCTGATCACATATTGTAAATCGGGATCCCGGTCACTCGTCAAAGGTGTCGGCACACAGATCAGGATTACATCGACCTCTGACAGGCGATCCATGTCTGCCGTAGGCTCGAAGGTCCCGGCAGCCTGGCATTCTGCAATCCATTCTGAAGAGATATGGCTGATGTAGCTCTCACCACGCTGCAACACCTCTACTTTTTGCTGATCCACATCAAAACCGATCGTCGGGAAACCAGCACGTACGAACGTCTGAATGAGTGGCAGGCCTACGTATCCTAACCCGATTACACCAATTTTGGCTTGTCGGGAATGGATCGATGCCAACAGGGATTGATACACTGGATCAGCCATAACTTAGCTCTTAGAAACTCCGACCTTGCATACAGTACTTACCAACATACGCAAATGCTACGGATTGGTTCACGCACGCCGTACTCTATTAAGGTCGAGTTATTTACTGGCGGTCTTTAACGAAAGACTACGCAGGAATAACTCTTCGTAGTTTGGCACGGCCAAACTTAAACGATGGCTTAGCTTGCCGGGTGCAATGCCGGATTGAATATCAGACAGATATCGCAGCCAAACACGATGACAGGCCGTCGAATGATCTCCTAAAAACCGACACCAGGCCCAACTGGCAGCATAGACCATGGCATCTGCCCGCATCGTCGATGTAATCCGTTCGAGCGTACTCATCTTTAGCGGAACGGCCAAAGTCTGTCGCTGGTCTCCCATGATTCCCCTGATCAGGTCTCCGTGAATCTTCTCCTGCCGACTTTCAGAATCCTCAAACCATTCGGCTACACCTTCGTCCAGCCACAACGGAAATTCACCAGAACCAAAAGTAGCATAATTCACTGCATGCACTGCTTCATGCACTAGATCCTGCTGAAATCGCTCGCCATCAACAATCAAGATGGTCGGCTTACCTCCACGGACAATAAACAGAGAAGTGCGGCGAGGTGCTTTGGGAAGCGTTCGATCTAAATGACGAAGGTAGGACTGGCGATTTGGAAACACTAATACATGAACAGGTTTCACCGTCAATTCTTGTCGATAGTATTCAGACAACCTTGTCGGTAACGACTTCAAACTCGCAATCACCTCAGGCAACGCCACAGGCTCTTGCTCATAATGAAAATAGAGCCAGTCCTTTTGACTTGCCAGAACCGGTTGAGACTGCGTCGTCAGTCCTAACCAAGGCATTGCCGCAACAATCAATCGCTTCCCCCAACTCCGCCGGGAAACGACGTTGTCTCCTGTGTATTCAGTCTGTTTTCCGGTTAAGACCATCTTTTTTAAAACCAACGCCTGAGGTGGTTTACCATCGGCAACAATTGACCATTTCGTGGTTCGCGTGTATCGTATGTTCTTTATGGACTAGTGGTGAATGCCAGCTTGTTTTTCTAAATTCCCTGCCATTCCATATGCCTTAGTAACATAATACAGGTTTAGTCCGCTTCGTTGAAACAGCGAACCGGGAAACAGCACTCTCCGGAAACCTTTTTGTGAAACACGCCTCGATCGGTCCTATTGCTCTTCATTTCCCTGAGAAAGTGGAGTCTATCGACACTCTTCGTGATGAATTCCCCCGTTGGAATTTAGACTTGATTCAGGAGAAAACCGGCATCTACCAACGACATATCGCGGCGGAAGATGAATTCGCTTCGGACTTAGGAGTCGCCGCTGCGGAGAAACTGTTTGAAAACTATGACATTGATCGTAGCTCCATCGACTTTCTTCTCTTTTGCACGCAGACTCCGGATTGCCCATTGCCGACTACTTCTTGTTTGATGCAGCAACGACTGGGGCTTTCAACAAACTGCGGGGCACTCGACTTCAACCTTGGCTGTTCAGGGTTTGTCTATGGTCTTTCGCTCGCTGACGGCTTGATCAAAAGTGAAGCAGCAAGTCGAGTACTGTTTATTACTGCAGAGACGTACACCAAATACATTGACCCTGATGACCGCAGCTTACGTACGATCTTCGGAGATGGAGCCGCGGCTACCTTGATCGAATCCAGTGAAGAGCCTGGTGTGCAACATTTCAAATTCGGAACCGATGGCTCCGGAGCTGACATGTTACTGCTTACCAAAAGTGGGCGGCGACAACCGATGCCTCCGCGAAACCGCCATCGCTGGGATAGTGATTTGTATATGGACGGCCCGAGTCTGATTAGTTTCACTGTGGAAGCAATCCCCGGGTTAGTCGATGAAATTCTGGAAAAAGCCGGGATCACTCGCGACGATGTCGATTTCTACTTGATGCATCAAGCTACTTTTAAGATGCTGTCAGAACTGGCTCAGAGAATTAATGTTTCTCAGGAGCAAGTTCCTATACGGTTATCTCATGTTGGCAATACGGTATCCTCCACACTGCCTATTTTGATTCAGCAGATGCGTGAGTCAGGCGACTTACAGACCGGCATGCAGAATTTACTCATCGGCTTCGGAGTAGGGCTCTCCTGGGCCGGTTGCTACTGGAAAGAAACGTTCGCAGGATAGGTTCATCCGGAGTCGCGTCAAATGGAAACTCTTCAGGGCCAGTTCCTCGTTGCTCCTCCCGGATTAATCGAACCTCATTTCCATCGCACCATTGTGCTCGTAATACAGCACGACGAAAACGGAGCTCTGGGGCTGGTCATGAACCGACCGACGAACAGTGAGATCGACAACATCTGGGAAGTCATGACAGGTACTTCGCTTGCAAGCGAAGGAGTGCTTTACATCGGTGGCCCTGTCGACGGCCCAATCATGATGCTGCACACGCGTGCAGAATATAGCGAACAACAGGTCATCCCCGGCCTATACGTCTCTTCACGGAAGTCCAATCTCGCCAAGTTAGTTTCCGAAAAAGCATTACCCTACAAAGTCTTCTCAGGTTATGCCGGATGGGCTGAAGGACAACTGGATGCCGAATTACAGCAAGGCGGCTGGCTTGTCACCCCAGCCAGCCCGGACGATGTATTCACTGTCAGTGACGACCCCTGGAAACTACTCTGCGAACGCCTTGGAAACCTTGTTCTCCAGCAGGCGACAGGCGGCAAACAAATCCCTTCCAATCCCGAATTGAATTAAACCAATCGAGCCATCTTGAAAACCTCCACTTCTAACAACGCGGGACGCACCATTGCCATTGGAGATATCCATGGATGCGCCGATGAGCTGGAGCAGCTGTTGCAGATGATTCAGCCCGTAGCGGAAGATACGCTTGTGTTTCTTGGAGACTATATCGACCGCGGACCGGATTCCCGTAGAACGGTTGAAACCGTGCTCGATCTAAAATCGAAGTGCAATCTGGTCACCCTGATTGGTAACCACGAAATCATGCTGCTCGATGCGATGCAACAACCACTGATGCAATCGTTATGGTTGCAATTTGGCGGCCAGCAAACCTTAGATAGTTATCAAGGTGGAATGGAAGCAATCCCACAGGAGCATCTCGACTTTCTCGGCAATTGCCTCAGATTCCATGAAACCGAAGACCACCTGTTTGTCCATGCTAACTATCTGCCCGGAACTCCGCTTGACCAACAAGACCCACAGGTATTGCTTTGGACACACCTCACGGACTTACAACCAACTCCACACGTTTCCGGTAAACGAGTGATCGTGGGTCACACGCCGCAGAAAAATGGGATAATCCTCGACTACGGACACCTCGTCTGCATCGATACGTTTTGCTTCGGTTGTGGTGTCTTAACAGCTATGGATGTACACACCAATGAGCTTTGGCAAACACCTGCCCAAAATTCGTAATCACTGAAAGTTTTATGCCATGCAAAAGCTAGCCTTTACGGTATTACTCCTACTCTCTCTGGCGACAACTGTCTGGGCACGTCAGCCCAATGTCATTTTGATTTACACGGATGATCAGGGAACGATTGACGTCAATTGTTTTGGTGCCAAAGACTTAACCACACCTCACATGGACGGTTTAGCTAAACGTGGAGTCAAATTCACACAGTTTTATTCCGCCGCACCTGTCTGTTCACCTTCGCGAGCAGCGGTCATTACGGGCCGATATCCTCAACGAGCTCAAATACCCGGTAATGTTTCTTCACACCATGGTAACGCTGGGATGCCTGCAAGCCAGATCACTCTGGCCGAAGTCTTCAAACAGGCCGGTTACTCCACCGCTCATATCGGCAAGTGGCATCTGGGATATGACAACGCCACAATGCCCAACAATCAGGGCTTCGACTACTCCTTTGGGCACATGGGAGGATGTATCGATAACTACTCCCACTTCTTTTATTGGAATGGTCCAAACCGACACGATTTATGGAAAAACGGAAATGAAATCTGGAGAGACGGAGATTACTTCCCTCAACTAATGGTGGATGAAGCTTCGGCTTTTATCCGCGCTCAGGACGACAACCCCTTCTTTATGTACTTTGCACTCAATATCCCCCACTATCCGCTACAAGGAACTGAAAAGTGGCGACAACATTACAAAGAAATGCCGGCTCCCCGACGTATGTATGCCGCATTGATCTCCACCATGGATGAAATGATTGGGAAATTGGTTGCAGAAGTTGATCAACTCGGACTTCGAGAGGACACTATTATCGTGTTTCAATCCGATCACGGTCATTCTCAGGAGGAACGCACTTTTGGAGGAGGTGGCAGTGCCGGAATCTACCGCGGAGCCAAATTCAGTTTATTCGAAGGAGGCATTCGAGTGCCTGCCATTATTAGCTGGCCTGGCCAGCTTCCTGAAGGGGAAACACGAGACCAACTGGCAACAGCCATCGATTGGTACCCAACGGTAACCAAACTCGCCGGCATTGAACCAATCACGCATCGTATCGATGGGCAGGACATTTCAAAGCTAATTCAATCGTCCGAGGCTCCCTCACCACACAACGTCTTTCACTGGCAAACCGGACGGGGCAATAAAGCTCCCTGGGCTGTTCGTAAAGGTGACTGGAAACTGCAGGGGAATCCGCGAGACACCAGTAACAAAGCTCCTCTTACAGCTGCTGACAAGCTCTTTCTAACCAATCTGAAAGATGATCCTTCAGAAATGACCAACGTTGCCAAAAATCACCCTGAGCTTGTGAAAGAGCTTTTAAAGCTACATCAGAGCTGGATTGTCGAAGTCGAAAAACAATAGAAGTCGTCGACAGTTCGCAGTCAGGAAGTTTATCGCAACGGGTTTTCATACCAAATGAGACCAAGGTTGTCACGTTCCTCGCATGTGATGACATCCAAATCTCCATCATCATCAACATCGACAAGTTGCAGCAAATCAAATTTGCTCCCTTTTAAATCACTGATGGATGAGACTTTATTGGTTTTTTCCGCTGACACCGCTCCCTGAATCCAGGTCACTCCCGGCTTACGCGGTCCCGAATTTGGTTCTGTGCTGTGGACGATATCCGCCTCTCCATCCAAATCAATATCACCAATCCGAACGGACTTTCCGTTGACTAAAGCATGTGGAGCGGGAATGGTTGACGCTTCCCATCGTTCGGTGTTTGCCGTTTGATGTAGCAGCAGGATTTCCCGTTGGTGCGTGGCGGCTGCGATGTCTCGCAAACCATCTCCATTAACATCTGCAAAATCTATAAACATGACTTCATGATCTTTCCCACCCAGAAAATGTTCCTGCCAGGTATCACCACGAACTGCCTGACCATGACCAGGGTGTTGTAACCACTTGATTCCTCGCTCCGCTCCCTTACGGTCACTGACGAGAATATCCTGCAGCCCATCCTCATTGAAGTCAAATGCAATGAGCGACATCACCCACCCCGTGTTCAGCAAGCGGTGGTATTTCCAGTCTGACAGATTACGAGGTTCCGACGGCGCTTGCAGCCAGCCGACGCTTCCATTCGAACCTTTGGACGAAACGATCAAATCCAGGCCATGTTGTCCATCAATATCCAGCGGCATCGCAAACATCCACGCCTGAAGACCTTGAGTGGCAGGAATCGGTTCCGTTTCCCATTTCTCGGAATTCAAATGATCCGCCGGATCCCTGGGAGCCCAGTGAACGAACATCGTCTTCACTTTACCTTCACAGCTACTGACGACATCCAGTTGCCCGTCGCCATCCAAATCGACCAGCACGGCATCTTCCGGTGAAGCAACCCGTCCCACGGTCACGGACGGCCAGGCACTTTTCACTTTCGCTGTTCCGGGATGGAGACAAATTCGAATGATGCCGCCTTCTTCCCAGGGAGTGACCAGGTCTAAGCGACCATCTCCGTTAACATCTGCCAGACGAGCACCATCTGCGCCCTGAGACTGATTATCGATCGTATGTTGTATCCACGGAGACGCAGTGGTGAGCCGCTGCTGCCCGTCACAGTCTGCGACCAGTAGCAGCCATGTCATGATCACTATCAGCGTTAACAACAAGCGATTCATTTATTGCTCCAGTGTTTCCGGAGGTTCAGGAAAGCTTCTAATGCGGCTATACCGCGGGTAAGACTCAAAAATCTCTCCGCCATCAAGAACACGTGGGTCTTCTGTAGCGGTGAGGTATTCAAGGAATTCCGCCTGTAGCTGCCTGTTTACTTTTGCGTGACGCCTTGAATCAACCAAATTGTTCAGACAATCGGGATCTTTGCGGATATCAAACAATTCCCAGGCAGGACGCTTTTCCACGCTCCAGCGAAAGAATGGACTAATTTCTGGATCCTGCCGTTGATTTATTAGAAACGTCAAAGAAGGGCACGCGTCGATATCGTGATACCCACCGTGCATCGGTCCCAGCTTATCTTCTCTGTCAAACTTCTGAGGATCACCTGCCGGCCACCGATCTGGTCGAAAATTACGAATCAATAAATACTGGTTTGTACGCATGACGCGTTGTGGATACGTCCAGTTCATATACCGTGACGACGAGTGTCGTTCACGAGCGCTAAAGACTGCCGAACGTGGCCTCCAGGCATTCCCCACGCCGGCGCCGCAAAGTCGCAGCAAACTTTGCCCCGTCATTTCCCCGGGGATTTCCACTCCGGCGGCATCTAAAAATGTAGGCGCCAGGTCCACAAAGCTAACAAGTGTATTTAACTGCTGTCCCGCTTCGATTTGTTCACCCCAACGAATTGCCATGGGAACATGCACTCCGTATTCATAACAATTCGCCTTGGCCCTGGGAAATGCCATCCCGTTATCGCTGGTAACAACGATCAAGGTATTTTCAAGCTCGCCGATTTCCTGAAGGTGTTCAAGCATCGCGAGCAGGTGAGAATCAAAATGTTCAATCTCAGTGTAATAATCCAGAATGTCCGAGCGAATAATCTCGTGATCAGGAAGAAACCCGGGCACATCGACGGAATCCAGTTCTTTACCTAGTCTCACGCCAATACCGTCTTCAAACGCTCGATGAGGTTCATGGGCACCAAACCAGAAACAGAAAGGCTGATCAGCAGATCGCTGTTTGAGAAACTGTTTGAAATTCCCGCTATAGTCCGTCGAACTAATCGAACCTCCTGGCGGCTTTTCTTTTAATGCAGAGAAGGGGGGGCCGGCTGGGTTCTGCTTGCGTCCTGTAACCTCCCAGCGTCCGGGACCCCAGGGCTTTCCTGTATAACCAACTTGATACCCGTGCGCAGCTAACAACTCCGGATAAACCTTCAAGGCTGCTGGAAAGGAGCTGGCATGCGTTCCTGCATGTTGATTTTGCCAGGGGTACCTGCCAGTCAACAGAGTCGCTCGCGACGGGGCACAGCCCGGTGACCCGGCAATGGCATTGTGAATCAGCACACCTTCACGTGCAATACGATCAAAGGCTGGTGTTAAGATTCCTCGAGTCCCATACGCCGATGCGTGAGGATAGGACTGGTCATCTGAAATTGCAAACAGGATATTTGGCTGCTTTGCCTCATCGTCGGCTCTCACAAACGCGGGCAAAAACAGAGACGTAAGCACTAACCAGAAGACGACTTGTTTTAACTTCATTGCATCTATCTAACAATCAAATCTCATTTCTTCATTAGCTCACAGTATAGCAAGCCGCATCCTGCACGTTTGAAATTGCACGGCACAACTTTTATGATGTAGTTTCACGTCGCCTATGTGCCTCAGATAGTGCCCCCCCAATTAGTCAAGGATTCAAACTTATGACCTCTCCTAACCGACGAACATTTATGAAAACCGGCATGGCCGCCGGACTCTCCACGGGACTGCTGCAGACGCTGGCATATGCTGCCCCCAGACGAAAAGGCTGGATTGAACTGTTCGACGGAAAGACGCTGGAAGGCTGGCATATTAATCCCGAGAAAATCGGACATGGTACAGGTGGTCAATGGGCTGTGGAAAATGGCGTCATCGCAGGACAACAGGATCCTCCGGGCTCGGGCAATGGAGGCATCCTTCTGACCGATCGAAAGTTTGAAAACTTTGTCCTGGAAATCGACATGAAACCGGATTGGGGAGTTTGCTCGGGCTTATTCATCCGTGGCAATGACAGAGGTCAATGCTTTCAAATGATGGTCGATTACCATGACGCTGGAAACGTCGGTCACATTTATGGCGAAGGGACAACTGGTTTCAATACTAGAGCGTTCGACATCAACGGCAAATACGACGATAACAAGAATCTGATTGGAATCACGACAGACAAGCACAAAGAGGCCAAAGACTGCGGGCTCGAATACACTTGTACTCCGGCAGCATGGGTCAAAGCCTGGAAACTGGATGGCTGGAATACTGCTCGAGTCGAGGTATCCGGTAAATACCCACAAATCAACACCTTCATCAATGGCTTGAAGGTTGCTGAATTTAATGGCAACACGTGCGACGCTGCGAATTACGACAAAGAGAAAATCCACGGTATGCTGGGTTCTTCCGGAAGCGTGGCCGTTCAGGTGCATGGTGGAACGGGCTGGCCCAACGGTGCAAAATGCCGTTGGAAAAACGTCCGTATTAAACCACTCTAAACCGTTGTCGCACTCACTTCCCAAGTCACTTTGCAATCACTATCCAAAAGGGCGATCATGAAATTGCTAACGTTTTTCACTCTCTCGCTGACATTGCTTACATTATCCGTTTCCGCAGAATCGAATTGGACGCAGTGGCGAGGTACTCATGGTAACGGGCTATCTACAGCGAGCCACGTGCCGGAATCTTTTTCCAGTGACAATGTCGTCTGGAAAACGGAAGTGCCGGGTGTAGGGCAGTCGTCACCTATTTTCTGGGAGGACTCGATTTTCCTCTCTTCTGCCACCGACAGGGGTAATAAACGTGTTGTCGTTGCCATCGATCGTAAGACCGGCGAGATCCAATGGCAAACCGTGGTTTGGGAAGGCGAAGCTGAAGACACTCATTCCATGAACAATCGCGCCTCGAGTACCTGTGCCACCGACGGCAAGCGGGTTGTCGCATTCTTTGGAAAAGGCGGGCTTCACAGTCTGGACACCAAAACAGGGAAAGTGCTGTGGTCTCGCGATCTGGGGAAATTTGAAGGCCCCTGGGGCACGGGAGCCTCTCCGGTTATCGTGGACGGCCTGGTCGTGCAAAACTGTGATGCCGATAACGAATCATCCTTGATGGCCTTTAACCTTGAAACCGGAAAAACCGTCTGGAAAACTTCCCGAGAGACCATACGTGGTTGGAGCACACCGGTCGTCTTCCAATCCACTGACCGCAAGGAACTTATCCTCAACGGACACTCCAAAGTCGTTTCTTATAACATTGCCAATGGCGACGTCTACTGGGAATGCATTGCCAGTGTCGGCCGCGGCACGCCAACTTTGGCATTCAGCAAAGACGCTGTCATCTCTGTCCCCGGTCGATCAGGAACCATGGTTGCGATTCGTCCCGGCGGCTCCGGAGATGTCTCAGGCAAACAGGAAGCCTGGCGAGTGCCCAGAACCGGTGGGCGTGACTTACCAAGCCCCCTTGTCGTTGGTAACTACCTGATTGTCACTCGCCTCCGCCCGGGAATCATTTCCTGTTACGACAATCGCAACGGAGAACAACTTTGGCAACAACGCGTGGAAGGTGGATTTTCCTCCTCACCGATTGCAATCAACGGAACGGTTTATACCGTTACCGAAAGCGGAATCACACACGTATTTAAGCCAGGAGCCAGCTTTGAAGCCATCTCGAAAAACAGCATCGAAGCAACCCTCGAAGAAACATTCCGAGCTTCACCGGCAGCTTTTGACGGCCACTTGTTACTCCGTTCAGACAAATATCTCTACTGCATTGGACAGAAGTAGTGAATCAGCCCACGCCCGACCCTGTCGATCCCAAAGATGTCCCGCAACTGGCGACCCAAGTGGTAAAGGAAGATCGATTTCCGGTACTGGCGAGTATCGATAACACCATCCCTCGAGTACGTCCTGTTTCGCCAGTCAAAACAGAAGGATTCACGGTTTGGGTTGCCAATTTGAAGAACTACCACAAGACGGTCGAAATCGCAGCCAATCCCAATGTGGAATTATGCTATGTCAACAGTTCCCATGATCAGGTTAGGATTACAGGACTGGCTCATATCGAAACAGACGCCTCGGTCATCCATGACATTTGGGAAGCCAATTCTTTGCTACGGCACTATCTGGGATCACCTGACAATCCACAACTGATCATTTACCGGATTGAACCAACTCAGGTTAAGTACATGAAAGAGTGGGCACTGGAATACCACCACGTCACGCTTTAGTAATTCTACTTCTTGTCCGCCTGTTGCATTCGTTCCCAATGCACTCGAGCCACATCCCACATGTACGTATTGATCCCGGGATGACCAATGAGTGATTCCTGGGCGGCGAATTGGATATACTTGCGCGCCAAATCCGGTTTCTTGAGAACTTCATAGTAGAGGCCCAGATAGAGG
This sequence comes from Planctomycetaceae bacterium UBA2972, assembly GCA_002348315.1. Lineage (GTDB taxonomy): Bacteria > Planctomycetota > Planctomycetia > Pirellulales > Pirellulaceae > UBA721. Next base: position 59,696 of record DEAW01000070.1, on the reverse strand, counting down.
TGTGCATAAAAGAGTCTACCGGCCAGAGTTTTTTTATCCGGATCTCCGCGTTCGGCATCAGCCAGCACTTCCTCCGGAGTCGCCGTTCCTCGATACATTTCAAACACTTTCATCATCGGAATACGGCGATCATTTTCGATCGGCAACATGACCGCTCGAGCCTTTTTAACTCCTGTTTCCGGAACCATGCAGAGAAACCTCCAAACCGAATTCTCCACATCCTGATCATGGAATGTTTGATAAAGCTCAAACTGTTCGGCTCCACGTTTGTACTGTTTCGCATAGTACATACTGATCCCACGTTCCCACTGCCGGGATTCGGCTTTGGGCACAGCTTTGACATAAGCGTCAAAACTCTTCACAGAATCAGCAAATTCTCCAAGACGAAACTGAACCCGACCTCGTAAATAATTCAACGTGGGTACATCCTTTAGCTCCAACGCTTTTCCCAACGTCGCATTGGCTGCTTCAAATTTACGTTCACGATTCTGGGATTCAAACTGCTGAAATAACGCTTGCACTTTAGCATCAACGCTGTCGTTTTCCTGCCCCAGCAAAATCCCGTTCATGCTTGCCATAACGAGCAACATGAAAAACCAGTTCATACGATTCATATTCCAATTCCTCTGTTTAATTCCATCGACGTCATTATGAAAACAGTTTTACACAACTGACCGTCGTGGCACCTTCCAGGCAATGTTGCACATCGGTATCCTTACCACGGGGACGGTGATGATAATGACTTTTATACTCAACAGCTTCGGCATGTGCTATATATTCAAGTTTTAAGGAACTCGGGTCCGGCGGAACTTCCATCGTGCGATGAGAGGCTTCCTTGAGGTCCTGAGGATCGGGAAGATTCACATTCCAAAAGGCCGTCGGGGGTAGGTCTCTCTGACAAAACTGCTGAAAAACCTGATGACAGGATTCGGCCGCATGCTCCCAATCAATACTCGATTGAGTCCGATGGTAATGTGAAAATGCGAATGCTGGAATCCCCTGGATGGCCGCTTCTCTCGCTGCCCCGGCCGTCCCTGACATATAAAGGTCAACTCCCAAATTGGCTCCGCGATTAATCCCCGACAAAACCCAATCCGGCTTAATCCCAAGATGAGCGATGGCAACTCGCACACAATCAACCGGTGTGCCAGCACAGGCATAATGCTCTGCATCTCGCTGCTTCAATCCCATCGAGCCTTCCACCGTAGCTCGGTGACTAAACCCTGAACGAGGACCATCCGGTGCCACGACAATCACATCACCCAACTGACGTGCAAACAACTCCAATGCCCTGATTCCCGGCGCATCGATTCCATCATCATTGGTTAACAGGTACAACATCGAAATTAGCAATACTCCTCAAACAGATCTTTGACTTGCTGCCCCAGGGACTCGACTTCGCCTGGTGCTGCCAACAATGCGGGATGGTGTAACAAGACGGTAGTCTCGGCGGCTCTCGTACTATGAGAAAGATCCACCGGTTTGCTACAACGTCGATCACTGCGTTTCACAAACCCCCGAAATCCCTCGAATAACGGAAGCTCCAGTTCCTGAGCACGCGTCAGCAATGCTGCACGTTGCTGACAACTCGGCATCGCCCAGGCTATTTTATAAAAGACCGGATGATCTCCTGATTCATGAGCCAAGGATTGCAGTTGGGCAATGCCTTCTGTGGCGGCGATAATCTGTAGTGCAGAGGTAGTACGAATGGCATTTCTTTCGTCTAGTTTTTCCAACTGTGGTAGCAACACAGCCGCTTGTAATTGGCTCAACGCATAGGTATCATTTCCGCGTTCTTTGAAGACATGGATACGTTGCCAAATTGCCTCATTTTTAGCAAGCACGGCACCTCCGCGACCAGCGGACAACAACTTACTGCCGCCAAAGCTCAACACTGAGACGTCTCCCAACGATCCTGCAATCTTTCCCGAGACTTTAGCACCGGGAATCTGGCAAATATCTTCTACCACACCAATGCCATGCTGGCGAGCTATCGCGGTGATCCGCGTTACATCGGCTAAGCCGCCATGCAGACTGCTAACAATCACTGCTTTGGTAGACGCAGAAATAGCCTGCTCAAAACTATTGACGCTTAAACTCCAACTAGCTACTTCCACATCAGCCAAAACAGGCCGTGCTCCAACAGCTTCAATACAGCGAAAATTTCCCGGAAAATCGTATCCAGCCAAAATCACTTCATCGCCGGATGTTACGCCAAGCCCTCTTAATGCCAGCTCAATCCCAACCGTCCCGGAACAGACCAAATGGACGTGAGGCATAGCAAACCGTTCGGCAAGTTGTTCAGCCAACTGTTCTGTGCGTTTTCCGTGATAGCGTCCCCAGTCACCATCCTGATAGACCGATAGTAAGGCCTGTTGAATCCTCTCGTCCTGCGGAGGCCAGTATTTTGAAAATTGGTCGGGCATATTAGAGAGGTTCGTAAACAACATCTGATGACAACAACTCCAATCGAGGCTTGGTGTCTGTATTGACGCCTGAAACCACCGATTGGTACTCTTGGTAACCCATTGTAGTTCATTCCCTCACTCTAAGTGATACTCTGGCATGTACCGGCAAAAGTTATCATTCACGTCCACAGTCTCAAAAACTATGCTGATGACTATGATGCTGAGTGCAACGATTGGATGTTCCGAAGGGGAATATCTGGTTCATCGCTCGAATGCGTTTGCCCCTTTTAAACGCCCGTTCGATCCAGAGACGTGGGTTGGCCCAACTCCATCTCAACGGTCCTTAAAAACACTGGAACGTTTCAATCTGGTCGTGTATGACGACAGTCATTGGATACGTAATTACAGTCTCGCTGAAACTATGGAACGGCTACAGGATTCCATTCAGCGTCAACCGACACCGAACAAACTGTTCGCTCTGGCCGAACTAGCATTTTTGGATGCTAAGACTCTGCTCAAGGACGAGCGCCAGCACGACGCTTTGGAACGTTACACGTTATCGTTAGTAAACGCATACGAATATTTGTTCACGCCTCGCTTTGACCATCTTCGCAATCCATATGACCCACAGTTTCAGGAAATCTGTCGGTTTTACAATGAGTCACTCGAGCAGGCGATGCGCATCATCGCAGCAGATCAGCAATTACGTTCCGGTGCGACGTACAGTCTGACGCTTGGAGAACAACAGGTTGATGTCGTGATTCGCTTTCCCGCCGAAACGACTCCGAATGAAATCGCGGACTTGAAATTCGTTTCTGATTTTCGCATTCAAAAACTATTGCGACATCACCGAACGTACGGTTTAGGGGTTCCCATGGTTGGCATTCGCCATAGCAACGAAGCAAATCCCGCAATTGAACAATACTACCCGCCAGGCATGAGTCTTCCTTTAACCGCATTTATGCATGTCTCCGATCAACTCACAACCACCGAAACGAAAGCGCACAAGCAGTGTGTTTTGGAATTCCACAAAACGGTAGACAACTCAACCCTCACAATCCAAAACGCCACCGTTCCTCTACAAACGGACACTTCCATTCCTCTGGCCTACTTACTAGACCAGCCATCACTGAGCCGTTCTCGTGAAGCAGCCACGACCTCCTTACTGAATCCCGAGGAATCTGGTGCGGGGCTGTTTATGCTGGAACCCTATGACCCTCAAAAGATTCCAATCATCATGGTCCATGGATTTTGGTCCTCACCAATGATCTGGATGAATATGGTCAATGACTTACGAAGTTTTTCGGAAATCCGACGGAATTATCAATTCTGGTTTTATCAATATCCCACCAGCCAGCCTTTTTGGATTTCTGCCGCCAAGTTACGAGCAACGCTTCACAGCCTCATGGGCAATCTCGATCCGCTGCACCGCGACACTCGACTCCACGAAACCGTACTGATCGGTCATAGTATGGGCGGTCTACTCTCAATGATGCAAACCATTGATAGCCAGAATGCCTTCTGGAAACTCGTTTCCCATAAACCCTTCGGACAACTCAAAGCCCCCCAACACATCCGAACAAGTCTGGCCAACACAGTCTTTTTTCAGGCAAACCCATCTATTCAACAGGTCATTACCATCGCGACTCCACATCAAGGCAGCGTGATGGCAAACGAATACACTCAATGGATCGGGCAAACACTCTTTAGCCTTCCAGAACCAACCAATGCCATCACAAAACAATTAATCAAAGACAATCCAGAGCTATTTCATAATACGCATTTGCTTACAACCGAAACCAGTCTTGATTCTCTCGAACCCGGCGGTAGCATCTTTGCCGCAATCCGTGAAGCACGACGAAACCCGCAAACCAGCTACCACAACATTTACGGGGATACGAAATCGTCCACGATCATTAACAAACTCGCCTCTTCATCAGATGGCGTGGTAACAACTGAGAGTGCCCACCTGATCAACGCGCACTCGCAGATGGCTGTGGATGCGAATCACATTGCGATTATCGACCAACCGCAGACGATTCTGGAGGTGCGACGGATCCTGCAACAACGGATACAGCCGAGGGCAGAGTACTCAGCACGTTAGACTTTACGGCCGAACCGCCAGTGCTAATCTTCCTTGATCAACTCCAGACAGATTACTTTATCCGTCCCCCGGACATACAACAGTCCGTGAGATACAACAGGCGCTGCCCAGGCCGGATAATTCAATTCATAGGTTGTCTCAAAAGGTAATTCGTATTCACCTTCACGGCCGCCCTCGTCAATATCACCTGCGACAGGTTCAAATTCTTTGGGGTTTGCCTTAAACAGAAACAAATGCCCATATTCTCCCTGACACAGAAAATGCCCGTCGATGTAAGTGAGTGAACAACGGGTCGTACGTGGGATACTCCACATCACCTTGCCGGTTTTCCATTCCACACACCGCAGGTCAGCGTTTTGTGTGTGACGCCCACTGCAGCCGTAAACATAGCCGTCCACATACACTGGCGTATTCCAATGAGCCTGCATCGCCTTCTCGCGAGAAAACTCTTCATCTTTCCAAACCAGGCTGTGTTTCCCGGCTTCTATCTTCAATAACGAACTTCCCGGGCCGTACGTTTCTGAAATGAATACTTGGTCATCAACAACAACCGGTGACGCCGCATTAACACTCTCCAAAGTATGAGCTCGCCAGGGGTATTCAAAGCCCACAGTTCCGGTAGCAGGATCAAATCCAAACAATCCTCCTCTGGCAAACGCGAAACACCAGCGCCGGTCACCAATGGTAGCCAGCTTGAGGCTTGAATAACTCGCCAAATCATCAATCACCTGATATTTCACTTTGCCGGTTGCTTTTTCAAAAGCCACGACACCAGTACCATTCGGCGAAACCAAATCCAGTTGTCCGGGTGGAATCTGTTTATCTTTGTCCGGGCTTCCACCAACCATCACGATCAACAGGTCATCTTCAATCACCGGATTGCTACCCACTCCGAAGAAGTTTTTAATGACGCCAAATTTCTTGACGGTATCGACCGACCACTCTTCTTTTCCTGTCGTGGCGTTCAAACAGTACAGCATTCCTTCTGTTCCATAGATGAACACTCGATTCCCGTCTATCAAAGGAGAACAACGAGGTCCCGGGTCGTACCCATAGAGATCTGTGTAATCGGAGGAATACACAAATTTCCAAATCTGTTTTCCCGTTTCGGCATTTAAACAGACGACGAATGCTTCGTCATCCTTACGATCGAATTGGTAGTATCGTCCTCGCGAGACGGTTCCAATTCCGTAACTGCTTCCCAGTTCACGGTCCCACAGCACTTTAAGACCCTGATCGCCCCAGTCGGTGATAATCCCTGTCTCGGTGGATTTACTATCGCCTGTGGGCCCAAGAAAACGGCTCCAGTCTGTACCGATTTTTCTTTTCCCCAGATCTTTGAGCTCACCGTCAGCATCAATCGGAGCGGCGACTGGTGTCACGGTGACAACGGTTGTTGAGACTTCAGGTGGAGTACTTTCAACCACTAAAAAGCTAACACCGACTCCTACAAGTAGAAGTCCGCCGATGAGAAACTTCATGTTCATTGAATTCCCTTATGATGCCTTGCACTAAGAAACGATTATTTAAAATGGCCTTTTCCAAATCCAACGATTCATTGTAACTTTTGGTCAGCTACAAACCAAACGATGGATTGGAGTCCGGTCGTAACAATATTTAATGCCCCACTGTCATCATGATTACGATTAATTCCTCCATCACGATTCCAAACGAAGAAATCGAACTGACCTTTTCGAGAAGTCAGGGGCCTGGTGGACAAAACGTAAACAAAGTGAATTCCAAAGTCACTCTCCATTGGGATCTCGCTGCTTCGCAAAGCGTTCCCCAACGCATCCGCCAACGAATTCGCAGCAAACATGCCGGCCGCGTTAACAAGGAGGGAAAGCTTGTTTTGAGCAGTCAGAAATCGCGAGAACAGCATAAGAACCGCGCCGACTGCTATCAGAAACTGCGGGCGATTATCATCGAGTCTCTACAAACTCGAAAACGACGGCGTCGCACTAAGCCCACCAAAGCATCCAGGCAGCGACGGCTTGATCAGAAAAAACGACGTAGCCAGATTAAAGCCGGACGACAGTCACGATTTGACTATTAAACTTGCAGACAAAGCCGCGTTTGCAAATTCCAACGGGTACACAAAATGCTCGAAATGGTTGATAATGGATCCTTCACAAGGCTCCTTTGATCGAAATACCACTCAACGCCAGAATCCATGTCCGACTCCCGTAACATCTCAGACATCTTAGAAGACTGGGATTATGACGCGCAATCCATTCGAGCTCGAATCGTCGCCGGTCAAAACGGGGAGCCCGATGTCTTGCAAATGCGTGTTGAAATGGGGCTCATCCAAATGGCCGTCGACGGTCGTCCGGATGGATATCGTCCGGAAGGGTTTGCCACGTATCTCGATTTCCTCTTACAGGAAGAGATTACCCGGGGACGGGACTGGGAACTGGATGACGAATACTGCGTTGAAGTCGATCGGGAATTCATGCAGTTTTACCAACGCCGTATAAGTTGGTTATCCATTAAGGAATATGGCCGTGTCGTCGAGGATGCGGACCACACGCTTGCGTTGATGGATTTCTGTAAACGACATTCTCCAGATGACGGCTGGACGATTGTCCATGAACAGTATCGCCCGTTCGTTTTGTTTCATCGAACCCAGGCCGCTGCCTACCAGCAACTCAACGACGCTACCCCTCAGGCTGCGATCCAATGCATTAATGATGGACTTGCCACAATTAAGAGCATTTTTGAAGAGCACGATCTCGAAGAACATTTCGACGAGGATGAATTGGTGGGGCAATTACGTGAGATTCGCGAATCATTACGTAATGAATACAGTGTCGGTAAGACGCTACACGAACAATTAGCCGACGCGATCGCCAGCGAACAATACGAACGAGCGGCTGAAATCCGAGACCAACTTGGCCAAAGCTAATCGACTTTAACAGCCGCCAGCAACGCTTCATACGCTCGGCAACTATGCTCAAGAATCTCCGGATAGCTTAACGTCTCGAGCTCTTCCCCGGTCAATCGCACATCAAAACAGCCATCGTAGCCGTGCTCGAGCAAAGACGAAATCAAACGTCCCAGAGGGATATTCCCATCGCCCAACAAACACCGATTTTGCTCTTCGTCCGGAGACGACTTGGAATCACCTAAAAAGACAATTGCCAATCGCGAGACGATGTCCCGCATCAACGAATAGATTTTACGACTGCGGCCCCAATGATAAGTATCCAATGCTAATCGCAGATGCCGACTTGAGAATTCGTCAATCAACGCCAACGAAGACTCCAGATCGGTCAAAAAGGACCAGTCGACCCCGGCACGCGCATCCATCGGCTCCACTACCAATACGACGTCATTGACTTCAGCGACCGGCAATAATTGCTCAATGGCCATTTGAATCAATCGACTCGCGTGGCTTTTGGTATGTCCGGCCCGGGCACCGGTATAAAGCGTCAGGCAATCTGCCTGTAATAAGGAAGTAACTTCGATCGCCTGCTCGGCATCCTCAACAGCTTCCTGAAAACTACGACCATCGTGACCTGTAAAGCCACCAGCAAAATAAACATTGCTGACATCCATGCCGCTTTCAGCGAGTAACTCGGCACCTTTCTCTTCACCATAGTCAGCTAATTTCTGACGCCAGATCCCCATCGCCGGCACACCGTGCCGGGCATACGTGCGCACATCGCGTTGAAAAGACCAGCTATAAGTCGTGACTTCGCTTATGGAAAGACGTGGCATGACGGGAAGAAGATGAGGTTAGAGGAGAAGTGATGTGTCGTGAGTTAACTATATGATAACGAGTTTCACTTGTCGGTGGGTGCGATCCCTGATTACTCTCGCAAATTCCACGCGTCTAACCACTCTTCACCAACTCGCTTGAACTTAAACCGCTCCATCATCTTTTGTTCCATATCATCGAAGTGGCCAGCACCGTAGAAGATGCCTATTTTCTGATTCGACGAATTCTCAAGCTCCTTTTCCAGAACATCCAAAGCCTTGTCATTCCGCAAGTGGATTATGGTAGACCCGTCTTCTCCACTCATGACATCTGGTAGCCCATCCATCTGTTCAAACTGCTGAGCCATCATCGCTTTTAACTTTCTTTCACGGTCTTTCGAAAACAAGGCAATGATCAAACTTAAATCACTCGTTTGGCCAGGCTGTCCCTGCATGGCCAATCCCTGACCAATGGAACGAAAGTACATTTTCATAAAGCTTTCGTCTCGCTCTTCCATTTTTTCAGAAAATTCTTTGGGAGACATATCGGCGTGTACGAAATTATCAACCGTGTAATCGATTTGTTCGAGCTGGTGAGTTAACCCCAACATCTTCTGGAGACCTGACTGTGAGCCGGCTACAACATCCAGGCTGATGCCCTGCTTGTGTCCCTTTTCAATCACGGTTCCTTCCGGTGCAACTAACTCATAAAGAACGACGTCATACTGTTCAAAGGATTTATTGAGTTGGTCATAGTAGTGCTTCTCACCAACGTGAATTGCCCCAATCAAATCGACCTGAACTTTCCGCGTGCTACCTTTGGTCCCCTGCATTTTCACGATGGCTGTTTGCAAAGCTTTAGGCGTTTTATCATCCTCCCGATCGATCCGTACATAGGAACGATTAACGGTCTTAGATGTTTCTTTTTTCTTTTCGCCCTTTTCATCAGCGAAATTTACAGAGGTGGCGAGCAGGAGTCCCATACAAAGTAACAGGAGCTTACCAATTTGGGTCCATAGCTTGTGAGTCGTGCTTAACATATAAAAATCTTGCTTCTTGATACGAAGATTAACGGGGTAGGATGGTCCAGACGATTTACACGTCACTACGTCGATCATAGGTGATGTGTTGATATTATAGCGAGTTTAAGGCACACCAAACGAATAATCGCCACCCGGCGAATGCCCAAAATTCGTGTCTTTCCCATCTTCACAGCCCATGTGTGAATATCAGGAAAAATCGTTATAGATTACCAGAGTTACTTAACTCTTACGACCATCACTGACGATACGACAATTAACAAATTGCAGGTTCTGTCATTGCGTACGTACGTATGAAAAGAACCTAAACTCATTCGATTAGTGGTATCAAGTGATGAGATTCCCCCGAATTCCAACATTTCTCGCTGTCCTGGCCGTCATGTCCTTTGCTCTTTCGTCTGTCGAAGCGCAAAACCATGGCCAACGGCAGTATTCAGGGCCGTTTGTGGACTTTGACGAGTTTAATCCCGATTATCAGTTCTTCGCTCCGTTGGATAACACTCACTTCGGTGATTTTACTCCCAACTTTGGCTGGTTCTTTACCTGGGATAAGCTGTTTATGAAATCAGCACGTCCGCGAAACGAAGATTCCTATGGCGGATTTGACCGGGGTACAGGCACTCGCATAAACCTTGGCTTTATGCGACCCGACAATCTCGGTTGGCATCTCAGCACGACTCGCCTCGGTGGTCCTAATGTTTACCAGGAACTCGTTGTCGAACGAAACAACCGTGTTGCTGAAGAGGAGGACAACAATGGTGGCGGCGGAGGAGGCGGTGGA
>DEAW01000070.1:41172-49293 GCA_002348315.1 Planctomycetaceae bacterium UBA2972 | reverse complement strand
GAGATTACATTCTGCGAGACTCCATCAATGCACTGGATTACAGTAGCTGGGAGCTCAATCGCACCTGGAGATTAGCCGAAAATGATAAAGGACGTATCTGGGAACCGATGATCGGTATTCGATATACCAATTTCAAAGATCAATTTGAAGGTGCGGAATACAATCGATATGACGATGAAGGTAATCCTGTTCCACAAATCCCCGATCCCAACGATCCAAATTCACCCGCTCCTGATGACGCTGAATTGGAAGAGCTGATTCTAAATGACGGAATCTACAACAACGACATGTTTGGTGGACAACTGGGACTACGCTGGTATCACAAGCAAAGCCGTTGGTTGCTCTCTGGAGAACTTCGCTTCTTCGCGATGAACAACAATCAACAGAAACGAAGTCGTGAATTCAGGGAAGTAACTCAGGTTGGTGTGGGAACTGGTGAAGAACCTGAATCGCAAACCAGAAGTGAAACAATCAATTGGGAAAATAGCAACACTTTTGTCTGGGGCGGTGAATTCCGAGGCGAAGCAGCCTATGAGATCACCAGAGATCTGTCTGCAAGATTCGGTTTCAACGTCCTTAACTACGGGCAGGGTATCGGCCGTGGTGATAACCACGGGGATCGTTTCCTGAGCTATGGCTTCAACTTCGGTGTCACACTCAACCGATAACACGCTAAGCCAGATTACATCGAATAAAAAAGGGCCGTCAATACTGACGGCCCTTTTCTACTTCAAAGATGCATTTCAACTTTACATTTTTGTACGCTGAATACTGTTAGCAGTTTTGGTTGGTCCTGATTCGAACTTCAGGTAAGCCGGATCAATTTTTTCAACCTCTTCAGCAACCGCTTCCACCGTTTGAATAATTTGTTCTTCCGTGTGGGTGGAAGAGATGAAGAATCGCAAACGGGCCGCTGCCTCTTCAACAGCCGGGTAGAGAATCGGTTGCACATTGATATCTCGTTCAAACAGCTGATGCGACAACTGCAAGGCGTGCAATGAATTCCCGATAATGACCGGGACAACCGGTGTGTTATTACCCAATCCGGTATCCAACCCACGTTTACGAGCTTCCTGCAGGAAGAATCGGCTGTTGTGTTGAACTCTGGCCACGCGTTCCGGCTCGTCTTCCAGGACTCGCAATGCGGCTAATGCTGCCGCAGCATTGGCGGGTGACAGCCCAACACTGTAAACAAATCCGGGGGAAGTATACTTGAGGTATTCCACTAACTCTTTGGTTCCGGCAATGTAACCACCACAACTACCAAAGGTCTTACTCAGTGTTCCCATCCAAATATCGATTTCCCGGGCATCGACACCGAAGTGTTCACTGATACCGCGGCCATGCTCACCCATTGTTCCGATCGAGTGTGCTTCATCGACCATCAGAAAGGTACGGTGGCGTTTCTTCACTTCGATAAACTTAGGAAGATTAGGGAAATCGCCATCCATACTGTACACGCCCTCAACGACGACCAGCACTCGGCGATACTCATGACGAACTTCACTTAGAATTTCATCGAGTTCCTGCCAGTCATTGTGCTTAAACGGACGACGACGGGCTCCGGACAGAATAGATCCCTGAATGATACTGTTGTGCGAAAGACTATCGTGGACGATTAAATCACCGGATCCGAACAAATGACCAATCGTGGATTCATTCGTAGAGTGACCTCCAACGTAGGTAATCGAGTCTTCGACACCGATAAAATCAGCAATCCCTTGTTCCAATTCTCGGTGAATAGGTTTTTCACCGGAGACTAGTCGACTGGCCGAGACACTCGTACCATATTTCTCAACCGCTTCCTGCGACGCTTTAACGACGGCAGGATCTCCGGACATGCCCAGGTAGTTGTAACTGGACCAGCTCAGCATTTCACGACCATTGATTGTCGTCGTGTCATTCGTCAGTGCTTCATGAACACTGAAGTAAGGATTTGGCAATCCTGTCGAAGCTAGTAGTTTCTTCGTTTTCTGCAGACGAACGTATTCCGGCATCAGAGCGAAACTATAGTCTGATTCAGGAATAATGGCCCGCGTACTTCGTGACCTTTTCGGCTTGCTGGAAACCTGTCCCAACTGAGCGGAAATATCACCGAAGTGTTCTTTCACAGCACCGGCAACCTGAGCGACCGTTTCGATTTCCTGAAGTACTTCTTCAGGGAACCGCTGACCAAACACCTCTTCGATCGAATTCGCAATCTGCAGGCGTTCTAGTGAATCGAGTCCCAGATCCGTCACAATATTCGTTTCTGCGGAAAGAACTCCGGCTCGTTCTCGAGCAACATCCCGGATTTTATCCATCACCAGTTCCAACAGAGCAGCAGGCAGATCACCATCTACCACGACTTGTCTCTGTTCTGACGAAGTAATCACAACGTCTTCAGCAGTGTTGTCTTCCCAGGATAGCCAGGACGAGATGGTCTTCAGCGAACCGTCGAGGAAGCTATTACGACAGGCATGCCGTTGGATCTTTCCGCTCGATGTTTTCGGAATCGAACCAAAACGAACGAGGACGATACCATCAGGAGGTACATCGTGTTCGGCGGTCACATCGTGGCGAATCGCCTGAATCACATCACTCCAGTCTTCCCGACGTTTCCGTTCGACTTCAGCGACAACGACGAGCTGTTCCCGACCTTCTATATCGACTGCGAAACATCCCACCGCACCGTTTTGCAGGCGATTGCTGGCACGTTCGACTGTCAATTCAATATCTTGCGGGTAACGATTGACTCCACGAATAATAATCAGATCTTTCAACCGGCCAGTTACAAAGAGATCGTCTCCCTGTACAAACCCCAGGTCGCCCGTTCTTAAATAGGGCCCCGTCTGACTGTCAGCCAGTTTGGCTTCAAAAGTCTGCTGAGAAAGGGCGGGCTTATCCCAATACCCTTTGCCGACACTGGGACTGTTCACCCAGATCTCTCCCACTTCACCCGACGGCAGGCGTTTGTAAGTCTGTGGGTCCACAATGGCAACATCTTCGTTGGGGAACACGTGTCCACAACCAACTAACGTACGTGCCCCTCGAGCGTCCGGACTGACTGGCACCACTCGGTGTTCATGCAGCGAATCGTTGTCGAACGATTTCAATGTTGGTTTTTCGGTAACCACTTTGCCCGTGACAATCAGCGTGGTTTCCGCCATTCCGTAGCAAGGGTAAAAAACTTGCGAATCAAACCCGACACTTTCAAATTTGCGGGAGAAATCGCTGAGCGTGGAAGAGCGAATCGGTTCGGCACCATTGTATGCCAATACCCAGGGACTCAAGTCCAATCCTTCCATTTGCTCTTCAGTAACCTGTTGCGAACAAAGATCGTAGGCAAAGTTTGGACCGCCTGAAATGGTGATCTTGTATTTCGAAATCGCTTTTAACCAACGAATCGGTTTCTGTAAAAATGCCATGGGAGACATAAATACGCAGAAGCAACTGGTATAGAGTGGAGCCAACAGGCCACCGATCAATCCCATGTCGTGATAGGCTGGAAGCCAACTCAGTCCACGTGATCGCCAACTCAAATCGAAGGCATACGTAATCATTTGTAGATTCGCCAGCATATTGCCATGCGAGATCATCACACCTTTAGGTGTACCGGTAGAACCGGATGTGTATTGTAGAAATGCCAGATCCTCTTTTTCGATTTCAGGATTCTTCCAGGCTGCGCTCTTATCGAGTGGCACTTCTTCGGTCGCGATCCATTGTGCAGACTGCAGACGAGGACTGTCTTCGAGTATGTGCTCAGACCGATCAAGAACATCTTTCGTCGAGAAGACGACTTTGGGTTTAGCATCATCCGCAATGGCATCAATACGATTCATTTTGCGATTGCGACGAGGAGGGTAGGCAGGCACAGCAATAGCGCCAGCAAACAAACAGCCCAAAAAGCCTTTGATGAATTCCATCCCCGGATGATAAAGCAACAACACTCGCTCACCCTTGATCGGACCAAGTTCCTGCAATTGCGCAGCAATAGCCCGTGCAGAATCTCTTAATTCTGCATAAGTGATTTGTAGCTCGTCCTCTTCACCATCGACCAAAAAGGTGTACGCTACCTGATCTGGTCGCTCTTTTCCCCAGTATTCCAGGGAATCAACAAGATGGGTTTCGATGGGCTTGTACGGGGCAAATAAGCGATCTAGGTTCACCGCATTAACTCCAACGCCAATTTTTTCTCTGTCTCGGTCTTTAGAATTCCGTTCAAGAAACTACTAACTGCTCCTTCAGATTCCGAGATTTCAGACTAACACGAAGTCATAATTCTGGCAAACAGCCCCCTCCAACTATCGAGATTTCTCTCAATCCGGAGAGTTGTAACCGTTATAACCATCACAACCAACTAATTACCTGCACGTATCCCTGTGCAAAGTAAAACAACTCATCTGCTTTTCACCTTATCCCTGGTGATCCACAGCAGGCAAAATCCCCTTGATTTGGTGCAGAAACACATTCCAATGGCCTCCACACACAGGAAACTCCGGCCTGTCTTCTTACCTTCGGCATTGCACTTGGAAAGAAACAATGTTTCCTTTGAGTCCCGATAGAAGTCTCACACGATGTAAAATAAGCTCAGCCGTTAAACCTTAACATCATCACAACTTTTAGCTCGACGACACGAATCACATGGCGGATCCGAATTTAATCTCCAGCACTCAAATCCAACAACTAGGCGGCTCAACACGACAATATAAAAGCGGGCTCTTGCACACGATTGACCTAAGCCCGGTCGGAGCATCCATTGACGACACCTGGATTAGTCAATTAGCTGGCCAAACAAAACTCGTCGAACTCAACCTTAAGAGTACCGCCATCACCGATCAGGCGATTCTGCAGTTGGAGAAGTTCTCGACCTTAGAAACACTCGACTTATCTGATACTCAGATTACGGATCTGGCACTTGAGACAATTAGCCGCATGCATCACCTCAGAGTGGTCGTGGTGACAGGGACCAACGTCACGCAGCAGGAAATTCGTAAGATCCGAGCATCTATGATTAATACTCGCATTATCCATCTCGAGTAATCAAATAGCTCGAGTCTTTAAACGCGAGCGGAAATGGATGGTTCGATCAAAACAGCTCGGCAACCGGTTCGCCTTCTTCAAGAATCGGCCGGGGGCGTCCCTGAAAGTCGTTCACGAAGGAATGGTGATCGACGCCTAACGAAGCAAACATTGTGGCTGCGATATCTGAAGGCGAGTAAGGCCGCGTGGTGACTTCCGACCCCGTTTTATCCGTCGCTCCGATTACCTGTCCGGTTTTCACGCCTCCACCAGTAACAAACAATGATCCGGCAGCTCCCCAGTGATCCCGTCCACCATTGGCATTAATCTTGGGCGTACGACCAAATTCGGTGAGGAAGACTACCAGCGTCTTATCGAGCAGTCCACGTTGTTCCATGTCATTAACCAAAGCAGCAAATGCTTTGTCCATACCGGCAAGATGATAGCCTCGCTTGACCATATCCTGAATGGGAGGATGGTTTTGACTAGGCGCATTATGGTTATCCCAGATATTTCCGTAATCTGAGTCATATCCATAATCCAGTACGATAAACGGTGCTCCTGCTTCTACGAGACGGCGCGCCATGAGGCAGCGTCCACCTAGTTTTGTCTTGCCGTACGTCTCGCGAACAGAATCTTCTTCCTGGTTGATATCGAACGCTTCCCGCAAGGCACTGGTCGACAACATTCGCAGTGCGCCTTTGTACTTTGATTCAGCAGCCACTAACTGCTGGTCCTTTTCCAGACTATTGAGAGCCTGATCAAACTGCTGCCGTAAGGTGGCGCGACGCGTCAAACGTGCCAGTGGCACATCTTTTGTTAGCGCCAGTGATTTCGGGATCAAATCTTCTTCAAATTCAGCCGGCGGATCATCTAATTTATCGCCAACCGTAAAATCAGGTTCTTCCGGCAATCCTCCTACACAATAGGGTAGGTATTGGTTACCCATCCAACCGCTCTTAAAGAAGTTGTAGGGAGGCGGACCGGGTCGCGTAATACCGGGCAAGCAAATGTAGCCGGGCAACCCATTTCGCGGACCATAAACGTGGGAAATGATCGAACCAATATTGGGTTCACTGAACAGCTCATTTCGTCCTACAACTCGGCCACTCAATGTCATCACCTGACTGACCAGATGATCGTTACTGTGATGCGAGAAACCGCGAATCACACTAATCTTATGAGCGATTTTTGACATTTCGCTCATCGTGTCTCCGAAACGCACTCCCGGCAAACTCGTCTGGATATCCTGTAGTTTTCCACGAATCTCCAGGGGAGCTTCCATTTTAGGGTCAAACGACTCAAACTGAGTCACTCCACCAGCCATCCAGAGAACTAAAACGCTCTCCGCTTTGCCTTTACCCTGAACCGTTAGGCCGCGCAGCTGTGAATCCCAGGGACTAAAGGAAGACGCAGTGGCACCGAGTGTGAACGCGCCAACCTTCAACATACCGCGTCGAGAGATGGCAATATCTTTATTGAATTTATTTGAATTCATAATTCCATTATCTGAAATATATGAATTAATAACAAGACTCGAATTGTAGGCATTCAGAGAAACAACGTCTCTTGCAAATGGAGGGCACAAGCCAACCATTGCTGCGCAAACCAAGAGCCATGGCGAATACACCGATGGCTCTTGGGAGTGAGTAAAAAAGTTAGATTCGTATTACGACCCCGGGAAAAACGGACCGCCGTACAGAGCCGTGTCTCCCAACTCTTCTTCAATCCGGAGCAATTGATTGTACTTTGCCATACGATCCGATCGGGAAGCCGAACCGGTCTTAATCTGTCCGGTATTCAAAGCGACAGCTAAGTCAGCGATCGTGCTATCTTCCGTTTCACCGGAACGATGACTGGAAACACTGCTATAACCTGCGCGATCGGCCAATTGGATTGCGTTAATCGTTTCGGTCAACGTTCCGATCTGATTCACTTTGATCAGGATACTGTTGGCGATTCCTTCGTCGATACCACGTTGCAGTCGTTCTGTATTCGTGACAAACAGGTCGTCACCCACCAATTGAACTGAACTGCCGATTTCATCGGTCAGTTGTTTCCATCCGGCCCAGTCATCTTCGGCACAACCATCTTCGATTGAGCAAATCGGATAGTTTGCTGCCCATTCTTTGAGCAACCCAACCATGTCGGAAGTACTAAGATCGTTTCCGTCAAACTTATAAGTTCCGGCTTCGTCGTTATAGAATTCGGTGGAAGCCACGTCTAATGCAATGGATACCTGTTCACCAGCTTTGTAACCGGCAATTTCGATGGCTTCCATAATCAGATCCAAAGCTTCACGGTTGCTGCCCAGATCCGGAGCGAATCCGCCTTCGTCACCGACGGCAGTATTGAGTCCTTTGCCATGTAACACTTTTTTAAGTGTGTGGAATATTTCACATCCACACCGCAGTGCTTCTGAAAACTGGGTAAAGCCCAGTGGCATGACCATGAATTCCTGTACATCTACTGAATTATCTGCATGTTCACCACCATTGAGAATGTTCATCATCGGAGCGGGTAGCATCTGAGCGGCCGTTCCACCGAGGTAGCGATAGAGCGGCTGCCCCGTAGCATCTGCCGCGGCTTTGGCGGTGGCCAGCGAAACACCGAGAATGGCATTTGCTCCGAGATTACTCTTATTGTCTGTCCCATCAAGATCAATCATCGCCCGGTCGACTGCCTGCTGATCCAATGCATCGTAGCCCTGCAATGCTTCGGCAATGGCATTATTGATGTTATCAACCGCTTTCAATACACCCTTACCGAGATAAACGGAAGCATCACCATCGCGAGCTTCCCAGGCTTCGTGGGCTCCGGTACTTGCGCCACTGGGCACGGCTGCCCGACCAAATGAACCGTCTGCTAAGATCACGTCTACTTCGACCGTCGGGTTTCCACGGCTATCGAGAATCTGACGGCCTTTGATATCAGTGATGTAACTCATTCGTTGCATTCCTGTGATTGAAAGTGTGTTTGGCAATTGATTATATAAACCACTCGACCCTTGAACGCCGAGTATTAGTAGTATTGTGTCCCAAGTCCGCCGTTTTGACTAGGCGTTGTCTCCTACTCAGCCAGACCAATCGGGCGTTTAACCGAACCGTTACCGATTCAGCA
>DEAW01000070.1:0-40770 GCA_002348315.1 Planctomycetaceae bacterium UBA2972 | reverse complement strand
ACTAGTTCGCTGCAACGCAGCATTTTTCATCTAGGAGTCCACTATGTTCACGGGACTGGTCGAAGCGACTGGAGAAATCACCTCTCTCGAACCACAAGGTCCGGGAGTGCAACTGACGATCGATGCCGGACAACTTGCTGAAGGTGTACAAATCGGAGATAGCATCGCTAATAATGGTTGCTGCTTAACAGTGATCGCTCTGGACGGATCCCTGCTCACCTTCGAAGCAGGTCCTGAAACGTTAGCAAAAACAAGTCTGGGACGCAAAGAGGTCGGTGATTCCATAAACCTGGAACGCTCATTACAGGTAGGCGACCGTCTTGGTGGCCATCTGGTAACGGGCCATATCGACGCCGTTGGCTCGCTCGACCAACGCATTGATGACCAGCAGTGGTCAACGCTGTGGTTTCGTGTACCCGGTCAGCTCACTCGTCAAATGGCTCCCAAAGGCTCGATCACTGTCGAAGGCGTTAGCTTGACGTTGGTGGATGTCGAAACTGAACGATTCAGCGTAGCATTGATCCCGCACACGCTGGAAGTCACCACGCTCGGAGGCCTCCAGGTTGGTGACGAAGTCAATTTAGAAACTGATCTGTTAGCTAAATACGTAGAACAACAAATGTCTGCCTGGCCAGCGTCAACGCCAACAGACGTCTAATTGAAGAGTACAAAATGGTTAATCGCCAAACAACGACATTCCTGAAGCAACGAATGGAAGAAGCAGGCATTCGCCCGGTCTCCAAATTCGGACAAAACTTCTTGATCGATCTCAACCTGGTAAATATGATTGCCGACTCGGCAAATCTGACTCAACAGGACGTCGTTCTAGAAGTAGGAACAGGCACAGGTAGCCTGACAGGGTTGCTTGCTCAAAAAGCCGGTCGAGTCATTACCGTGGAGATCGACCAGAACCTTTGGCAACTCGCCCAGGAAGAACTTGCCAGTTTTAAGAACATCACTTTCCTGCAGCAGGACGCGCTCAAAAACAAAAACAACCTTAACCCAATCCTGATCGAGACAATTAAAGAAACGATGCGGGAGATTGATTCAGCAAGACTTAAGCTCGTGGCCAACCTGCCTTACAATGTCGCCACTCCACTTATCTCCAACCTGTTAACACTCGACGATCTTGTCCCAACTTCCATGACGGTCACTATCCAAAAAGAACTGGCCGAACGGATCGTGGCACGCCCCGGGACCAAAGACTTTGGCGCGTTAAGCCTCTGGATTCAGACTCAGTGCAATGCCGAAATCGTACGGATCATGAGTCCCACCGTTTTCTGGCCACGTCCCAAAGTGGATTCGGCCATCATCCACATCGAAACAGATCTGGTGCGACGTAACCGCATACCAGATCGCGGTTACTACCACCGATTTGTTCGCAATCTTTTTATTCACCGGCGTAAACTTTTACGAGGAGTGCTGGTGAGTGTGTTTAAAAATGAGTTATCCAAGCAGGATGTTGATCAGGTGCTTGAGGGTATCAATCTCACCGGAAGCGTCCGGGCAGAACAGCTTGCTGTTCCCGTCATTTTTGAATTATGTGAAAGATTTCGGGTGCTCCAACAGGAAAGGGATGAGTCTTAACCCATGAAGTTTTTAGAAGTAACTGGTGAAACGCTTGCTCAGATCATCAACGATGACGAGATCCATGCGGACGACCTCATGACAGCGGGGGTGACACCTCAGTCGATCTTACGTATCAACGAACACGGCGACATTGAAATACGCCGGCCCACCCAATGGGAAATTGTCGGAGGCTTGCTCGGCAACTACGAACAACGCGTCCGTGGAATAACGGGCATGGATTGGGCCTAGGATTTAAGACATAATCAGTCGTAATGAAATGAAACTCATTTCATTTGGAAGTGGAAGCACATCTGGTGATGGCCACGGTCTTCAAAACCGCTGAGCCGGGCGTGAACCGCTCGGTTGGTGGGTTCGATTCCCATACACTTCCGCTTTTCGTTTCCCCGCGATCGTCGTCACCCCGACAGTTCCTTTGCGAGAGTCAACACGGTGCAGCCACCACAAAAGAAATTGACCGAATCAGCCTGGTTCTGGGTTTACCTGTTCAGTACGGCCGGCCTAATTGGCCTGGTGATTATGCAAGGGAAGTTTGACACTCGACAGGATCTGGAAGAAATCAATTTTCAAGCTCGGATGCATACGTATACCGGTGGAACCGATACCAGTGAAGCCCAACAGGATCCTGCGGAAAGCGAACAAATCGTTACACTCACTCCGCTTTACATCGTATTTGGATTGATCTTTGCCATTTCCTGGGCCATGATCTGGAAACAACGTATCCTCAATCGCCCTCGTGACTCCCAAACATCTACTGGTGAGTCCGCCTGTTCGACGGAGCATTAACGATGAACATGTTCTACGAGTCTCCCTTTATCGCGCTCGTCGTTGGCATTCCGATTTGTGTTCTTCTGGTCGCGATTTGGTTTCAAACCGGGCTCAACAAATTACTCCTGGGGGCCGTCATCGTGGCGGGCCTGACCATTGGGCTGGTCTTTCTTGAGAGTGCCGTAAAGACTCCCCGTGAACGTATTTACGAGACTATCTATGCGATCCGTAACGCTGTTGAACAGGAGGACTTTGAATCGGCCGTTGGTTATATCGCTCCTGACTCGGAGATTGTACGAGCTCAGGCATTAGCCGAACTCAGTAAATACGAAATCTCTTCGATCAGCGTCAAAAGCAATCTCGTCGTCCTATTAGATAAACAGGCAACTCCGCCTGTTGCACAGACCGGATTTAACGTCGTGGTCAAAGGCTCAGCACAACAGCTGGGTATTAGCAATCAAACAGTCCCTCGTTATCTCGAGGTGACCTTCGAGTATCACGCAGCGAATGATGCCTGGTACGTCACTTCCTACGGGCACGCAGACATTCGCCAGGGCATCCAGATCGAAAACCGACTTCGGAAAGAAGGAGGCTATTAGCCTTACTCAAGATTTTGCAAAAGCTTGTAGTCTGTCAAATCAAAGTGCATTGGAGTCACTGTAATAGCGCCACCGGCAACGGAGTCCACATCGGTGTTGTCTCCGGGTAATTCCACAAACGGTTTGTCCGTCGACCAGAAATATTCCCGTTGTTTCGGATCTTGCCTTTTTAGATAAAGATCATCGTGCCGCGTGAGTTTCATTGGGACGGTTTTCCACTCGGTTGCCAATTCTGAGTCTTCCTCATTCATGACCGCACTTTGAGGAACATTGATATTCAACAAGGTCGCTTGATGACCTTGTTGAAGCAATGATGTGACCATTGAAATCGCACGTGGAATCACCTTCGCTGCAGCCGCTTCAAAATCCATCTGTGGACCGTATTCCAATGATAGTGCCACGCCTGAAATTGCAAAGAAAGTTGCTTCTCTGGCACCTGCCACTGTCCCTGAATAAATCGAATTAATGCCTGTATTGAGGCCTTCGTTCAACCCGCTAATCACCATGTCGGGTCGCACATCGAGGAGACTCATCACGCCTAACTTGACACAGTCAGCCGGAGTACCATTGACCGTCCAAACTTCCTTACCATGTAAAACCGTACGACTAGGTGTTAAGGGAGTTAAATAAGTAATGCTATGACTCACTCCGGATTGCTGTACCTGGGGTGCGATAATATCCAGACGTGAAACTCTGGAGTCTGACATCAACTGTCGAGCAACAGCCCATAGTCCCTGAGCCTGAATTCCATCGTCATTGGTTAGTAATACGTGCATATCTAAACAGGCATTCCGGTTAAGTGCAAAGTGGTTGCCAACAACCAATATTAAACTCGATAAACCGATAAACTGACAACCGAGGTGATTTCAAAGGCTCCGGTGACTATTGATTTTATTGGGAAAGTCATATAATCGTATTTTGAGTTTCATCCGACCACAAGGAAGACTGTACGGTTATGACCAGCATTTCCAGAGAACGCGTCTTGGTTCTGGACTTTGGTTCTCAATATGCCCAATTGATTGCCCGCCGAGTTAGGGAACAAAACGTTTACTGTGAAATCGTGCGGCACGACATCACTGTCGAGCGAATCAAAGAACACAACCCACAAGGGTTAATTCTTTCCGGAAGCCCGTCCAGTGTCTACGAAGACGACTCGCCCCAATGCGATCCGGGAATCTTCAACATGGGCTTACCGATTCTCGGGATTTGCTATGGCATGCAATTGGCAACGCAGGCCTTCGGCGGAAAGGTGCAAAGTACTTCGACCAGAGAATACGGACGCGCCCAATTAACAGCAGATACCACCAGCAGTCTCTTTGCTGACACATCGACCGAACAACAGGTTTGGATGAGCCACGGAGATCAGGTCTCTAATATCTCGGAAGACTTTACAACCCTGGCACATACCGACACCTGTCCCTTTGCAGCTGTAAAACATAACTCTCTGCCAATCTACGGAATCCAGTTTCATCCGGAAGTCACTCATTCTCCCGAAGGAGGAACACTGCTTAGGAACTTTCTGCTGAACATCTGCGAGTTGAGTGGCACCTGGAAATTGGGAGACTTCGCCGACGAAACCATTGAACGAATACGTGAACAAGTTGGCGACAAACGAGTCATTTGCGGACTCTCCGGTGGTGTTGACAGTTCGGTCGTGGCGGCTCTGCTGTACAAAGCGATTGGTGATCAATTGGCCTGCATTCTGGTTGATAACGGCTTACTGCGTAAAAACGAACAGACCGCAGTGATCGAAGCTTTTACGAATCATTTCCAGGCAGATTTACGAGTGGTGCAGGGCGAGCAAAGATTTCTTGACCAACTGGCGGGCATTTCAGAACCCCAGGAGAAACGCCGTCGGATTGGATTCGAGTTTATTGAATGCTTCAAAGAAGAAGCCAAGACGATTGAAGATGCTCATTTCCTGGCCCAGGGAACGCTTTATCCCGATGTCATTGAAAGCGGAGCGGCGCCGGATGGACCGGCTGCAACGATTAAGCTGCATCACAATGTAGGCGGACTGCCCGAGGAACTGGGATTTGAATTAATCGAACCTCTACGTGACTTATTTAAAGATGAAGTCCGCCAACTTGGAATCGAATTAGGGCTTCCTGAGCATTTGGTGTGGCGTCATCCATTCCCGGGACCGGGACTGGCCGTCCGATGCTTAGGGGAAATCACTAAAGAACGTCTTGATATCCTACGGGAAGCCGATGCGATTGCCATCGAAGAGATCGAAAATGCAGGGCTCTATCGGGAAACTTCACAGGCATTTGCCGTCCTGCTGCCAGTTCAAAGCGTAGGAGTCATGGGAGACGCTCGAACGTATGAAGATGCCATCGCTATACGGTGTGTTAACACTGATGACTTCATGACGGCGGATTGGTCACGCCTGCCCTATGAACTGCTGGCAACCATATCCACGCGGGTCATCAACGAAGTGAAGGGGGTCAACCGAGTCTGCTACGACATCAGCAGTAAGCCTCCCGCCACCATCGAATGGGAATAAAAAACAGGCCTGATTGCTGCACGGCAACCAGGCCTGTTCATAGATTGCTCCTGAGGGATTCCGATTAACGATCGAGAGGGAAGGGGAACTCGGGTTAGACCGGACTCAGTAGCGGCAGGTATTATTCAACATCGAACGTCGACATTGATTCGCTCCGCGATTAGCCCGCCGGATTCAACGTTTTTCCCAAGTCATTCTCCAGCTGACCTCTAACAATCAGACAAACACTACCAACCAATACAATCCGAACAACTGACATGGACATTTCAATCGGCTTCACAACCACGAGTATGGACCGCAATGAACAAGCAATATATCTACACCATAAACGACCTGACTAAAAAGCATGGTCCACGGGAAGTCCTGAAGGAAATCTATCTCGCTTTCTATCCGGGCGCTAAAATCGGAGTGCTTGGTCGAAATGGTACGGGTAAAAGTACATTACTACGGATCATGGCCGGCCAGGATCAGGAATTCGATGGAGAAGCTCGTCTGACCGACGGGTTTACCTGTGGATACTTGCCTCAGGAGCCTCAATTGAACCCCGACAAAGATGTCTGGGGAAATGTAGAAGAGGCCGTTGCTCCACGCCGCACGATGCTGGATCGTTATAACCAGATCAGCGTGGAACTAGCCGAACCGATGGACGACGAGCAGATGATGAAACTCTGTGACGAGATGGCCAGGCTCCAGGACGAAATCGAAACGTCCAACACTTGGAACCTGGATCGTGAAATCGAAGTTGCCTTTGATGTCATGAATCTACCTCCCCGTGATGCCGATGTCTCAAAACTTTCAGGTGGCGAACGACGACGAGTCGCTCTTTGTAAACTGCTTCTGGAACGACCGGACTTGCTGCTACTCGACGAACCAACGAACCACCTCGACGCAGATTCGGTTGCCTGGCTGGAACGCCATTTAGCAGAATACGCCGGGACGATTGTCGCTGTGACTCACGATCGTTATTTCCTGGACAACGTGGCTCAATGGATACTCGAACTCGACCGAGGCAAAGGCTATCCTTTCGAAGGGAATTACACCGCCTGGTTGGAACAAAAAGAAGCTCGGCTTAAAATCGAAGACAAACAGTCCGTTGCGAGACAAAAGACCATCGCTCGGGAACTGGAATGGGTTCGGTCTTCGCCGAAAGCACGGCAAAGCAAAAGCAAGGCACGTCTGGCCGCTTATGACCGGATGGTGGCAGAACAATTCGAAGAGCAAATCAGCGAATTTGAAATGCAAATCCCGCCAGGTGCCCATCTCGGAGACCTAGTCATCGAAGCGACTGACATCGCCAAAGGGTTTGATGACAAAGTCCTAATGGAAAATCTCTCGTTCTCGCTTCCGGCCGGAGGCATTGTCGGAGTGATCGGTCCCAACGGAGCCGGCAAAACGACGCTCTTTAGAATGCTCACCCAACAGGACACTCCCGACAGTGGAGAATTGCGTATCGGCCCAACCGTGGAAATGGGTTATGTAGATCAAAATCGAGATAGTCTCAATCCCGATGCGACGGTCTATGAAGAAATTTCCGGTGGCTACGAACATCTCGACATGGGTGGCCGACGCATCAATTCCAGAGGCTATGTATCGCGGTTCAATTTCAAAGGCCCCGATCAGGAAAAGAAAGTAGGCACGCTTTCCGGTGGTGAAAGAAACCGAGTCCATCTGGCGAAACTACTGCGTCAGGGTTCCAATGTTTTATTGTTGGACGAACCCACCAATGACCTCGATGTGGATACTCTGCGAGCTCTGGAAGAAGCCATTCAAAACTATGCTGGCTGTGTCGTCGTCACCAGTCACGACCGTTGGTTTTTAGATCGTCTAGCCACACACATCCTGGCCTTTGAAGGTGATGGTTACGTGCATTGGTGCGAAGGGAACTACGAAACCTACGAGCGACAGCGGCGGGAACGACTTGGAATCAATCCGGATGAGCCCAAGCGGTTCAAATATAAGAAACTCGTCTAGTTGACTTTCAGCGAAACAAAACGAATGACCCTCCCAACAGGCTTGACGTTCGCTCCGGTTCATACAATATTCAATAGTAGATACCCTGAACAACACCACGACTATAAGGAAACAACGCCGTGACGATTCTGCGAGTTGGCTCGACACCAAAATATGCCTCCAACTTTGACAAAGCCTTTGGTGGCAAGAAAAAAAGTACTTCCAAAGCATCAGCCAAAAAGAAAACGACTCGAAAAAAAGCTTCTAAGAAGAAGTAAGCAGTCTAACGACTGGGAGGCCTCGCCGTGAAAATCCACCTGAGATATTGCAGTTCCTGAAACTACGAGCCTAAAGCTGTCAGTTTGGCCGCTAAACTTCTCGTGCAGTACAAACGTCAGATTAGCGCTTTGGAACTCGAACCTAGCATGGGTGGATGTTTTGAAGTGACCGCCGGAGACGAGTTAATCTTCTCTAAACTGGAATCAGGAATCTTCCCGGAGGACGACGAGATGATTTCTGAAATTGGTCGACGTATACACGGTTAATTGCGACTCCCATTAAATATAAAAAACAGGCCTGTGCTCGCTCAACAGCAGCATAAGCCTGTTTTAATTTCTACACCGTTTAATCCCTCATCTGTTACTGCAGCAGACGCTTCGAAGTTTGGATTAATGCATCGTCTTATTAATTCACTCGCCCTAAGAATTCATTAGTACGCGTGTCCACTTTGACTAACTCGCCTTCTTTAAGATATTCAGGCACTTGAATTTGCACTCCGGAAGAAAGCGTCGCCGGCTTCGTTCGTCCGGTTGCTGAGTTTCCTTTGGCTCCGGGATCAGTCTGAGAGATCTCCAATTCAACCGTATGGGGAATTTGAATACCGACACACTGGTCGTTGTAGATCATTGCCAGAATCCCTTCCAGGCCTTCAGTCACATATTGCATTTCCTGCTCAATATCTTCTGCAGCAATCGAATACTGGTTGTAGTCTGCCGCATCCAGAAAATGAATTTCTGTGCCATCGGAATACATCAACGTTACAGCCCGACGTTCAAAATCCGCTTCATCCAGAGATTCGCCACCTTTAAGCGTGATGTCCACTTTCTGTTTGGTTACCAAATTACGACCTTTGAACTTATAAAGTGTCGCCGCACCCCGGGCAGACGGACTCTGCACACTGATGGATTCGATAATCGTTGGAGCATCGTTGTAATTCAAAACACTTCCGTTTTTGATTTCTTTAGCTTGCATGATTGTTTGTTCTCAGAGAATGATTCGTCGTCGAGAAATGTGTCAGGATTGCGAATTAAACAAAAGTACCTGACCCCGGGTCAACAGCAACTCCGTTGACCAGCTGAGCTAGTGATTCCGCCACCCCTAACAACGATCCCGGGTCAAGAAATTCTTCGTCATCATCTTCACTGAAGGACGCCGTCAGCTGTTCAAAATGAAGAAGATCAAGCCGGGCATTGCAGAGCGGAAGTTTGTCCAACATCTCCTCTTGCCCGGGCAGTAAGTCGTCCGGAGATATATCGGTTTGCAACTCTTCAATCTGTTCGGCCGCTTCTTCTCCATCCACAAAGACAATATCTAGACCAACACAATCAATGGAATTGGTCACCGTGAGTGATTCTATCAATCCGTCTACAGATTCATTGGTCTGTTCAGAGTCGAATTTCCCAACACGAGCAAGCGCCTTTTCCACGGCCTCCACCGTAGGTCTGTTGGATTCTTCAAAGAGCACAAGAAACGTTTCACGCCAACGAAACAGAGGGTCGCCAAATAAAGACATGGTAAATACTCCTAATGAGTTAACCGAGTTCACGCGAACGTTGGGTTGCAGCTTCGACGGCTTCCATCATCGCACCAGCAACACCTCGATCTTTCATCGCTCGCAAACCGGCAATCGTTGTTCCTCCCGGACTCGTCACTTGATCCTTCAAAGTACCGGGGTGCAAACCTGTCTCCAGCACCATCTCAGCGGCACCTTTGACTGTTTGAGCCGCAAGTCGCGTGGCAATATCACGAGGCAAGCCCATCGCCACACCGCCATCGCTTAACCCTTCAATAATGTTGTAGATATAAGCCGGACCGGATCCACTCAGGCCCGTCACCGCGTCGAGATAACTTTCAGCAAGTTGATAGGCGATGCCGGTACTATTCAAAAGCTGTCCTAAGCGTTGGCAATCCTCTTCGGTCGCTCCTTCGGCAGGACTATAAACAGCCGCCGAGGTTCCGACCAAACAGGGAGTGTTTGGCATCACGCGAATCAGACGTGTCGACCCAAGCACGCTTTCCATCGTCGCCAGAGAAACGCCGGCAGCGATGGACACCACTAAGACATTTTCGTCAATCGCTTCAGCAATTTCCGGAAGGACCAATGGCATCACCTGAGGTTTGACGGCCAAAAATACTATGTCCGACTCGGCGATGACTGCAGCGGAAGTGGCCAGTGATTGCGCACCGGAAACACGCTCACAGAATCTCTCCTGTGAAGCCTCTGACGGATCAAAAAACGAAATCGCAGTCGGAGCAACCGCTGCCTCTGCGGCCGCAAATCCGGCAGCCAGTGCCGATGCCATTTGCCCGGCTCCGATGAATCCAATACGTTTAGACACCATGAAACTCTCTGTTAAACCCTGATTACTATCTGATGCTTCTGCACCTAGTATTCATCCTAAGTCAAAACAGGAATTTGATAAATGCTCTGCCTGACATTCCATCGAAGAAGAAAGATGGATTCTATGACGTGCTAATCGTTATTACCGGATGCGCGGCTGATCCAAAAACTCAGAAACAGACCGACTTGGTCCTAAGCGACGTTCGTTTTCCATAAACGACGGAAACCAAAACTTATTGGCACTCGGCTTGGAAACACTCGAGGTTGTTCGCGAGCCGGTCGGGGGCGGGACTGGACGTGTCACGCTCTGGCGTTTGAAAGGATTGATGTAGTTAACGGCATTTCCGAGTGCATTCATATTGCGCCGATGCAGACGAGCAACCTCGCCTGGAATTTCTCTCACATCAGGCAGCTTCACCCAATCGGGAAGTAAATCCACTTCCGGCATCTTCACTGTTGCCCATTCGGGCCACTTAGGTGCCGGAATCGCATTAAACGGATTCAGGCGATTCCAACCATCAGCCGCGTGCGTTTGCTGTGGCAGTGCAATGAAAATCAAAGCCATCAGACAGGCCAGGACTCTCGAGCGGTGATGCAATGGCTTCAACATGCCGGAATCAAAATCTATCCATCATCAATTAAAATTTGTAAACAGAGGCAAACTGTCTCAAAAACGGTGATTCATGTCTATACCGATAACGACTAAAATAAGACCATGACAAACGACGCCAACGATACAGCTGCGGCAGGTGCTCCCACGCCAACCTTAGTGCCCCTGATTCTGGGAACAGCAGGGCATATCGATCATGGGAAGACGGCGTTGATCCAGGCGTTAACCGGGACCAACACCGACCGGTTGCCGGAAGAGCAAAAACGGGGGATCACGATCGAACCCGGGTTCGCTCACCTCAGCATCGCCCCGTTTAAGCTCGGAATTGTCGATGTTCCGGGACACGAAAAATTTGTCCGTAACATGTTATCCGGGGCGACCGGAATGGATCTTGTGATGTTGGTCGTCGCCGCTGACGATTCGGTCAAACCTCAAACGCTCGAGCACCTTGATATCCTCCGCTATCTTGATGTCAAAGCCGGGCTAATCGCCATTACTAAATGCGACCTGGTCGATGAGGAATTATTAGAACTGGTCGAAGAAGAAATTAGAGATTCCTGTGCTGGAACGGTTTTCGAGTCGGCTCCCTGCATTTGTACCAGTTCGGAAACAGGGCAGGGAATCGAAGAATTAAAGCAAGCGATCTGTGACCAAAGCCAAGCCGTGCGATCCTCCTTACCTGACACGGAAAATGCTCCATTTCGTCTGGCTATTGATCGCTGTTTCAGTGTCGCAGGTCACGGAACGGTCGTCACCGGAAGTGTTACCAGCGGGCAGCTTCAAGTAGATGATCCTATCGTTCTACAGCCTGGCGAAATCGACGTGCGTGTACGAAGTCTACAAAACCATGACTCCAGCGTAACACGCGTAGTCCGCGGAGAACGAGCTGCGATAAATCTAGCCGGGATTCACCCGGACCAAATTACCAAAGGCATGGAGTTGGCCTCTCCTGAATTCCTCTCGCCTCACAACACGCTCACGGTCGAACTCGCTGTCTCTCCTAACTCACGGTTTCCACTGAAAAACCACATGCCTGTTCGTTTGCACCTGGGGACGGCCAATTATCCGGCAGCACTTAAACTCTTAGAACAGGATGAACTGTTAGCGACCGAACAAGGTTTCGCTCAACTCGTCGTGGATAGCCCTGTCGTCTGCTGTTGGAATCAACCCTTCGTGTTGCGTATGGAATCACCGGCCATGACGATCGCAGGAGGAAGAATTCTTGATCCAAGTGCTATCAGGATTCCATTTCAGGATGAGCAGCAAATTCAATTCGTACGACAACTCACCAGCGACCATTCGGATTTAGAGCGTGTGGAAGCAGCCGTCGGCGTAAGCCGGTTTGAAAATCCCGCTGAGACGGATATCACACGATCGACCGGTGTCGATAGCCCCGGCTCGCAACTGCAAACCTTAATCGAACAAGGAGCCATCCTGCGAGTTGAACTCACGGCATCCTCCAGTCAATTAGTCCACGTTAAGACACTCGAATCAGCCCGACAGCACGTCGAAAAAATACTCCACAAACTACACAACGATAATCCACTCAGCGTCAACTTTGACATCACTCCTGTTCGTGAGCGTCTGAGTTTCTTAGCTGGCGAAAGTGTACTGAACCGAATTTTTTCACTGCTACAGAAACAAGGCGTGTTGCAGGTACACATGGGACGCATTGGCTTAAAGAGCCGTGGCCCAAAGCTCACAAAGAATGAGACTAAGTTGTTGGAACGCATACAATCGACCCTCGAGCAACAAGGTTTGGAGGCACCATTGGTAAAGCAGTTACAGCAAGAATCGGGGAATCAGGCGGGAGCCGTCATGGAGCTGTTAAAAATCGCGGAGGCTGGCGGATCCGTGATTGAGATATCAGATCAGCTTTATTTATCTCAAGCAACCGTCGAGCAAGTGCAGAATACGTTGGTTAAATACATGCAGGATGGTCATGGGAAAACGATGGCTGAAATACGAGATACCCTGGGCACCACTCGGAAATACGCTGTGCCTCTGTGCGAATATTTGGATCGTACCGGTTTTACCATCCGAAAAGATGATCTGAGATTCCTCCAGAGATGAAAGGCCTTGTCGATGCCGGCCAGCGGATCGATGATAAAAGGAGAAGCAAAGCAATTCCCATGAATGATCTCCTAAGAAATATTCCGTCTGTCACTGAACTACTTGAATCTGATGAGATTCAGGAGCTCTTGCAAACAACGCGCAGTGACCTGGTCGTAGCCGCAGCCAGAACTGCACTGGATCAGCTACGCAGTGCCATTCTTACACATGATCTACATGAAGTTGACGTGCCGCTGCTTATTCAGTCCATCTGTCAGGACGTTGCAACTGCAGGGCAGTCTCCACTTCGAAGCTGTATCAATGCTACCGGAATTATCCTCCACACCGGACTGGGACGTGCCCCTCTGGCAGCGCAAGCAACAGCAGCGATGGTCGAAGCGGGACAGGGATATGCCAGTGTCGAACTCAATCTCGTATCGGGCAAACGTTCTCAACGAGTCGATGCCGTGGAACGTAAATTGCTGCAGCTCTTTGGCGGAGAGGCAGCGGCCGTCGTTAACAATAATGCGGGTGCGACGATGCTGGCACTAGCCGCACTTTCCAGTGGAAAGGAAACCGTTGTTTCCCGTGGGGAACTCGTCGAAATCGGTGGCAGCTTCCGTATGCCTGATGTCATGAAAATGAGTCAGGCAACACTGTGTGAAGTTGGAACAACCAATAAGACCCGGGCATCAGACTACGAACAGGCGATTGGTGAGAATACCGCCGTGCTCATGAAAGTGCACTGTAGTAACTACCAAATCACCGGATTCAGCCAGACGACGACCGTGGAGCAACTGGTCGACGTCGCTTCTCGACACGACCACGTTGTCGTCGTGGATGACATTGGTTCGGGAGCACTCTATGACTACAGTCAATTCGGCATTCAGGACGAGCCACTTCCGGCTCATAGCTTGCAAGCTGGTGCGGATGTCGTTTTGTTTAGCGGCGATAAATTACTGGGAGGCCCGCAGTGCGGAATCATTCTGGGCCGAAAACAATCTATCGCAAAAATCAGTCAACACCCGATGATGCGAGCCTTACGTCTCGACAAGACGATCCTGGCAGCGCTCAGCGCTACGCTGGACCTTTATTGCACACCGAACCCCACGGATCATGTCCCTGTACTACAACTCTTAAATGCCCCGCTGGACGAACTGCAACAACGTGCCAGCAACCTCGCTCAATCAATCAACAAAATCGAATTACTCACTGCAACAGTAGCCAGTGATGTAACTTATTTAGGAGGCGGAAGCGTACCAACTCAGGAAATAAAAACCTGGACGGTCTCCGTGTCTCATGAAAAACTATCCCACGACGAACTTTCAGAAGCGTTGCGAGCGGGTGAACTCGCTGTTTTAGGTCGAATCAAGCAGGATGAGTATCGAATTGACTTACGCAGTATTTTTGCAGAACAGGATGATCAAATTCTCACTGCGTTTCAAAACATTTAATCTATGGTATTTGGAGAGTTACGACCGTACCATAAACATGGATGGTCGGTTGCCAATCCAGGAACATGACCTTCATCCCTATTTCAAACAGGGTTTTTATAACAAATACGTGAACAGAGTAAAAACAAACCTGCTGCTAGCTACGGCTTTCGCACTTCTTCTGCTATCCCCTTGCCAGGGGAAGGCTCAGGAATGGTTGCGCTCCAGAGACAGTCATGCCTGGGCTCGATTTCAACCGGAGAGCTGGAAGTCGGTGCGAGTCACTCGTAGTCTGGTCGATGAAGTGGGTAAAGTAACCTCTGAAGTCGTCACGCTGACGACTACCGAGTTGATTGAATCAGACCGGAACCACTATACGCTGGGTGTCGAATCCACGGTCAAAATTGGTGATCAGAAAGTTAATCAATCCAAAGATCGCATTAAACGGGATATCAACTTTAAGGGAGAAGGGTTTTCCGAACTCGTTGAAAAAGCCACGATCAAAATTGGTGATTACGAATTTCCTGTTGAAGTGTTCACTGTCAGTATTGCCACCAAAAAGGGCCGACGAGTCAGCAAGGTTTATCTGTCCAGGGAAACGATGCCGAGTGTTTTACGGCGTGAAACTCAATTCACCAATAAGAAAGGTGAAGTGGAGTACAAAACGACGTCAAATATTGTCGAGTATGGATTAACCCGTGAAGTCCTTGGCAAGCAGGTGCAAGTTAGCCGAGTGGTCACTTCGCATGAACAAAACGGAGTCCGGACTCGCACCGACGAAGTTTTTTGTGCTGAGATTCCTGGAGGAATCATCGCACAAGAAATCACTCAAACCAATGCGGATGATGTCGTAACCGCCAGGACCGTCATGACGCTGCTCGATTATGGAATCGGATCCTCCACGGCGATCCGAGGGAAAGAAGAGGACAATTCCAACGCTCAGGATGAGGAATAGGTAGAAAACTACGATTAGAGAACCGAATCTCTGTCTATTTGAAGCATTTTTACCTTCCTTGCGTTGTCAAAAGTCGTTGAGGCGACCATAATTTGTCATCCCATTTTGGATGATGGAGGCACCCACAGTCTGGTCATCGATTAGGATTTCCCTATCGAACACCAGCCAATCAGCAGGAAAAAGTACGACGATGGAAGACAAGATCAGATTAACAGCCATCACCTTTGATGACGTTCTATTGGAACCCTCTTATAGCGAAATTGTACCTTCTGATGCGGACGTGCGGACTAAGCTCACCAACAACATCCAACTGAATATCCCTCTGGTTAGTTCACCGATGGATACCGTCACCGAACACGCTATGGCCATTGCTTTGGCCAAAATGGGAGGCATTGGCGTTATTCACAAAAACATGTCGGTGGAAGACCAAACGGTTGAGGTCAACAAAGTCAAACGAAGTGCCAACGGGATTATTATTGACCCGGTAACACTACAACCAACGGCCAACGTGGGAAATGCCCGTCAGATCATGGAGCAACACAATGTCTCCGGCGTTCCCATCACCGAAGCAGACGGCACACTCGTCGGCATCCTTACTCGCCGAGATCTCCGCTTCCTGGAAGATACATCTCAGGCAGTTTCAGAGGTGATGACCAAGGAAAACCTGGTGACCGCCAAAGGCGCGGTCACGCTGGAAGAAGCAGAGCAGGTATTAACTGAGAAAAAGGTGGAGAAACTGCTTCTGGTGGACGATTCATTCAAACTGACCGGACTGATTACGATCAAAGACATCGATATGATGAAGCAGTTTCCGGATGCATGCAAAGACCATTTGGGTCGACTGCGTGTCGGAGCTGCTATTGGGGTCTTCGGCTTTGAACGAGCTGAAAGCCTAATCAATAAAGGCGTCGATGTCCTAATTGTTGACAGCGCTCACGGGCATTCGAAAAACGTAATCGAAACGGTCAAACAGATAAAGAAACAGTGGAATATCGACGTAGTGGCTGGAAATGTCGCTACGCAAGCCGGTGCCAAAGATCTCATCGATGCGGGAGCAGATGCCGTCAAAGTTGGAATTGGCCCTGGCTCAATCTGTACTACGCGAGTGGTATCAGGTGTCGGTGTACCTCAAGTGACAGCAATTTACGAATCTGCCAAAGTGGCAAAAGAGGCTGGAATTCCAGTAATTGCCGATGGTGGAATTCGATTTTCCGGTGACATTTGCAAAGCCATTGTTGCCGGAGCAAATTCTGTCATGATTGGAGGACTTTTTGCAGGACTTTCTGAAAGTCCCGGACGATTAATCCTCTACCAAGGTCGTACCTTTAAAGCATATCGTGGCATGGGATCCATGGGCGCGATGGTGAAAGGATCGAGTGAACGTTACCGCCAAAGCGGAAATGGCAAGCTCGTTCCCGAAGGTGTGGAAGGGCGAGTACCTTTCAAAGGCGATCTGGCAGACTTTGTCTACCAATTGGTTGGTGGGTTACGCGCAGGCATGGGTTACTGTGGTACACCTACCATAGATAACCTGCGCACTGACGCCCAGTTCATCCGGGTAACAGCTGCCAGCATTCGGGAAAGCCATCCTCATGACATCGCAATTACGCACGAAGCACCAAATTACAGCCCGGACAACTCGTCCGGCAGTGACCACAACTAGTCTCTCGCTTACCACCCTCGGTACGCTGCTGCTGCTCTTTTCCTCCGCCAATCCGGCTGCCTCCGATTCGCCAATTCGTATCAAAACGACGAGAACGACTTCGGTTCCGGTACGCAACCTCTCCACAACACGTGTGCGTGTCAACAATGCAGCTACGCCGACTCGCATTACAGCCATCAAAGAAGTCTCCAATAAACCAACCGCTGGTCAAATCCAACGAGCCACGGTACAAAACACGGCACCAGTGGTCGCCACCCCAAACCCTCCCAAAGACGATAACTTTCTCCCGATTACCGAAGTCGAAGTCGGGAACAACTCTTTGCAGCAACCAGGTAAACCTACCACCGTTGCTCCGGACAAATTGGATGAAAATACATTCCTAATACTCGAAGCCCCCGCTCCGAAATCAACAACCAACACGCCGCAACCAGCAGGCGCTACTTCCGACACCTTCCAACCGGAAGAGAAGCAACCCCCGGCACCTCCTGCATTGTTAATCGGGCAGGACACCAGTGACGAAAGTGACACGGAAGTCATCCCGCCAGCGGAACCGTTAACATCCCCTGAGGCTCCCCAGGCTGGGGTTTTAGATCCACTGCCTCTGGCAGGAGGAGCGGCAATTCAAGTCGCTACGATGGTGGACCCCAGAAACTGCGGAACACCGGATTGCGAGAAAGCTGCAACTTTAATCAGTGCGAAACCCATCAGTGAAATCTCCCTTGATATCTCGCCCAGCTTCAAACCAAATCTGGATCAGAAGCCACCCAAACTCCAGCAGGAAGTCAGACAATGGCGCAATCGTGAAGGGCAGGGAGTGATACAAGGACAACTGGCTGATTATGCATTCAGCAACATTTATGTTAAGACCGCGGACGGGAAATTAGTCACTATTCCCATTAACACACTTAGTGTCGACGATATTTGTTACATCGCGGATGCCTGGGGATTTCCCAAGCAATGCCGTATCGACAACAGTCCTTACGAGCAACGAGCCTGGCAGGCCCTCACGTTTCACTGGCAAGCCTCGGCTGTGGCTCACAAACCGATCTACTTTGAAGATGCACAACTCGAACGCCATGGCCATACACTCGGCCCCTGGCTACAGCCCATGCGTTCCGGTGCTCACTTTTTCACAAACATTGCTATCCTCCCATATCACATGGGAATCCATCCCTGGAACGAATGCCAGTATGCTCTGGGTTACCATCGCCCCGGAAGCCTCGCTCCACGGGTGAAACCAGCCTTTCCACTCAGCAAAAAGGCTGCATTGATTCAAGCCGGCTCTGTGCTCGGAGGCGTCTTCATTATTCCTTAATCACAACCATCATCAAATAAACTCGCTTCCCAACAGCAAGGACATCAGGGTCTGCTCAACGGGTCAACAACAGCTTTGATAGAGCTACTGGGAGCGGTTGGCTGAGGCGTTACGGGGTACTACCCTGTAACGCCTCATTTCCATTACCTTCCCGGGTCGCCATTATGACTACGCTCACACGCCAAAAATCACGAGAAATCGATCAGTTAGCGATCGACAGTCTGGGAATAACCGGGTTGATCCTCATGGAGAATGCCGGACGAGGCTGCACAGATTTCATACAGGCTCAACCAGTCGATTCTGTCGTCCTACTTTGTGGGAAAGGAAACAATGCCGGTGACGGATTCGTAATTGCTCGGCAACTACTGACCAGAAACATTCCAGCAGTAACGATCCTGTTGGATTCACCGACTTCGCTGGTGGGGGATGCCAGGACTAATTTTGACATTCTTTGCAAACTTCCAGCTTCGGTATTATGTGTCGAATCAGAACACGTTCAGGCGATGTTAGACGAATTGGAAACATCCTCGACCACGGCAATCCTCGATTGCATGGTAGGAACAGGAGGGGTCGGAGATCCTCGCATTCCGTTTAAACAAGCGATTGAATGGGCCAATGCCCAGCAAGCGTTGCGTGTCGCTGTCGACATACCGACAGGATTGGATTGCGATACAGGGCAGCCCGGTTCACCCACCTTCCGGGCTCATCATACACTGACCATGGTGGCTCGTAAGCAGGGCTTTGCGGTAGCAGAATCTCGTGAATACACCGGAGAGGTCCATGTCATCGATATCGGCATCCCGCTGGCTGCCGTCACGCAATAACCACTCTATTCAGAAGACGACGTGGGGGGATCAAAATCAAACTCACGCCATTTCATAGCACGTCGCATCGGCTCAATTCGCAGGACCACTTCACCGTCCTGAAACAGCCTGACCGTCCCGTTCGATTCACTGACAACCACTGAAATTGCCTTAGTCACTTTTGATATGGATGCCGCTGCCCAGTGTCTGGCGCCTAAGCCTTTGGACAACGTCAGGCTGGTTGCACTCACTTGAATAATCTGACACGATCGTTCGACGACCCCGTCACTTCCCACAATAATCGCGCCGTCTAACTGAGCAATCTCCTTGATTGCATCTCGCGTACGCGCATCTTTGAGATTCCTGTCGTCCTTTTTGTAGCCTCGTACTGGATCGAATCCCGCCGGGTGGCAGTACTCAAGTACATTCCGAGCGTCACCCACGACGAACAATGTCCCCACAGGTTTACCTTCCCGACCTTCGAACCCGATCTCCACTGCCAAATCGACGACGGATTTCAACGTTTCCAGCGGCACGCGGGTTTCCAGTTTACGCAGATCTTTCGCCGTTAATCTACCCAGATGTTCATCAAGACGAATTAAGGAAATGCTGTCATGGACGTCGCTGTGAAAACCGGAATACACAGCGACAACCTGAGACCC
Organism: Planctomycetaceae bacterium UBA2972; assembly: GCA_002348315.1. Classification (GTDB taxonomy): domain Bacteria; phylum Planctomycetota; class Planctomycetia; order Pirellulales; family Pirellulaceae; genus UBA721. The sequence goes on along the minus strand of DEAW01000070.1, from coordinate 21,247 downwards.
CGCTTCAAGAATGTCATTGGCAACACATTCAAGCAAAGCAGTCTCCATGAGTTCCTGTACCGGAATATCATCGGCTTCCAGAATAACCGGCGTCAAACCATGTTCTTCAGCGCCTTCAAGACAGTTGGCATCCTGAGATACACACAAAATCAAATTGTGCCGACCGGCTTTTCGCAAGGCAGCCCAATCGGCAGCTGTATCCAGTACAAGCAACAACGCATCAGCGTTGGATGCCTGTCGCAACTTAGCCGCCTGCTTATAGAGCGTCGCAAATGGTTCTCGAAACTTACTTGGCACGATCTTCCATATTCTATTGCTGGAATACCCGAGAGATGGACTTACAAACTGCCAGACAACTCCGACAGAACTGGCGTGCATAGTACGGAGATTGCACTAATTCAGCAATGGCAGTTTACAACCGCCACGATCGAATCAGCTCTGTATGCTGCTGAACCGAGTTAACGGAGAAGATTACGCGGGTGCAGAGCGTCGATAAAGGACTCGCGTCCATCATGAATCACTTCCGGATCCTTGCCATCCAAGCCTGCAAGCCAGGTTTCCGGGTCTTCCCCCCAATCCTGCCCGGTCAAAGTTCGAAGACCCTGAATACCCGCATACTGGACTGCCGGATCCCGGTTCTCCAGAGCTTTCTTGAGTTCGTCAAAAACTTCCTGACCATCGAAATTACCCAACGCTCGCAGGGCTGTGGACTGCACATCTGTATCTTCGTCACTGCGAACAACCTTCAACAATGCATTCCTGGCTGACTGGCCGGGACGTGCCCCCATTGCTTTACAGGCGACGCTACGTATATCCGGATCACTATCTTCCAACGCCGTTTTCAACCCGGCTTCCGACTCAACCACATAAAAGTGTGCTAATGTTCGCACCAGTTCACGCCGTACAACAGGAACTTCCTCTGCTTTAATCTGCTCGGACAAAGCGATCGCATGTTGACGTTGCTCAGCAACCGGCAGCGAATCAGCCTCTTGCCGCAATTCTTCCAGGAATGCCTCTTTCTCGTGCCAGGTGGTCATATAGCGATCGTCGTCTCGCCATTCAGCCCAGGCGCGGTCATTTACCCAATTCCAATTAATAATCGGGCGACTCTGGCAGCCAATAGACTGAATTACCGTGCAAGCCAACAGGACAACGGAAATTCGCAGTAAATTCATGCTGATAAAACCTTTTCTCCACTCAGCGCATACCTTGCGCACTTCATCACTGCGAAAAATGTAACAAATGCCTGAATTGCAGGTCAACCCGAACCCATCCGGGGGATTTCGAGGTTGGATATTGTCATTCCCTATAACAGCTCTCATACTAGGCTGATGCTCGACAACGACTGGATCACCTCCGAACAAACTCTCGAAGCCATTGGAAAACTGAGTGCCACATCAGTCGATGGGAATGTATCAGCAAAACAACTACTACGTCTGCGAGAAATCTTTTCCGTGGAACAGTCTCAGTTTATCGCCTGCCAGGTCAGGTTACGCCAACAGGCAGGCAAGCGATTTCCCAACGCCAATCAAATGCTGTTTACCCGCCTCGGATTACAGCAAACCACCGATGCAGGAATTGCCACCTACAAAGCAAATTTGATCCGAAAACTGGCTGCCGACACACAGCATGTCACGGACTTGTGCTGTGGAATCGGAGGAGACCTACAAGGCTTCTCACAGCACTTTGCTGTCACGGGCGTCGACCAGGATTCGATGCTTTGCCAATTAGCCCGCCATAATGCCACTCTGAAACATGGTAAAGCCGTGAATACGATCCCCGCTGATGTAACTGAAGTTACACTCGACACGGATTGGGTTCATCTTGACCCGGATCGCCGTCATGATGGCTTGCGTCACACCGATATCCAGAGTTTTGCTCCAGACTTGCCTTTTATGAATCACCTCATCGATCAGGTTGGTAAATCCATGAAAGGAATCCTGATCAAACTTGCTCCTGCCACACAGATACCTGATGCCTGGGTCGATAAATGCCAATTACAATGGCTTCAATCTCGCAATGAATGCCGGCAACAACTTGCCCTCTTTACGCCTCTGACTGTGGATAACCACAAACGCAGTGCTGTGGCAGTGACACCGTCAGGAAAAACCGCCTGGGCCTTCGAAGCTGATCAGGGAGAGTTACTCACAGCCCGGGATGTCCCGCTGTCCAACTCACCTGTACGCTATATCTATGAACCCTCTCCAGCTGTCTTAGCTGCGAATCTCGCCCCAACCTGGGCAGCGCAGCATGACCTGAAGTTCATCCACTCGGGCGTGGCCTACTTCTCCAAAGACTCACATCAAAGCGTCCCCGGAGGAGCATGTTATCGAGTCGTCGACCAATTGCCGTACGACCTGAAGAAAATCCGTAAATGGATTAGTGAACACGACATCGGTTCCCTGGAAATTAAGAAACGTGGTATTGAACTCACACCTGAACAGGTCCGGAAACAACTCAAGCCTAAAGGCTCGAACTCCATTACTTTGATTGTCGCAGGTAACCCTCATACGCAAAAAACAGCCGCAGCCTACTTTGCCGAAAACCTATAATCTCTACAACCCTCAGGAAATCCTTCACTTCCAACACAACGTAGCTACCATGCCAATCCCCGTGAGTCTCTCAAATGGTAGTTTTTTCTAACAAACTCAACTTGTTGGAGACGCAAATGAAGTGGATTCTAAAACGGTTACTCTATCTGGCCATGTTTGGTGGCGTCATCTTCGTGCCGCTGGTTATCTTCTCCGGAGGTACGACGACCGGTGATGCTGAAGACTCGACAAGCATCTTAGATTCCATATCCAACTGGTTTGATTCGACAAGCGATTCGATCAGTGCATTCTTCTCAGGCGATGATTCTAACGTCTCCACCATTGAAGATGTAGCAATGACGACACCTGATCCGGATGGCTCTTCCCCTCATCTTGATGGAGGAGTCTTTTCAGGTATCGAACAGGTGCTGGATTTCAAAATCACACCAGCGGAAATAACTAGCCGCTGGGCCCGGGTTTCCTTTCATGTGCAAGACAGCGGTTTACACAGCTACCGTGTCCCGGTCGTGACGGGTGAAGATCCCGATGACCTTGCTGGCTCGCTAACGTTTCTTTTTGATCGTCATGACAAACTGCAACGCCTGGAGTTCTTAGGATTCACTCACGACCCCTCTACATTAATCATTCTTATGAAAAACAAATTTCGGATGACGCAACGGCCGAGTTCCATCCACACCCTCTTAATAAAAAGCCAAAACAAACTACCAGTTAGTGCCCTGCGAATCGTCGCTCCGACGGTTGTCTCCACATCAGATCATAGCGAACCACTAGAAATACGCTTTGAGCTCAATCGTCTAAAGCTCGGAGCGACTCTCAGTGAATCATTTCGCAGAATGTTGAAAACGGATCAATCCCGACAGCAGATCTAATCCATCGCGGGATTCACCTTCGCCAATCCCCCTCGAGAGGAGTTTGCTTGAGAAACCTTTGCCGAATCACGGCAATTTCATGGCAGCTTGGTTCTTTCAGAATCCAATTCCGATATAATTCAAAAGCGGATAATCGCTGTTTTTGAATTTCTTCAAGACGCTTTCCGGGCAAGATGCCCACCAAATCCGGAAACGGACGTCAGACGTTGAACGTAACGACAGTTATCGTCACCTTGTCGACAGTTTTTCCACCGTCGAACGGGAAACTTTTCAGACGACGAAAACACTGTTTTTACCGTCAATCAAGAGCCTTTTGGCTCTTTGTTTTTAAAACACTTTGAATCGAGTGCTAGCAGGATTACAATCGGTTCCCACTCATCAACCAGCAGGAATGCTAACTTGCCGAATGGGGAAAGAACCGACTGTTTTCAGTGGTCTCTAGCGACCGGGAAAAACACTCGAGTTCCAAAGATGATTCGGTGATTATGCGTTTTTCAGCATCGCCTGAATCCTGAAGAACCTTGATTGGTTCGGGATGGCTTAGAGCCCTCAAGGATTCAAATGGCGTCGAAACCAAGATGGTTTCGGTGGAAGCTGAAAGCGTTTAAAGGAATATAAAAACGTGACCAAGGACGACATGACCCTCATCGCGACCATCAGGAAAAGATTGGTCGACGAAATTGGGCAAGACAAATTCGACATCTGGTTCGATCAATCAGTAACGTGGAGCCTGTCAGGAACCACGCTGAGCCTGTGCGCTCCGAATAGCTTCAACGCCGAACGACTCAAACGCGTTTATCAGTCCAAATTGCAGGATATCCTGACGTCACTTTCCCAAAGTCAGTTGGAACTATCATTCCTAATTGACGCACCGGAATCCTCTCACAGCGACATTGCCAACGCATCAGCCCAACCATCGGACTCGGATCGGCAAGTCCAACAGATCAAACAAATCCAGCTAACGCCGGCCACTCAACCCATTCCTAAACACAGGCCTCCTGCGGGCTTACTCAATCTTGTTGTTGGGCCAGCCAATCAAATCGCCGTTAGTGCTGCCAAGTCCATGCTCGATCGGCCCGGTACGATTTCCCCTTTGTTTATCCACGGACCGTCAGGCAGTGGAAAGTCACACTTACTCCAGTCCATCTGGAACAAGTACCGCAGTCGAGTAAAGGCGGGGCAGGCGGTTTATTTGACCGCAGAACAATTCACAACTCATTTTTTGGAATCGCTGCAGGGCAATGGTTTGCCTACATTTAGGCGGAAACACCGTGATGTGGAAGTCCTCATCATCGACGATATTGAATTCTTTGTCGGTAAACAGGCGACCATGATCGAGTTTCACTATACCGTCGACACACTCATCCGCAGTGGTAAGCAGCTTGTGTTTTCGGCCAAGATGTCTCCCACGGAAATTCACGGACTCGGATCGGACCTGGTGGCACGTATGTCGAGTGGACTGGTCTGCGGAATCGAATCGCCTGATTTCAGTATGCGACAGGAAATCGCTTATCAATACTGCCAGCATCTGGGTCTGCAAATTGACTCTGCTGTGCTTAATATGCTGGTGGAACGTGTCCACCCTGATGCTCGTCATATTCAGGGAGCGATCAATCGGATTGGCGTCCTGCAACAACTGGCTCAGTCCACAATGACATTGGAAGAAGCAGACAGGCAGTTGGCCGATTTATTCGACAAGCCTCGCCGGAATGTGCGTATCACAGATATTGAGCAGGCCGTATGTGAAGTGTTTGGTGTCGATAGGAAGAAGCTCAAATCCACCGCCAAAGCCAAGAGCATCAGCCAGCCACGTATGCTGGCCATGTGGCTGGCCAGAAAGTACACCCGTGCAGCCTACTCAGAAATTGGCGACTATTTCGGCAAACGAGCTCACAATACAGTGATCTCCGCTCAGCAGCGAGTTAGTCATTGGATCGAAAATGATTCCTGGATCACTCATCCGCATGGCCAATGCAAAGTTTCTGAGGCACTCAGACGCTGTGAAGCCCAATTTGGAACGTAAACACGCGGCTGTTTACACGCTTTCTATTTAAATCAAAAAAGCCTCGTCCGAGTTTACTGTCGAACGAGGCTTTTGGATTTTTGAATGCTGGGATAAAGACTTAAACAAATTCCGTTTTACCAGGAATGGCAACCTTGGGAACTTCCACGTCGCCCCACTGATAAACAGCCGGTGACAAGTCTTTTTCTGAATTCAGCATCTGATCCCAGGTGATCGTTTGACCTGTGTAACAGACTTCACGTCCCAGGATGGCCATCAGAGTACTGGAACACATGTAATCACCGTTATTGATGGTGTCACCACTGCGAATTGCAGCAAATAGTTCTTTGTGTTCCACATCGTACATACTCGGCTTAGGACCACGATAGCGGAAGGTTTCTTCACCACCCACTTCGATGGAATGTCGCAGGATCTTTGCGGACCCCTTAGTACCCATCACGTAATCTTCCACGTTATTCGAGCAACCCGACTGCTGGCGAGTGTAGGAATAGGTCTTGGCACCATTTTCCCATTCATAGCAAACGGCGAAGTGATCATAGCCATGACCCCATTGCTCGTCAACACGTTGCTGGCGTCCACCCAATCCGGTTGCCTTGACCGGTGGGACGTCATCCATCAGCCACATCGCTTTGTCGAGGCTGTGGATATGCTGTTCCACAATATGGTCGCCTGACAACCAGGTGAAGTACAGCCAGTTGCGCACCTGGTACTCCATTTCACTCCAGTCTTCCTTACGCCCCCGGTGCCATAACGTACCGGTAAGATAGTTCTCCTGAATGGATTGAATATCGCCAATCGCTCCGCTCTTGATCTGCTCCATCACAGCTCGCACGCCGTAGTCATAACGCCAGCAAAGCCCTGAAACAACGTTTAGATCTTTCTCTTTGGCCACACGCACTGCGTCCATGACCTGACGAACACCGACAGCATCTGTCGCGACTGGTTTTTCACAGAAGACGTGTTTGTTTTGCTTTACGGCTTCTTCAATATGAGCTGGGCGAAAATGGGGAGGTGTACAAAGAAGAACAACGTCGACATCGCCTGCCATCAATTCTTTATAGCCATCAAAGCCCGTGTAACTGGTTTCTTCAGTCACGGCAAACTTATCGCCAATTTGACGCTCCAGAATATTCCGGGAATGCTCCAGACGATCGCCAAACACATCGGCCATCGCAGTTAACCGCAGATTATCTTCGGCACGCATGGCGTTGACAGCGGCTCCCGTGCCTCGACCACCACATCCGATCAAACCAACCTTGAGGATATCGCTGCCCTGTGCGTGGACAGCGTTAGCGGCAGTAAACGAAGTGGCAGCAGCCCCTCCAACCACAGCAGACGTCTTGAGGAAATTGCGACGACTATTATCTGTTTTACGAGGTGTCTCCTTTGACGACATCGTATTCTCCTTATGAATGAAACAGCGACCATTCGCTGCAGATTTACTAATGCTTTATCTTACGTATCGAGCGTTCTCGATACAAGCTTTGTGTTTGCTCCGGGCAGACTCTAACGCAAATAAACTCTAATCAAAGTTTAGAAAAATACACCCGCATTTGGTTTTCAATTTGTGTCAGGCTGGCTCCAAAAGCCTCCGTGAACATCACTTGACGCTGTTTAGCACTGAGTTGCTGAAGTGGCACATGCAATCGTTGTAGCTTGAGAAAATCCTGGTACTGTTGCGGCTTTGTCTTTTGCAAAAAGTAATTTAATGCCCAGGACTGAGCGTAGGCAGCCCGCACTGTTTTTCCCGAACGAAACACATCATCCGAACTGATAATCTCATCAAATTTGAGCAGTTTTCCATCTCGTTCCAATAACTTGTAGTAATTCAAACTATAGCGATTGATACCACCGATCGTCGTCCATCCTTTAGGGCTACTTAACTGAGGCGTTTCAAAATAGATGGCCATCCCTTCACTTAACCACAAAGGTGTGTAGGAAAGCCGCCTCATCATCCCACTATTGAAGCATAGCTGATGTGTCCCTTCGTGAATGATCGTGGCCACATTCCTTTCAGCCGTCGGGTGATCTAACACTCGCTGAATCTGAACAGCGGGACTGCCTGAACGCACGCCCTGAACGGCCAACTGCTCCTGCCGCTCACTTAAACGTGATAAATCGTAGAGATTGACGCGGTTGGACTCCTGATTGTAATACCCGGGAATAAACTCAGCCGTCTCTCCCAAATCACCTTCCACGTGTTTTAGAAACGACTGCTGATTTCGGTGAATCACAACGACCAGAGGAGCAGTGGAAGGAGTCAATGCAGCACGGCGTTTGTCCCAGTGGCCATAAAACCCACGATACAGGCGTTCCAGTAATGATCCTACCCAGCGAGCATACTCCGGTACGGTGTTAAAACAGATGACATAGTGCGACGTTGCATGGATTTGAAAGTTATCGCCAAACTCCTGTTTGAGAGCCGCTGTCAGCTGAGCCCGAGAATGCATAACCAATCGGGTCGCGTCTTTAGATCGCTCCAGCACATCCGTGACTTCCACTTTTTGCAGTCGATTGTCGGCTCGCTGAAGCAACAATCGAGTTGGATCACCAGAATCCCATAGTCGCCCTTCTAACAGGACGACTTCGCCATGACTCTCGACACGCAGTTTATCGACAGCCTCAGAGGCCATCGGCCAGAACCCAACGAACAGGAGGCCGAGTGCCATCACGTTTCGAGCGGAGAGAGCTCGCAAACTGATCTCCCTTTTCAAATCAACGTACAGAGACGTCTTTGGAGGAAGGCGCGGGCTTAACTAACTGCTCGGTCATCCTGGAGAGATAGTGAATCATACTTGCCGCTCCATTGAACCCGACAACCCGTTCATCCAGTTCCATTCGTGATGAGTAGATTCTGCCAGCCGCTAAATCAAATTGCAATTCACCATGCTGCATTCGTTGCATGAGTTGGCTTTTGACTTTCACATCCTGAACCGGAGTGAGTAACTGGGTTTTGACTGTAATCGTTGCCAGTTGGTTGGAGACCTTCGTTAGCGTGTACAACTTGCGAAGTTTGATGGTCTTCACTCGACCATCCTTTGTACGTATACGAACCGATTCAGGCGTATACCATTTTTGTCCAATTGCAATCGGATAATCCGGAAGTCGCGGCAGCAAGACTCCAATTCCCGGGTTGAACTGAACGACCGAGTCTTCTCGAGTGAGAATCTTACCTGCTGGATTGACCTTAATGACAGCCAGCGGTTTACCAATCGACTCAGCAAGCCGTTCGTAACTTTCCGGCACGACCTCATCTGTCTTGCTGTTATAACGGACTTCTTCTTTTCCGGTCACTTTCTGCCAAAGTTCAGCATCTTCAACCAGATGAGTAAGTGTGATATTTCCCTCACCATCCACTGCTTGTACCTGAAACACTCTAGTCGAAACACTACGAGATTTAAGGTTCTCAAATTCCCCATCAATCTTCGTATCCATCGAAACCAGATGTACAATCCGGGAACGAATGGACTCGCCTTGCTGAAGTTTATATTGCAGGTGATATTTTTTAGCAGTTGCCGATTCACCTGTTGCGGCGGCAGCTGCCTGTTGCAGCTGTTTTTCCAGATCCTGCCCCTGAGCATGGGCGTTTGTTGATATCCCCGGAATCAGAAATACCGCGAACAGAAATACCATTAATCCGGTTTTCGCCACAGTCATCATATGCCTCCCTGCACACTCCACAATTACATTTCGTTACTCGAATCCATTCGAGAGCCTTTATTGTTATTTTTTATGGCGAATACGACCACCCCAATCCAGCTTCTCACGCAAACTTCGATAATCATTTTGCCCGTCAACTTCGATCATCAAAAACGGTTGCGAGGCTTTTTCAACACGAATCACATCCTGCTGAGTGACATCCGCGATCACTTTACCGTCCACGGCAACAGCCGTTTCAGCCGAAGTTGCCCGCAGGATCATTTCGTAGATTCGATTAGACGAGTCCACCACAGGTCGAACCGTGAGCGTGTGAGGGCTTATCGCGGAGATAACAAAGGCATCCAGAGTTTTACGCAAAATCGGACCACCAGCCGATAAACTGTGCGCTGTCGAGCCCACGGGTGTGGAAATAATCAATCCGTCACAACTAAAAGTCGTCGCTAATTCACCGTCTACATGAAGGTCGATATCAAGGATCGAAAAAGGAGCTCCACGCAGCAACGCTGCTTCATTCAGTCCGATCGCCGAGGCTACCTGTTGCCCGTCACGCAGGACCGTACATTGCAACATTAAATGCTCGACAATGCGACAATTTCCAGCGACTACATCGCTAAAAGCCTGTTCAATTTCATTAGGCGACACGGATGCCAGAAACCCTAAACGGCCTAGATTGACTCCGACGACAGGCAAGCCAACAATACTCAATTCGCGTGAGGCTCGCAAAATCGAGCCGTCACCTCCAAGAACAATTGCCAGATCGGCTTGAGAGGCCTCTTCCACCTCTTCGAAATATTCCGCAATCTGTTCTCGAACAAGCGCCTCTGCTTCCTGACTACCGGCATTGGAGGCTCCGCCACAAACAAGCACACGCGGCTTACGGCCGGCATCGATCCAAGTTGCTGCTTGAGGTTGTGACATGATTCAGGCTCTGCCTGGCTACGCGGAAATCCACTGAAGCTAGACCGTCTCCATATCTGCAGTGTCCTGTGCCATGTCCTTGCACGCTCGATAAACACCATCAGCATCCAAACCGAGGTCACGTAAGAGTTCACTGCGTTCGCCGTGTTCGACAAAGATATCCGGAATTCCAAGCCGACAAACATGCGATGTATTGAGACGTCGTTCTGCCGCGAATTCCAACACCGCCGAACCAAAGCCTCCTATCAAGGCAGCCTCTTCAACCGTCACGACAAAGGGACTATTTCGCAACACATCGGTCATCACGTGTTCGTCCAGAGGTTTCACGAACCGGGCGTTCACGACACCTACGTCCAAACCGTCAGCTTGTAGTTTTTCAGCAGCCTTTAAACTTGGTTCCACCATCGCACCCAATGCCAAAATCGTGCCGTCCTTACCTGTGGAGAGTACTTCCGATTTCCCGTATTCCACAGCCGCGGGTTCCCGGGCAATCTCCGGTGAAACTCCCTTCGGGTAGCGGATGGCCGTGGGGGAATCGTGATTCAACGCAAACTCCAGCATCAACCGCATATCGTGCTGGTCAGCCGGAGCCATAATGGAAATGTTGGGGAAGACACGCAGGTATCCCAGGTCGAACACTCCGTGATGGGTTGGCCCGTCAGGACCTGCTAACCCGGCCCGGTCAAGCATAAATGTGACTGGTAAATCCTGCAGGCAAACTTCCTGAAAAATATGATCATAACTGCGTTGCAGGAAAGTGCTGTAAATCGCCACAATCGGTCGAGCACCCGCTTTGCATTGGCCACCGGCAAAAGCCACCGCATGGCCTTCACAGATTCCAACGTCAAAGAATCGCTCGGGAAATCTGTCCCGCACAGCTTCCAGTTTATTGCCCTGACACATAGCAGCGGTCATGCAGGTCACATCGTCCCGCTGAGTCATCTGCTGCTCAATGGCATCCCGCGCATGGTTCGTATAGTTAAGCAGTCCCGTGCTGCTACTTCTCTCTTGAAATACAGCTTTGCCTTCCACTCGCTCAAAGACCGGTGGAGCATGAAAGGTACGAGGATCCTCTTCGGCGGGCTGAAATCCGTGACCTTTCTGAGTCACGACATGCAATAAGACAGGTTCGTGAATCTCACTAACCATTTGAAGGTACTTACGCATCAGGCCAATGTCGTGGCCATCAATCGGTCCGAGGTACTGAAAACCCAATTCCTCAAACAACATACCGCCATGAAATCCGGCTTTGACCGCTTCCTTCATCTGAGCTAAGAATCGTTCCGCCGGGTCGCCCACCAACGGCACTTTACCAAGCACCTTTTGGATTCCTGATTTTAACGACGGGTAGATCGAGTTACGCAGTCGATCCAGATAGGATGCGACACCACCGACTCGGGGGCAAATCGACATCTCATTGTCGTTGAGCACCACTAACAAATTCCCTTCGGCATTGTTCATCGCTTCATAGACTACACCGGATGGAAACGCGCCGTCACCTATGACGGCAACCGCCTTGCGATCAGCCCGGCCGGCAAGAACGTCACCGCTGTGTAGCCCCTGAGCGGTTGAGACGCTTGCCCCGGCATGCCCGGTCATGAACAGGTCGTATTCACTTTCCGCCGGATTGGGATACCCCATCAATCCCTGCTTCGTGCGAATCGATTTAAACTGGTGATAACGACCCGTTATCAGTTTGTGTGGGTAAATCTGATGCCCCGTATCCCAAATGAGTCTGTCCTGACTGAAGTCGAAAATGCTATGTAAAGCCAGACAGAGTTCGACGACGCCGAGATTGGAGGCGAAGTGAGCCGAGCGTTCACTCAATAAATCACACATGACATCACAGATCTCTGTAGCTGTTTCATTGAGTTCAGCTACCGACATCTCATGCAATTCCAGTGGTGATTGCAGATTAGATAGAATCGGGTGTTCCATAAAATGGTTCAGTCAATTAAAGGTGGAGATGTATAGTCTCTTCTTTTAATTTAGTTATTCCGTTCCAAAACGAAATATGCCAACTGTCTTAATGGTTCGGCAGTTTCACCAAATGGCTCCAGTTGTTCACAGGCTTGTTTTATCAAATCTGCTGCCAAATCCTGACTTTCCTTAACTCCCATAAGGGCAGGGTACGTCAGTTTTCCATGTTCGGTATCTTTTCCGGTTTGTTTCCCTAGCTGTTCAACGTCCCCCTGCAAATCCAACAGGTCGTCTACGATCTGAAATGCTAACCCTAAATGTTTTCCATACGTATCCAGGCGAGTAATTTGTTCATCGGTAGCATCCGCTGCAATCGCACCTAACCTCAGAGACACTCTAAACATTGCACCTGTCTTGCGTTCGTGAATTTTTTGTAATTGTCCTGCATTTCCAACAGTGTTTTCCGCCTGCAAGTCATCTACTTGCCCGCCAACCAGCTGACAGGGACCGGCTGCCTGCGTCAATTCCTGCAGGCAGCGTACGACCTGCTCAGCAGTCGCCTGACAGCGAGCAATCACCTCGAAGGCCTGAGCGAGCAGGGCGTCTCCTGCCAAAATCGCATTGGCTTCACCATATACGACATGGACGGTTGGTAGTCCCCGCCGAAGCTCATCATCATCCATGGCTGGCAGGTCATCATGAATGAGTGAATAAGTATGAATCATTTCCACAGCACAGGCCGATGCAATGGTTGCACTACTTCTATTCCCGCAGGCATCCGAGGCCATTAACACCAACATCGGCCGTAAACGCTTGCCCGGAGCCAACAGAATATGCCGAATGGCGTCTCCCAAAACAACAGGACAGCCATCCCCATAGGTCGCCACATCGGCCAACGCGTGATCTACTTCCTGACGGACCTGCGTCATGTATTGCGACAGCAGAACCTCTCCGCTTGTTGACATGAGGAACTCAAAAATAATAAGGGTACGAAACGTACTCGGAACTAATCTCCGAATACTCTACCTTTACTTTAAAACAGGTCCCCTGACTCGTCTACATCCTCTTCGGCAGAGCGACGGCTGGAACGGGAATTCTGCTTTTGCTCCAACGTTGTCTCTTCATCCTCAAACGGCTCAGTAATCGCCTTACCCTCGGAATCGATTCCTGTAAGCAGTTCAATTTTCCGCTCCGCTCCGGACAACGCTTCGTGGCAGTGCTTCAGCAAGCCAACACCCTGCTGGTAACACTCCAGCGATTCCGAAAGACCCAGTTGCCCGGTTTCTAACTGGGCAACGACTTCTTCCAGACTCTCCAATGCCTGTTCAAACGTCAGTTTTTCCTGCTTTGCCATCTGATTCTCTCCTTCTTCCTTTTGACTTGTTATTGACCGGGCAATTTCGTCTCGATCTGCTCAGTTGACTGGACAACGCTAATCACTCGACCATTGAATAGACGAGAGACCATTTCCTGGCCTATCTGGAGCTGCTGGATGTCAACCAAAACCTGCCCATCCTGATCCTGGGTAACACTGTATCCACGCTCTAAAACACTTAGCGGGCTCAAGGCATTCAGTCCGGCCGCAGCCACAGCCACCTTTTCTTTGCCTCGTTGAATCACATCCTGCATTGCACGACTTAGTCTCTGCTCCCATTCATCCACTATTCGGGCTCGCTGCTCCACAATTTCTTCCGGACGCTTCAGCACAGGCCTTGAATCCAGAGTTTGTAATTGCTGGCGAGCCCGCAGAACACGGCTTTGTAATGTGCTGACCATTCTTTGCTGAATGGCCTCCAACATCCCCGCAATTTCAGCTTCAGCCGGTACGGCCAATTCGGCAGCTTCGGTCGGAGTCAGGGCACGGCGATCGGCGACTAAGTCTGACAGCGTCACATCTATTTCATGCCCGACTGCAGAAATCACCGGGATCTCACTCTCAAAAATCGCCCGCACCACCTCTTCTTCATTGAAACACCAGAGATCCTCCATGCTGCCTCCGCCCCGGCCAACTACGAGCAGGTCAGGCGGGTCTGTCAGAGCATTGGCTGTGCGGACGCCGGCAGCAATTTCTCCCGCCGCTTGCTGTCCCTGTACCCGAGCTGGAATCACGACCACATGAACATTACTCCAACGCCGTCGTGTGACTTCCAGAAAATCCCGAATCGCTGCACCAGACGGACTCGTGACAAAGGCTATCTTACGTGGTAACCAGGGGGCTGGTTGTTTATGCTCTTCTGCAAACAACCCTTCCTCGGATAATTTACGTTTCAGTTGTTCGAAAGCTAGTTGCAGACTCCCCACGCCCTGAGGCTCAGCCTGCTTGACCACGAGTTGGTAGCTACCCCTTACAACATAGAGGTCAATCTTGCCGCGACAGATCAGCTGTTGTCCATCTTCTATCTGAAAAGGCATGCGTGATGCCGTACTACGCCAAATCACCGCTCGGATCGTAGCTTCTTCATCCTTCAGGCTGAAATACAAATGACCTGAACTGGGACGCGACAAATCGGAAACTTCACCGGCCACCCAAACGTCATCAAAGGTGGCTCCGAGTACATCTTTCGCCGCTGTATTGAGCTCACTGACGGTAAGCACCTGAGGCGCATTCGCCGCTTCAGAAAACAAAGTTCGTTCATCCATAGTTGATTACCGACATCCAAGTCAGAAGCTCAGGTTTCGTGATCCTTCAATATACAAAAAAGGTGACAAAAACGTGTCACTAAGCCGCCCGGCGGTAAATGCCAGGTTCCGGCAATAAGATCTCTTGCCCTTCAAGGACCGAGCCTGTGCGAGCCCAGTGTTCAGCACACTGAGTCTTTTGCTCCAGCACTTGCTGTACCATCTGACGATAGTGCTCGATACCGTCCCGATCGAGTCCGGCAGGAATGTGAATCCGGCGACTAATCATCATCCGAGTCTGCGTAAACGGCTTGGGAATCGCAAATTGATCCCAGGCTTTTTTCAAACGCCAGCAGGATTGATAGCCGAACCCCAGACACACCAGTGGAATCTGTAACCGAGAAGCCAGATAGATACACCCCGGTGCCAACACGCGACGCGGGCCACGAGGGCCATCGGGCGTCATCGTCAGGTTCATTTCCTTACCAACCTTCATCAGTTTTTTCAAACTGGCAACGCCTCCACGTGATGAGCTTCCACGAACCGTGCCGAATCCCATATACCGAGCGGCATGCGACAGCCATTCAGCGTCCCGATGACGACTTAAGAGCATCGTGATGTTACAGCGACCACGCAAATAAAACGGGATCGGGATATATTCATGCCAGAACAAGTAGATATTTGGCCCTTGAAAACACTCTAATACCGGATCCACTTCTGGTTCTTCACGATGTACCTGATATTTCAACGTCCCCATCCAGCTACGCATCAGTCGAGTCAACCCAAAGCCGCCCAAACGCATTATCCAGGGAGAATCCAGTTTCATTGTGTGTTACATCCTTGTGACACTAAACTTCGTTCATTGTGAATGGGGAGTTGGTTACAATTCCCATTCACCGCTGTAAACTTCCGTCGCTGGTCCCGTCATAAAGACGTGATTCGTTTCTTCATCCCAAACCAGCTCTAGGTCACCGCCCAGTAAATGGTTCAAAATCCGTCGTTCCGTTCTGCCTGTTAATACACCTGCCACACAAACGGCACTCGCACCTGTCCCGCATGCCCAGGTTTCACCAGAACCGCGTTCCCAAGTCCGTTGGCGAACTTCTGAGGGTGAATGGATCTCGATGAATTCGACATTAATCCTGGCAGGGAATGACTCGTGATTCTCTATCTTCGGCCCGATCCCCAGAACCAGTTCATCTGTGGCCTCTTCGACATAGATAATGCAATGAGGATTACCCATTGAGACACACGTTACTTCAAATATCCTGCCATCAATTTCTAGTGATTGATTAACGACCGGGTTGGAGTCAAACCGGGTTGGAATATCCAAACCGGCTAAAATCGGCTCGCCCATATCCACGCGGACAAGTTCCACCTTCCCTTCGGCAACTTCGACTTCCAGCGACAGAACACCCGCACCGGTTTCAATGGTGAGCGATTCATTTTGGCAGATACCGTGGTCATATACATATTTCGCGACGCAACGAATGCCATTACCACACATTTCTGATTCACTGCCGTCAGCGTTAAACATCTGCATCCGTGCATCGGCAACTTCCGATGGATGAATGACGATCAACCCATCGGCTCCGATACCAAAATGCCGGTGAGACATGGCTATCGACAGAGCCGGCAGGTCTTCCGGCAATGTTTCCTGAAACGCATTTACGTAGACATAGTCATTGCCCGCCCCATGCATTTTCGTAAACTTCATCTCTCTGATTTCCTTTTATCTCAATTGGTTGAGCGGTTCGACAGCTCGAGGTAATGGTCGCGCGATGCGGGTATTCAAATCGCGCAGGATCCTTTCCATCGTTCCATCCAACTCAGGAAATGCGGTACCATTAACACGTGGTTGATCCAACGAACCGGCCACATCTATTCTCAGTAATCCCTTACTGGCTTCCGCCACCACCTGATTGATCAATGGAATCGCCAACCGCTGCTTTCCGGCCAACGAATAGAAGTCCAAATCCAATTCTTCATCAAAGGACATCCATCCGTTTCCATACAGACTGATGGCTTCACCCTCGAGGGCAATACGATCCATTATAAACCTCTCGGACTGAATCCTGAAGTCGACTTCACTGGAAGAGAAGGCTGCCCGTTCTTTACTTCCTCCCAGGTTACTCAACAACGCAACCATCAGAGGCAGTTCATATATATCCGCGTCAGCCAGACGCACTCGTCCCTCGCCAGCCCAGGTGGAACGATCTCCTACCTCGCCCCGCAGTCGCACGGCACCATTAATACGTCCCGCAGCTCGTTCTTTGATCTCATGCTGCCGAGCTAAATATCCAAGATCCGCTCCGGAAAGTGAAGCCTGGAGCAAAAACCGATCTGCCGACCGACTAAGCGTTCCATCGACGCCGGATTCAATCCGCAACTGATTTACAAATTGTATTTGCATATCCACTCCAAGCAGGCCACCGACGGTGCGGAACAACAGACTTTGAGCATCACGTCGAGGCTGTCGCACGACATCACCGGATGGCCCGGAAACTGATGGCTGCCCCTCAGACAAACTTGCCCAACGACCAACTAACAACTGCTTGGAATCAACCCAAATTGGCCCTGACACTTTCGTCAACTGCTCCTGCCCCCACATCATGGAATCCACATCGATCCAGGCCTTCGAACGAAAGCCCTGAGTATCACTGACTCCATCAAAAGCAATCGAACCATAAACTCCGGTAAACCTTGGGCCACATGTTAATGAAGCACCGGCCGCACTCACTTTCAAATTCCAGTCCGCCTGCAGCGACGATTCAGCAGCCTGAGCAAATTTCATATCTCCGGACAATTGAACCTGCCCAACCAATTCCAGTGACTTAAGTCCTTTAGACAGGGACACGGGCAACGCATTTAGCAAATCATTATCCAAGGCAAGACGATCCACACTCAGGTGCTCAATCGCTAAATCCCATCCACCATCGGCATTAAAATGGCTGACGGCGTCAAACACAAATTCGGTCTGGGAATGTTTTCCGCGAACATCCAGCAATTGAATATGACCATCCTGAATAATAAATTCCCCCGTCAGTTCATCAATCGCATACGGGAACCAGATTGGATTCACCTGAATTCTGGACGATGCAAAACTTTCATCCGGCACCCACTTCTTTCCACGGATATACAGACTGGGCTTCTCTCGCGATTTGTACTTTTCAATTTTCATCGTGAGGTGCTCTAACGCACCTTGTGGCTGCAACTGGTCCCACAAACGAGTCACATTTTTATTCTTCACGGAAAAGGCTGTGCGTAGTTCTTCATCCAGTTCGACATCTGTCCCGGTCAATTCCAGAGTGAGTCGCTGGTCATTATCCGGCAACGGAGTCAGGCTGCCTTGAAGCTGGATATAGGAGTTACCCTTGTATCCACTGAATTGCTCAAATTTCCAAACGCCGTCACGTAATCTAATGTCACCTTCAATGCGATGTAGCGGATAGGGGAATTGTTCATAGCTAACGGTGGCCGATTTAACATCAATATCAATTTCACGCCTGGGATTGTATTTATCGCCGTCGTATTCGTAACGCAAATGCTTCAGCCAAACCATTCCAGTGGGACGCAATACTTTGATCGCAACCTGCGTCCTGGGATCCAACGCCTGGATCAGCTCACCATCCAAAGGCACGGGGCCATCTGCTGAAACCTGAATCCAACCGACAGGGAAATCCATCGCATCTTTCACGCTTCCCTGAATCTCGAAACGCTGACCGTGAGAATAAGCCTGCAACCCATCCAGATTAACATCTCTATTTCGGACGAGCACTCGGCCCGCCACTTTATGAAACGGGTAGGGGAATTTAACCGGCGTAATATCCATATCGTGAATATCCAGCACCACTTCCGTTACCGGTTCGATTCCAGTGGAATCATAAGACACCTTGAGTCCAGTCGATCCGCGGGGGGAATACAGGTCAAATACACGAGCAATCGACTGTAACTTACCATTGCCAGTCAAACCTTCGGCAAGTGTTTCATCCACCAGCAGATTCTCGGCAACCATCGTCCCCTGCACAGCCAACTGATCTCCTTTTCGGTAGAGATGGACATTCGCTGTTAAAGGGGAGTTCGCAAACCGGCCATTGAGCCGCTCGCAATGCAACTCACCTGCCTGCCAGGTAAGTGTGCCCGAGATATCCGTAATCGGAGTTGGCAAACGACGGTCTGAATAGATGCCATTGCTGAGCACGCCTGCTGCTGCCCAACGATGGTCCCACTCGGACTCGCCAAGATTATTGGTCATTAACTGAGTTCTCAATTGAATTGCTAACTGCGCCTCCCCATGAATCCCCATACCCGGTGGCAATTTATCAACAACGGATAACGGTAAATATCTGAACAACCGCTCATCAAGCATCAACCTGTCAACACGAGCCGTTAGCAGCGACGGCTGGTCGTCTAGCGAAACGGCTCCTTGTACCTGCAGGCCTTCTGCCAGATCCGTTTCCAATTGCAGCCGCACCTGGAGCAGGTCCGTCGCAGTATCCCGAGTTTGACTCTCGGCAATCACGTGCTCTCTTTGCTGCTGAACCAAAATCCCTTCGGTCAACAGCAGAGACATCTCCTGACTACTTAATTGCTGTTCGTCTGCCAGCAATATTTCGATACCAGACATGCGAATCGTGGGAAGATGTTGCTCGACCTCACTGGACCTCGAGAAACCACTGAGTAGTTGCGCGACATTAAATCGACCTTCTGCATCACGGATTACCCTAAGTTTTCCACCTCGAATCTTGATGTCCTGAAAGGTCGGGACATCTGTTAGTAATGTCCCGTAGTCGGTTTGCCCATTGAGCTCCAATCGCTCGATTTCCACAATCGGTAAACTCGCAAAAGAATCCGAGTTGTTTCCGATGTCTGCGGAGTCCACCGGCAAACTGATGGTGAGTCCCGTTATTAAAACTCCTGAATTACCACGTCGCCTGACCGTCTCGACATCAACCACCGCAGTGGGCAAGGCATCTTGAATTGTCTCCATTAGCTGCGCATGAATTTCTTTATCCACGCGGGATCCAATCCACGGCTGCCCCACCACAATCAACGCCGCCAGTAACGAAATCAGGATGGCCAGTTTACGGGTCCAGCGGTGCAGAAACCCGCCCCCACGAGGTGTCAGATCAATCGGAGATCGTTTAGGCTTTTCCATGCGTACCTCCCTGTCCTGGCTTGCAGGTTGGTGTAGAAAACCGAGCTAAACAACACGCCACGCCAAAGCCAGCCAGTACGGTGAACACCAGTACGGCTGGCTGGCGATAGCGAATGGAACTTACAAACACCATGTGTAATGCTGTGAAGTAGACTGCGGGAGAGCTACAAAGAGCAACAGTACGCCATGGTGCCTGCGTCGTTCCGATTGCCGACTGACGCTTCGTTCGAATCAGTGAAACGACAGCCAACAGAGTGAAAAACATAATTCCGAGGTACCCGATGGAGATTACCAGCCGGCTGGTACCAGAGCCGACTTCCTTTGAATTGGGAAATATATTCCACATCCGAAACAACTTAACACCCGCCAGACGTAGAACTTCAGCTGGATTTTCACGTGCCCAGGCCAGCGAAGCATCACGCAATCGAGCGTTCAGGCGAAACTCATACGTATCGCTGGAGAGAATACCGCGATCTAAATCCTGCTGAGTTTGCTGACGGTAAAAATCCTGCATGAAAGACATGTCACTTTCGCCGTTTGCCCCGGGTCGCAGACCATCATATAAACTTGCACCCACCTGAAGCGTCGTAGGGACAAACCGACCGGTGACCTGATAATTTCTAATCCACCAGGGACTCATCACTAAGGCAAATCCCATCAGGGCCAACGACGACAATGCTAATTGCCTACCTCGATTCTTGCCTAATAAACAAATGGCCGTTAATAGAGCAGGGGTGTACAACAACCAGCTCGGGCGAATCAGAACAGCAACTGCCGATGTGGCACCAATGGACAATGCTGCCCACCTCCGGGTAATCAGAGTCGTTTGTGTGGATGCGAAGCAAAGATAGATGGCGATTAATTCAAGCACCATAAACAGACAGAATGGCCCTTCGCTCAGAATCAGAATGCTCATCGCAATCGCGCCGGGGTAAATGGCAGACAATGCTCCGGCAAACAGACCGGTACGTACATCAAATAGCAAGGTTGCCAACCAACCGACGGACAGAACTGTGAACGCTCCCAATATTGAATTCATTATCCTGACGGAGACGACCGATGGCTTTCCTGAGTAGAGCCAATGCCATCCGGCAATAAGTATTGGAAACCCCGGAGCTCGTGCAATCCGAGCATTCTCACCTCCGAATTGGTACTCATTACCTTCATACAGCTGATGCCCAAGCACCCAGTACGAGAACGAATCTCCAAAGGCAAAAGCATTGTGATCTGCCTGCTGGTTCTGCCAATAGACAGCAGCGCCGCAACGTACGGTCAGCGCAACCGCAAAAATCACGATCCAAGCAACAACCACTGGCCTTCCTATTTGCCTCATTGGTGTATCCGTTGCATAACGTGAGAGTTGATCCCGTCCATGGGAACTCACACGTTAGCCCTTAATTTGTCATGAGAGACAA
This sequence comes from Planctomycetaceae bacterium UBA2972, assembly GCA_002348315.1. Lineage (GTDB taxonomy): Bacteria > Planctomycetota > Planctomycetia > Pirellulales > Pirellulaceae > UBA721. The sequence continues at coordinate 113 of DEAW01000070.1, read as the reverse complement.
ATATCGCATTGTTGATTCGATGCCGGCTGTAACAAGCTGACGCAATGCGTATCGATTCTCTCCCGCAGGTGACTCAATTTATGCCAATTGGGCTTTTCAGGTCAACCACGAAA
>DEAW01000246.1 GCA_002348315.1 Planctomycetaceae bacterium UBA2972 | reverse complement strand
ATTCACTTCTCGGAGCTTCAGGAGTAGTATGAATCGGTAAGCGAAATTTTTCAGGGAATATTCATTGACACCATCGCAGCCTATATCCGAGTCGATCACACTACGAGTACTTGATGGAGTGGATCGTGGGCGTGTGTATGACGACCTTGAACTTCCGATTACGATCGGGCGTGAGGAAGGAAACGATATCCAGCTGAATGATGAGCGGATTAGTCGCTTTCATGTCAAATTGCAGCAGGATCACGAGCAAATCGTATTGACCGATTTGGAGAGCACTAACGGTACCAGGGTCAACGGAGAAGATATTCAGATTCGCATCCTTCGTTTTGGTGATCTGGTTTCGGTTGGCCGGAGTGTCTTACTTTTTGGTTCGCGTGAACAAATCGCAAACCGTCTACAGAATATTCGCACCAGTGAATCTGGGGAAGATGTCGATAATACCGACGACTCGCTGGCTTCATCGCCGGACCTGGGGTTCGAACTCAATTACGAGGACTCCCGGGATGTTCAGGCGGCCATGCATGTGCTGGACCCTCCGGAGATTCCCAGTCGACTCTCTCCCGGTCAGGCTGCTCAGTTAGCTGAAGTTCTGGCATTTGTCCACGCTCGACTCCGCTCGCTAATGAATTCAGCCACGAAATCCAAAGCCGATACGATGTCGCTGGATTATCGCAAATGGCAAAGTCTGTTGGACTTGCAATCCCGAGTCGCGGAATACATCCGCCGAATCGGTGAACCCGATGACAGTTAGGTCCGGCCTTCGCCCTTCGGGCTATGGCGGACAAGCGTTAAGACAATTAGACAGTTGAGTCCTGTCTTAGCTTGTTTTCCTGAACGAGTACACCAGCTAAACAAAGTACTGATACAAAAGAGTTTACCGGGTCCAACTTCGTTCTTCTAACTTCGACGGGTAAACACCCTGAACCTGGGACGGAGTTTTCGCAACAAGCCAGTGAGTTTACCCGCAGTAGCCCGACGAAGGCGGGCCCTGGTGTATCGAATTTAGCTTGCGAAGTAGGCCGCAGGCTCGACGAAGCCGGTACTGTGAATCAACTAACGGCCCAATTGCCTAACTGTCTAATCGTTTAATTGTTTAACTGCTTAATTGTCTAAATGTTCACTTGTCTCCGTGTTTCCTGGTGGATTCTGATTTAGAATCAGAAGCATAGGATTGCTCTTCATAACAGACTTGGGAAAAGGATGCCCATGAGTACTCGTCCGTTTACTCATCTTCATTGCCACACGCACTACAGCCTGCTCGATGGTGCTTCGAGTATTCCGAAGCTTGTAGGTCGAGCCAAGGACCATGGCTTCAATTCGTTAGCGATTACAGATCATGGAAATCTGCATGGGGCCTTGCAGTTCTACCAGGAATGCAAGAAGAACGACATCAACCCGATTATTGGTTATGAAGCGTATATTGCTCCGGGAAGCCGTTTTGAAAAATCCGGGGGTATGCGGGATTCCAACTATCACCTCACGCTGTTGGCTCAAAATCGTACCGGATTCAAGAATCTGGTAAAGATGGCATCGCACGCTTACCTGGAAGGTTTCTATTTCAAACCGCGTATCGATAAACAATTACTGGAAGATCACAGCGAAGGAATCATCTGCCTCAGTGGCTGTGTTTCCAGTGAGTTTAATCAGGCCATCCTCAAAGGCTATGGTGACATACCGGATTTAGAAAAAGCGATTGAAGCGTCCAAGTGGTTTGAATCCATATTTGGTGATCGTTACTTCATCGAAGTCATGAACAACGGTATTGAGATCCAACGAATGGCTCTCGAAGGTGCGGTAGCCGCTGCGAAGCAAATTGGGACGCCTGTCGTGGCAACCAGTGATTGCCATTATGTCGATCCCCAGGATGCAGAAGCACAGGATGTCATGCTCTGTATTAACACCGGGCGATTCCGCACAGATACCTCCCGTATGAAAATGGATGGAAGCGAGTATTATCTCAAGAATGCTGAAGAGATGTATCAGGCATTTCCGGGCATGGAGGACGCTGTTGCTCGCACTCAGGAAATCGCCAATTCCGTGGATATCGATCTGGAGCTCGGTAACCGTTATTTCCCGTCTTTCAAATTGCCGGATGAACGTAACAGTACTCAATACTTACGTGCACTTTGTGAACAGGGTTTACGTGAAAGGTACGAAGGCAATTCGGAGATGGTCAGTGAAGATGGTGTGCTGGCCGAAGTGGTGCAAAAACGGCTAGACCGGGAATTAGGAGTTATTGAAAAACTTGGATTTGATGACTACTTCCTGATCTGCTGGGACTTTGTTGTGGTTGCTCGGGATCGCGGTATCCCAGCCACCGCGCGTGGCTCCGGTGTTGGTGCGATTGTCTGCTTCGCTTTATATCTTAGTCATGTTTGTCCGATCAAATATGACTTACTGTTTGAGAGATTTCTGGACGAGAATCGACTGGAAGCGCCTGATATTGATATCGACTTTTGTAAAGATCGGCGTGGAGAAGTCATTCAGTACGTGAAGGATGAGTACGGCGAAGCGAATGTTGCTCAGATTGGAACATTCGGCACGCTGGCGGCCAAAGCAGCGATCAAAGACGTTGGACGAGCTTTAGGGATTCCCTTGCATCGCGTCAATCAGATTACTGGCATGGTGCCGGAGGAATTAAAAATCACCATCAGCTCGGCACTGGAAAAAAGTGCTGAGATGAAAATGGTCTATGATTCAGATCCTGAGATTCGTGAAATGCTTGATCTGGCAATGCGTATCGAAGGCCTTGCTCGAAATGTCGGTACGCATGCGGCGGCTGTGGTGATTGCTGATGAGCCATTGACCGAATACGTTCCACTTTGTCGTGTCTCCGGAAAGGAAGACGTGATCACGCAGTGGTCGATGAATGATGTGGAAGCGGCCGGCCTGCTGAAGATGGATTTTCTGGGTCTGCGTAACCTGACCATTTTACGAATTGCTGTTGATCTGATCGAACAGACGACAGGCGAACGAATCGATCCGCTTAAGTTTCCACTCGATGACAAAGAGACTTTTGCATTGCTTTGTCGAGGGGAAACCAAAGGGGTATTCCAGCTTGAGTCCGGAGGGATTCGGGATCTGCTGCAGCGTATGAAACCGGACCACTTTCTCGATATTGTCGCGACGAATGCTTTGTATCGCCCCGGGCCTTTGGAAGGAGGAATGGTTGACGATTACATTGCGGTGAAGCATGGCCAAAAAAAAGCGGTTTACGCGCATCCTGTTTTGAAAGAGATTCTGCAAGAGACACATGGAGTGATGGTCTACCAGGAACAGGTGATGAGGATTCTTAATCGACTTGGTGATATCGAGTTGGCTAGTGCGTATACCTGTATTAAAGCGATCAGCAAGAAGAAAGAAGCGATCATTCAGTCCAATCGCGAAGACTTTCTGAAGGGGGCAGTCGCCAAGGGATTGTCTCAGCAGGAAGTGGAAAACTTCTGGAATATGATTGTTAAGTTCGCCGGGTATGGGTTTAACAAAAGTCATTCCACGGCCTATGCTCTGATCGCCTATCAAACCGCCTATCTCAAAGCACATTACAGTGTTGAGTTTATGGCGGCACTGCTAACGGGAGATATACCGGGGCGAAACTTTGTGCGTAAAGATTCGCTGATCGAACACATCGAAGATTGTGATCGCATGGACATTGAAGTCGTGCCTCCGAGTGTGAACACGTCGGGCGTGGAATTCACTGTCGACGGAGACAGAATCTACTTTGGGATGTCGGCGATTAAAGGTTGTGGCGGAGCAGCGGCCGATGCCTTGGTGCGAGCTCGTGAAGCTGACGGGCCCTACAAAGACATTTTTGATTTGTGTGAGCGAGTGGAAACCTCCAAGTGCAATAAGAGTTCTTTGGAGAATCTGATTAAGGCCGGGGCAATGGATTGCTTCGGAGCGAATCGTCGCCAGTTGACAGAAGTTTTGGAACGCGCGATTCAGGCTGGTCAGGCCATGCAGGCAGACAATCGTAGTGGTCAGCAAAACCTGTTCGGAGCGTTTGAGGAATCTGAAGATGCCCAAGAGATTAGTGCCACTGCAGACCTGCCTCAGATTGACGAGTTTCCGGAACGCGAACGCTTGATGATGGAGAAGGAAGTTTTGGGCTATTACCTCACCGCCCATCCACTGGATGAGCATATGGATAAGCTCAATCAGTTCACCTCACATACGACTAATAAACTGGTGGACATTCCGGATCGAGGTGAGGTGATACTAGGTGGGATGATATCCAGCATTAAAGAATCTCACACACGAAACCCCAAGCCTGGACAGCCATCTAAATATGCAAATTTTGACTTGGAGGATGTGGAAGGTTCCGTTCGCTGTATCATGTGGCCACGACAGTACGCGGAATTCGGTCATCTAATCGTGCCGGATGATATTGTCATCATTAAGGGGGTTGTCGATCGCCGCGGAGGTGGAGATGAATGTAATATCATTATTAATGAGCTTGTCCCTTTAACGCAGATCGAAGATCGCTATACGACCGGTATGATTGTCCGCTTACAGGAAGCAACGCACGGTATGCAGATGATTCCCAAGCTTCGAGAAGTAATCAGGGCTTATCCCGGCCGGCGTAAATTACAGCTTTTAATTCAACTCGCAGACGGTACCAGTGTCACTCTCGATTCTCAGGCTCAGGGCATCGAAATCAATAATGAATTGCGCCGTCGGATTGATGAACTTTTAGGGGGAGGTAATATCCAGATGATTACCAGCCCGCCTAAAGGGCAGAATATGAACCGCCATTCCTATGCTGGCTAGCGGCGAATGCAGCTAGCGGAGTTTGACAGATAACAGGCAACACATCAGATTCTCATACTCATTTTGTCAGCCAGCCGGGTGAGTGTTTCACTGGCGTCCCGGCGATCAAGTTCAACATGTAGTAGATGCATTTGATTGTCGTCGGTTAGAGCAGCTTTCAACGCTTTATCAAATTCCTCTTCGGTATTAATCCGATGGGAAACTCCTCCACCAATCACCTTAGTCAGTTCTCCGTAGGACCATCGATGGATTTCGTTGTAATCCCAATCTCCTGGATGGAGAGCCCGTTCTGTACCGTATCCGGCGTTATCTAACACAATCACGATCGGATTATAGCCCTGCCGTACGATGGTGGATAATTCCAGACACGTCATCTGGAATGCTCCATCGCCGCAGATTGTAATGACTCGATGACCGGGCATGGCTGTTTGGGCACCCAGCGTTGCGGGGATACTAAAGCCCATCGACGTGTAGTATGCCGGACACAGAAATTCTGTACGCCCCTGAGTTTGCAATCGAGTGGACGCGAACAGTGAATCACCGATGTCAGCGATCACAATCGTTTCGTCATCGAGCGATTGATTCAATCGATCAATCATACGCCGGATTGTAATGCGTGCTGAATAATCAATGAGGTATCTTGACTCAGGCTCACGGACGGTTGGGTCGATGAACCGGGTGCCGGGACGAATATTACGTAGAATGAGTTCTCGTAGGAGCAAGTCCAAAGGAACGTTTTCATAGTGGTGATAGTGGATTTTTAAGTCTTCACTGGTGGCATAAACGCACTTACGTGGATCGAGGTTGGCGGTATAAATTCCCAGATTGAGGTCTGTCATGAAAGTCCCCAGCATCAGAATACAATCACTTTGTTCGACATATTCCGTGACCTCCTCTCGTCCAATCGCTCCTTCATACAGTCCTATATAAAGAGGGTGATTTTCCCGAACAACGCTTTTTCCTAAAAGCGTGGACGCGATAGGAATATTGTTCTTTTCGGCGAAGTGAATTAGATCGTCCTGTAGGCCAAAGCGATGAATTTCGACTCCGGCAACGATCATGGGATGACGAGCATGATTAAGCAATGCAGTGATTTCATTACATGCTTCCTGCAGGGCCCGTTCGTCGGTGGTGGGCAACGGCAGTCGGTAATGATGGTTCGTCCGGGGAATCACATTGACCATATCACGCGGTATATCGATATAGACCGGCCGTTTGTAGCGGTAGGCCATTTCCAGCACGCGATCGATTTCTTGGAAGGCTGTCGCCGGATCGACGAGCTCCGTGCCGGTGATGCAAAGTTTATCAAAGACATCCACCTGCGTTCTGAAATCCCGCACCTTATGATGCAGCAGCGGATTGTTTAATCGCTCTTTCAGTCCCGGAGAACCGGTCAGGAGCACGACAGGAGACTTTTCAGCGAAGGCACCAGCGAGCGAATTGCAGACGCTCAGGCCACCGACACAATAAGTAACACAAACGGCACCCATACCGTTGATGCGGGCATACGCATCTGCAGCGAACCCGGCGTTGTCTTCGCGCGTACATCCCACAACATTGATGTCACTCTGTTCCAGCAAACTATAGAACGAAAGAACATAGTCTCCGGGAATGCCAAAGATGTCTGCGATGCCATAATCCTGCAGACGTTCGATCAGATATTCGCCGATACTCAACGGCACGACCGAACAGCTGCTGGATTCATAATCCTGAACAACGGTAGATGAAGAAAACATGAATACCTCCTTGCTTCAATCCCGCCATCGAATGAATCGATCGTGGGCCTCTGAAATGCAACTCAAGGTGTTGTCGCCCCATATCGATATTCTACGCACGCCAGCAAAAACAAGTTCATCAATTAAAAGAGCCTCTTGCAATGCTTGCTCGCGAGCTTCATTCACTCTGCGCACTCCCCATACTCGTTGTCCGGCCGTAAAAGGATTAGAATGCCCAATACCTTAAGTTGGAATCGACGAGAACTAATGATTCCACTTAGATGGCACGGAGGGAATACGAAAGGTCAGAGGAGTGACTTAAGCGAGCTTCTGTCGTCTATTTCGCTTAAAAAACCAGAGAGCTATGCAGGCATCAGACATCACGATTCAGGGAGCACGTGAGCACAACCTTCGGGAGGTTGACCTTGTTCTTCCACGCAATCA
>DEAW01000212.1:29130-29647 GCA_002348315.1 Planctomycetaceae bacterium UBA2972 | reverse complement strand
GCTCCTCGAGGCCCATCTTCCGGAGAAATATACGGGCCTTCTAAATGAAGACTCTGGCAGCGTCTGGCAACATCCGCATCTGACTCAATCGCTTCGGCCACAGTTGAGATACTGTGAAACAACAATTCATATGCAGCGGTAGTAAAGGTGGGACAAAACTCAACAACACCATCCTGATCCATCGCCAATGCGACCTGACGGACTTTGTCTGTTGTGAGTTGAGGGTCATTAAATTCCTGACCTCCGTAACCGTTCACCTGAACGTCCACCAGACCCGGTGCCACATAAGGGCAATCATCACCTCCGGTAAAGAGATAGGACAGCGCTGAAATCTCGCCGTCCTGAAGAATGACTTCGTAACCGGTACCTGTACCGTAGTGTCGTGCTTTTATAGCTGTCATGACCGTCTCTGTGGGATTTCCTTTTGTCTTTGGCGATTATAACGCAACCGGTTTTCTACTGCCACGAGCCCAGGCTCGCTGGCTTTCCCCGGGGCTACTCTTTCCCGGCTACTCTT
>DEAW01000212.1:18471-28823 GCA_002348315.1 Planctomycetaceae bacterium UBA2972 | reverse complement strand
CTACTCTTTCCCGGCTACTCTTTCATAGACACGCACGTAATCAACTTCGAATCGCTGTGGAAAGACCGTCTTCTCATTTGGAGCACCCACGAGATTCCCTCCGACAGAGAGATTTAACAATAAATGAAACCGCTGATCAAAGGGAGCAGGGAAGGGAGCAGCCTTTGAATCCCATTTGGATTTCGTTTGGTACAACTTCCCGTCGACATACCAACGCATCAGCCCCTTTTCCCATTCCAGAGCAAACACGTGGAAATCATCCGCAAAACTACCTTTTGACAGCGTGAATCCTCCCGAGCTTGAACGATTATTGGGCCACTGATCTCCAAAATGTAATGTTCCCAATACATGGTCGGGCTTTGCACCATTAAGTTCCATGATGTCAATTTCGCCACTCAAAGCCCACCCTCCATACTTCTCGTCGGTGGGCAACATCCAAATGGCAGGCCACATCCCCTGGCCGGTTGGCATTTTCGCTCGAATCTCAAAACGACCGTACTTCCAGTCTCCACGATGCTTTGTTCTTAAACGTCCCGAGGAATACTCACGCCCGACCCCCACAATATTCGGGCTATCCCGATGGGCCTCTATAACGAGATGGCCCCCCGAAACACGAACATTTTTTGCTCGATCAGTGTAGAGTTGCAATTCATTGTTCCCCCCTCCAAAAGCATTCACTTCAATGCCCCATTTGGAGTAATCCAGCTTCTTACCATTGAACTCATCGGCCCAAACAAGTTTCCATGGTTCTGCTGACTGAGAAATCTGAATTGGCAACAACGCCGGAATCGCGAGAAAAAAAAGAGTGAAACGCATCTGGTGTTTCCAATCTGCAAGAAGTCAAATCCGATTGAATCGACTCAAACAAAAAAGAACCCTGACTACGTCTTCTCGCAATCAGGGTTCTTTCAAGAGGCTCCGACCGGATTCGAACCGGTGATGGCGGATTTGCAATCCGCTGCCTTAGCCACTTGGCCACGGAGCCATATTCGTAGTGTTATTGTTTATCGTATTAACGGTCTTGGTTGCTGTATAGTGCCGACGAAGTTGAATTCACAGTTTCTAACCGGGCATGCTGGATTCTCTGTATGGATAACCATCGGAATCCCACTTCACTCCCTTTTAGTTTTTATGCTCAATTCTCTGTGAACGAGCCGCTAATCAACTACGCCGTCCCAGTCAGTCAAGCTGTACCGGTTGTAGTGAAGTTATTGTTTCTGAATCCGCTCACCACAGCCGGTATATCTTACCTATGCATAACATTACGCAGGAAAACAAGGCTTTTGAAGAGCTTGACGCTTGCGGTTCGATTCTTCTTGTAACAGGCCATTTCTGGGGAACGGCCTGTTCATGATTGAGATGTTTCAACACTGAAACACAGTGTCGGGCCTGGATGCCCCCCTGAAATACTCGCCAACTCGCTTGTCAGCAAATAGACACTGGAAGGATCCAAACCAATGGTAATCAAAACTCTAATTCAGAGATTAACCGGCGAAGCGAAGCTAAAAGCGATCGCTGAGCAGGTTGCTAATTCCTGTGCTGGAATAGTCTGGGACAAAGTAAGTCATCGCGTCCACAGCATGACCACACCACAAGCTCAGGGCTATGTCCGGGGACGTGCCGGACGCACGGTCAAAGTTCAGCTTGAGCAAGCCATCTTACGTAACGGAATCGCCAAATCACGGCGTACAAAGATGATGGAATTCACGATGAATTCACTGATCAATATGATGCTTGATCGAAAACACGAACAACAATTAGTACCCGCTGTGGATCGCCGTGCCGCTTAGCAATCCGGCCCACCACACCAAGACCCAAACCAAAGGGGATTCCTACCATTGGAATCCCCTTTTTTAATGCGCCAAATCTTCTGCTAAACTACAGAGATTGCTCATCCACCTGCTTCCTTGCCAATAGAATCTGAACATGACTAAACCTAGTGATATCCGAATCGTCGACATTTCAACCAATCTCGAAAACACCCTCTATCGAACTCCGATGAAATTCGGAGGACGGGTCGTGAACGACGTAACTCTTTTCAACGTCGATGTGACCGTAGAAACCCGCGACGGCCGCCAGGGTCATGGGCATGGCTCCATGCCCGTGGGCAATGCCTGGGGCTGGCCTTCTGCCGTTGAGCCCGGCGATCGCACGTTAGCTGCTATGATTCGTCTGAGTGAACTCATGGCCGAGTCTGCTGGCGCAACAGACAGCCAGGGTCATCCTATCGAAATCGTTCATGATGTCGCAACTGACTACCAAACACTTGCTCAACAAGTAAAGGCCGAGATGGAACTGGGGGAAGACATCCCCCGACTGGCCCAACTCGTGTCAGCCAGCCCCATGGATGCCGCCATCAATGACGCCTATGGTGATGCCTTACAGGCAAACTCCTACAATTTACTGAGTAATGAATTCATGAATCAGGATATTGGCCATTTTTTGGAAGGCAAACTATCCGGCAGATACCTCGACGAATTCACGCTACGCACTCCCAAAGCATCCATGCCTCTCTATCACTTAATCGGAGCGTTGGATCCTTTAACCGATGGCGATATTGAAACGCGTCTTGAGGATGGCGTTCCTGAAACGCTGGGGGAATGGATTCTCGCTGACGGACTGACACACATGAAGATTAAACTCAACGGAGACGATCTCGATTGGGATGTAGATCGTGTGGCTGCGATTGAGGCCGTGAATTTAGAGACACAGGTATCACGCGGGTGCCAACAATGGTGGTACTCCACCGACTTCAACGAAAAGTGCGCCAATGTTGAATACGTATTGGAGTTCCTGCGACGAATTCAGAAAGTCTCCCCAACGGCATTTGATCGCATTCAATACGTTGAGCAACCAACTCATCGGGATCTGAAGTCCAATCCCGAGAACAAAATGCATGAGGCAGCGAAAATCAAACCCGTTGTCATTGACGAATCTCTGGTCGATCTGGAATCACTCGAACTGTCCCGGGAGCAGGGTTATTCAGGCGTTGCCTTAAAAGCCTGTAAAGGACACGGCGAGGCACTTCTGATGGGCGCTCTGGCTCAACATTACGGACTCTTTTTGTGCGTGCAGGATTTGACGTGCATTGGAGCATCGTTCCTTCATTCAGCCAGCGTCGCTGCTCGAATTCCAACCGTGGCGGCAATTGAAGGAAACGGACGCCAATACTGTCCACGAGGAAATCAGGGTTGGGACCAGCGTTTTCCGGAAATGTTTCAAATCACCGACGGGACAGTCGGTACATCGGTACTTAACAAAAACGGATTGGGATATAGAATCTGAAGTTCCGCATTACATCATTGTAGTTTGAATCGCTTCACCACCGCGAAAGCATCCAGGCATGATCGGTACCAACATTTCTCACTTCAAAATCATTCGCCGCATCGGGCAGGGTGGTATGGGAATTGTTTACCTTGCCGAAGACGAAAGACTCAATCGTCCAGTGGCCATCAAACTACTACCCAGTGACGTTCTGCACGACGAATCCTCTCTCGAGCGATTTAAGACCGAAATCCGGGCGACCAGCATTCTGAGTCACCCGGTGATCTGTCAGGTATTGGATGTTGGCAACCTCGAAGATAAGCCGTACATGGTCATGGAGTATCTGGAAGGAGCTTCCATTAGGCAGCTTTTGCGAGAACGGTCGTTCATTGCCACCGAAGTACTGCAATTAGCAATCGAAATCGCCGATGCACTCGACTTTGCTCATGAACACCAGATCATTCACCGCGACATTAAGCCAGGAAACATCTTCCTCTCAGATCGCAATCACCCCAAGCTTCTCGACTTTGGCTTAGCCAAAGTGAGCACGGAAATATTTGACGCATCGAATGAAGTCGATGCAGACACACGCACTAAAACAGTTGTTGGTGACGATGTCACTGGAACAGGCGTCACCATGGGGACGGTGCTATATATGTCTCCCGAGCAGGCCCGCGGAGAAACACTCGACGCACGCACCGACTTATTTTCTCTCGGGGCTGTCATGTACGAAATGGCCACCGGAGTCAAACCATTTCCAGGTGAGACGTCGGCGTTGGTGTTTGACAGCATTCTCAACAAGAAGCCCATCCCACCATCCCAAATCGGCGGACCGGGAGTCGAGCTACTCGACAAAGTCATCCTCAAACTCCTTGAAAAAAAACCCAATCATCGATTTCAATCTGCCAAGGCATTGCGGGCTGAATTATTACGAATTGCACGAGATCAGGGGTTACAGGTATCGTCATCCAGATACCCAATCTCGGCAGCCCCCCCCCGACGATTCGGTCTTATAAGATCCGCAGTCTTAGTGCTTGGATTATTTCTTGCCGTCAGTTTGATTCGCAGACAGTTCTTTGCCGATGCAACATTATTTAATCCACCGACGGATGGAATACAACATTCTGAATTAGTGAATACGGAAACGAGGCTTCATGTCATTATCCCCTTAACGACAGAGGCAGGGCGTGAAGATACTCCTTCGGTTTCTCCCGACGGTGGGCGCGTTGCTTATTCGGCAAGTGGTTCTGAAGGGAAAAACACAGACATTTATGTAAAACTAACCGACGGTGGAAACGCACTACGTCTGACAACACACGCCGCAGCAGAGCTCCATCCCAGCTGGTCACCAGACGGTCAAAAAATTGCCTTTGTAAGAAGAGACAACCAACAATCACAAATTGTCGTCATTCCTTCACTCGGTGGTACGCCCGAAAGAGTGATCGCTGACAACCTTAGCAATAGCGGAATCACGCCGGAACTTTCGTGGCTCAGTGACAATCAGCACGTCGTTTTTGAACGATGGGTTTCAGAGTTCGACAGCGAAATTGCTGCCATCAATATCATTTCCAATGACATCACCACGCTCATTCCAGTTCCTGAGAATGGTGGCCGTTTGTATTCTCCGAGCGTTTCACCTGATGGAAACCAAATGGCATATATTCAGGATGAGGGTGTCGGAAACGGCCATATCAATATCTACAGTTTTCTCGACGACACTTCCAACAGAGTCACCGACGAAGGTGGCCATATCCGCGGAATCACCTGGTCGCCCGATAATCAGCGGGTCATTTACTCCTTTAGTACTGGCGGCACGAATTTACTCTATGCACTGGATGTGGAGGGGGGAACGCCCGTTGGCGTTCCTGGTGTAGGCCCGGGAGCGACTTTTCCGTCTATGGCAACTCAGGATTCAGTACTGGCGTACGTCACCAACCAATCCTCTCAGGACGTTTGGCGATTTGCTGTCACACCGTCCACAGATGGTCTCGAAACTCCGGGAACAAATTTCCTGCACTCAAGCCGCAATGATTACGACCTCCTTTTTAATGCAGATGAATCCAAACTATCTTTCATTTCTGAACGTTCCGGCACGTCCGAAATCTGGACAACCGACATCAACAATCCCCCCCCGGTCAAAGTAACTAGCATTGAAAATGGTTACGTCCTAAACCCGGTTTGGTCTCCCAATGGTGAACACTTCCTCTTCACCTCCACCTTCAAAGGTGGGGTCGATGTTTATTCCACCCCCGTCACTGGCGGTGCCATCCGAGACATCTCCGGTCCCAATGTCTCCAACAGTCTCATAGGAACCTGGTCATCGGATGGGAAATTTGCCTACTACATGGCACTCGGTTCCATTTGGAAATGTAATGTCGAGACCGACCAACGCACTGAAGTTGTCAAAGATGGCTGGCAGGCCGTGGAAGTCACCGAGGAAAATTCGCTTTATTATTCCCGTCTGACCGCGCCCGGCAACTGGAAAATATACAAACGAGATCTCGACGAGACGGATCCGACTGTTGCCGGCGAACTGATTTCGCCGAATATTAACCTGGCCATGCCCGTCAATTGGTTCCTTCGTTCGGGAGGCATCTTTTTCCTTGGTGCAAATATCTCCCAGTCGGTTCAGGTTTCTAAAACACTCTACTTTTACGATCCGGCAACGGACAAGTTAATGGATGTAGGAGTCGTGAACCATCTTCCCGATTTCTATCATGTCCTGGAGATGAGCGATGACGGCAAGTTTCTCTACGCTCCACAACTATTTGAGGAGAACCGCGACATAATTGTTATCGATCAGGTGCAGGGCCTATAAGTCCATGTATCAACCGAAACCGATATGAACCGTTTCTTGATTCGAATTGCGGCGTTCATAGTTTAGGATATAGATCGATACTCTAATTCTACGTTCGGCAAAAGTTCAACTGCTATGATTGGCCAAACTATCGATCATTTCCGTCTCGTCGCTCAACTCGGTGAGGACAATCGCAGTGACGTCTGGGAAGCCGAAGACACTCGGATCGGTCGCCGAGTCGCCATTAAGTTTTTGCATGAAGGACTCGCCAAAACTGATCTGGCTATTGAGCGATTTAAACGCGAGGCTGAACTTGCCTCCCAATTGTCGCATCCCAATCTGTGCTCCATTCTGGATGTAGGCAACCATGATGACCGGCCTTATGTCGTCATGGAGTTGCTTGACGGCAAATCACTGAAAGAAGCCATTGCAACGAATTCCCCAAGTCTGACCCGAGCGATTAGCTGGATGCAGCAACTGGCAGAAGCACTGGACGCTTTGCATTCACACAGCATGTTACAGTGGGATTTAAATCCCAGTAACATTTTCATCACCTCCAGAAATCAGCTAAAAGTTTTAGACATTGGCTTAGGCCGTCTCACTCAGTCAACCGGACAATCGCACCCGGTTGACTTTATAGAGGCACGTGATGAAGAGGACTATGAGCTTAAAGAAACGACCTCTGGACGGTTTGATCCGAGCATCCATTATCTCAGTCCTGAGCAGATTCGCGGACTCAGGCCAGACCACCGTGCCGACCTGTTCTCATTCGGAGTTATCTTATACGAACTGCTCACTGGCGTACGACCATTCGCCGGCAACAGTCCCGAAATGGTCAGTCATAATATACTCAACAATGCGATTACTCATCCATCTGCAATCAACCCTTATATCTCAGATGACCTCGACCGACTGACATTGCAATTACTGGAAAACGATCGTGACCTACGGTGCCAAAGCGCAAGTGAACTGATGATCGATCTGGAACGGATCCATCACAAACGTCCGACCTCGGCATCGCTCACTATCCCGGCTGCTGTTGAAAAGCTTCGCAGGAGCACGGTCACTTTCCGTGCCTTGGTGGCAACTGGTGCTTGCCTTGCAATTCTAGTCGCGATCTTTTTACCACCAATGCCGAACGCTGCTGAGTCAGAGGACCATCCCTTAGCAGAATCCCCTAAAACGCCCATCGTCGTTCCACTAACAGCCTCGTTCGGAGCAGAAATCTACCCTGTCTTATCTCCACTGGGAAACCAAATCGCCTATTCCTGGAATAATGAAGACAAAGACAATACTGACATTTATATCCGGCTTTTGAATTCCGAACACCCACTTCGATTGACCACCAATTCTGGCAGGGACGTGCATCCCTGCTGGTCCCCGGATGGAAACCAAATTGCGTTTATCCGACGACATCGGGACAGGTCAGAAATAGTGATCACCTCTGCTATTGGTGGTAATGAAACAGTTATCTATTCCAACCCCTCGGATATCCGTGGGGTTTTAGATTGGTCCCCCGATGGCAAGTCCATCGCCTTTGACTATCCCACTGAAAATGGATCTGCAATTGCTGTGATTGACCCACGATCACACGCAGTGACAATGTTGACTTCATCTGAGACAGCTTTCCTTCGTGATCATTCGCCAGCCTTTAGCCCTGACGGTACTTGGTTAGCATTTGTTCGAACCATTCAGGGACTTGAGTCCGAAATTTTTCTGAAATCTCTGATCGACGATACTAAAAAGCAACTTACTTTTGATGGACGATCTTTCCGTGGGATCGACTGGTCTCCGGATAGCCAGGAGCTCGTCTACTCTTCTAACCGAAATGGTCCTTATATGCTCTGGCGACACCGAATTCTGGCACAGAATCCGCAACTTGTCGCAGGAACAGGATTGAATGCAACATATCCCTCTACTTCGAGCCAGGAAAACTTACTTGTCCACACAATCGTCCATGAACAAATCGATATCGTTCGCACAAGATTAGGGCAAGGCGACCCTAACGAAACAGCAGCAGAGGAATACGTTCCTACGTCCACCAGCCTAGACTATGCCCCTAAAATTTCGCCGGACGGAAAGCAACTACTGTACATTTCAGAGCGAACCGGATTTCCGGAAATCTGGATTGCCAATACTGATGGAACAAATCCTCAACAAGTCACATCGCTCAGACATCCCGATCTTTATATGCCAACCTGGTCTCCCGACGGTACGACTATCCTCTTTCGGTCTCACCATTTCGGATATAAGGACATGTATTATGTTGCCGCAACAGGGGGACGAGTCCACGATGCCAGCGGACCGGAAATGAAAGCCAACTCAGCGTTTTGGGCATTGGCTAAAGACACCGTCCATTTACGAACCGGAGGTGAGAATTCCCGTATCTTCAAATACAACTTTAAAAACGGCGATACCACATTAATCACCGACGACTCGGGCACAGCAGTCTGGCAACACCCGGCAGGAGAAAGCCTGTTTCTGGCAAAGTATCAACGAGGGCGACCACGCATCTATGAATTGCTCGCGGATGGGTCAAGTAAGGCCCTTGACCAGAAGATCATTTACACACGATCTTATGGAATCGAAGCGCATGCAGAAGGCATTTATTTTTCTCGACCCAGTTACAGTTCACCACCTAACTCCTCCGTTTACTATTACGATTTTGGCCGTGAAAAAGTAGAAAAGGTGGCGACCGCTCCGTTGGTTCGCTATTCCAACTTCGGCTTCTCAATCTCGCCAGACGGCAAGTGGCTTTACTATGCAAAGCAGACAAAAGATGAGACGGACATTATTGTCGTCGAGAATTATCGTTAAAACGATCGTTGCCGAATATCACAAGTTGGCCTACACCAGCCCCTTACGGACAGCCCAAACGGCAACTTGAGTACGGTCATTGACGCCAACCTTACGTAAAATGTGCTGTACATGTTCTTTTACAGTCTCATAGCTGATCCCTAACGCCAATGCGATCTCCTTATTGGTCAATCCATGGGCTAACTGCTCCAGGACTTCACTTTCACGGTGCGTCAAAGGAACTTCGATATCAGCAGACAAGCGAGGTGTTGCTAACGCCCCTGTCACTCTCCGTAGCTCTTCCCGAGTCCACGCATTCTCACCCACTGCTACTTTACGTATTGCTTCTAGAATGGAGTCCCGAGGGGAATTTTTAAGTAAATACCCGGAGGCTCCTAAAGCAACACTCCTCGCAACATACGTCGGATTATCAAAGGTCGATAGCATCAGGACCGGAATCTGAGGATGTTCGATCTTTACACGCCCTAATGCAGTCAAACCATCCCCATCTTCAAGACGTACATCCAACAGAATCACATCCGGATGGTATTGAGCAATCCCCGCCAGAACATTCTCTCCTGAATTGGATTCAGCAATCAACTGGATCTCAGAACCGGCAATCATTTTTCTTACGCCAGATCTAATAATCTCATGGTCGTCAATGACCATTAAACGAATACTCATCGAGTCCCCTCTACGGCAGGGTTGGGTAATACTTCTTCAGGGCTATGCCAATATTATGATAACTGTAAATCACCAATTCCAGCACGGAGCGGACATTGCATAAAAAAAGCTCACGACCGAATAATCGGTCGTGAGCCGTTGAGACACGTCCAATCCCCCCTACCAGACGATCTCAATTCCCGCTGCAAGATGTCCAGGACATCCTGCCATGTAGTTCATTATTTCTTAAACTCGTCGAGTATTTTGTCGGGGTCAACAAGGGCTTCTTTCTCATCATCCGCTTCAGGTGCTACTGGCAACCCTGACCCTAACTCACTCTTTTCATCAATGGCTTTAGCAATCTCTGCGGCATTGATCGCCGCCTCTTCGTCAGTCACCGGCACCTTCTTCGGTGTCAGGGATGGCATCAACTTCAGACCAGGCACTTCAGCTCGCTCGGAATCTAATTTGGGAAGTGACTCAAGAATCTCTGAGTCAGGCGACGGCACAACCGGCTTTTTCAGGCCCGGAATTTTTATTGGTTTCACTGTCACTTCTTCCGCACTCGATTGTTCTTTGTTACCCGACGCAAAAGGGTTGCTAAATTCTGGAATCTTGAATTCCGGTATTTTGAACTCCGAAAGGATATTAAATGAAGTGCCCGCCGAATTGGTCGTAGGCTTTGCTGACCGATTTGCAGTTCCGCCGATACTCTTTCTTCCCGGTACTCGATGAACGACCTGGCTCTGTTGTTTCTCGTTTGGCTCATTCACTTGGGAAACTTCTGCTTTTTCGTCTTCCGAACTTTTATCGACTGCGTTGGCCTCGTCTG
>DEAW01000212.1:1803-18146 GCA_002348315.1 Planctomycetaceae bacterium UBA2972 | reverse complement strand
TCTGTATTTTCCTGTTGCACCAATGGCTCTGCACTCGTGCCAAAAAACAGCTTAATCTCATTCAAATCAAGTTTTGGCAGGGCTATTTCAGGCAATGGAAAATCCGATGCGATCAGATCCTTCAACATGGGCATTCCCGTCACACTATCGACCGGACGAGGCTCTACTTCCGGAGCATCATCCGCTGCCTCCAATTCTGCGTCCGAAGGACTTGCTTCCACAGCGGCATCCACTTGAATCTCTGTTTCTTGCATTGGTTCCGACGGTTCATCCGCAGCAGCAACTTCTTCAGTCGAATCTACTTCTGGTACAACACGTTCTTTCTCATCCTGAGGTTGCTGCTCGGATTCTGGTTCAGCTTTCGTTTCGACTCTACTTGCGGCCTGTGACGGCTTAATTTTCAGGCCTGGAGCGGCAGACTTTTTATTCGTTGTTCCGGAGGACTCTGTTGCGAAGATATCAAAAGCCTCTTCAAAACCGGACCAATCCATTTTTGGAAAGATCGAATCGATACTGGGCAGGCTAGGGAGCAGGGCATTGGAAGTTTGTTCGTTCTCCGCCTGATCAGAGATTTCCTGAATCGGCTTCTCTTCGACAACAGTACTAGCTGGAGTCTCGGAATTGCCAGGGGGATTAGTGGGCGATTTCAATGGTGCGATCTCTTTAAAATCACCTATTCGATAAATATTTCCATCTTTGTCTCGTTTAAACCGCAAGCCATTATCAAATACCCGCGCCGCGTCACGTTTCTCAGGCTTACGCTCAACTACAATTACTTTTCCGGAGTCGCCATCATCAGACAACTTAAATCGTACCGATCCACTCGATTCATCTGCGTTTATCTGGTTCATCGCAAGACACGCGACACACGTTGGTAGTCCCAACACGACCGCACCTTTCTGTAACCAGAATTTCATCCCCCCAGATTTCATCCTACTTCTCCGAATTAGTATCTCTCCAATTGGCTGCTTCTTACCGTCGCCGAATCAGTGATTTCGCGAATTGGCATGAAACAGCCATCCCTCTTTATGGTTCGGAATTAGTCAGCCATCCTCTGTAGTAACATTTAACGATTTTGACGAAAAAATCAGCTGTAGCGTTCATCCCGGCCCATAGACGATCTCGATTGGGATGTAACACAGCAAGATTCTGCGGAGACAGTCGTATCTCAGAGTCAGAATGACTGATGAACACGTAGTAGAGAATGGGGGGGATTTCCCCGTATATTAAGCAGCGTGGTAACTGACAAACCACTCACAAAATCGGCGCACACCCTCTTCAATGCTAACCTGAGGGCTGAAATCGGTCGTTTGCCTTAAGATCGACGTATCCACGCTCGTTTCAGGAATATCGCCGGGCTGCATGGGCAGCAACTCTTTGACCGCTTGTTTACCGAGATTGAGTTCAATCAACTCAACAAACTGTTTTAATTCCACCACATCACCACCACCAATATTCAAGAGGCGATAAGGGCTGTTACTTGTCGCCGAGGTCGGCTTGGCACTATTCCAGGTGGAATCACCCGTGGGACGCCTGGAAAGCAATCTAACTATCGGCTCCACCACATCTTCGACGTAGGTAAACGACCGTCTCATGTTTCCTGAATTAAATAACCTGATAGGCTTCCCCTCTGAAATGGCTTTAGCAAAGATATAAAGTGCCATGTCAGGCCGTCCCCATGGTCCATAGACGGTAAAAAACCTTAATCCTGTCGTCGGCAGTTGATACAGGTGGCTGTAACTGTGAGCCATCAGCTCATTGGCTTTCTTCGTCGCTGCATACAAACTAATGGGATGATCTGTATTCCCATTTTCAGTAAACGGTAATTCCGTGCTGGCGCCATAGACACTACTGCTCGATGCATAAATCAAATGCCCAACCTGTGAATGACGACAACCTTCTAATACATTCATGAAGCCCAGTACATTGGCATCGATGTAGTCGCGAGGATGCTCGAGTGAGTGACGCACTCCAGCTTGTGCGGCCAAATGAACAACCGCATCAAATTCCTGTTCAAACAATTCTGTCGTCGACTTCTGGCATGTCAGATTAAGCTTCTCGAACGAAAATGCGGAATTGGCTTGAAGCTGTTCAAGACGCGCATGTTTGATACGTACGTCATAGTATTCGTTGAGGCTATCGATACCGGCAACCTGCAAACCATCTTTGAGTAGACGCTTGCAAAGATGGTATCCAATAAACCCGGCAGCTCCGGTCACCAAAACTCTCAAAACAGTTCGTTCCTTCTATACGGTCAAGATACCGATTAAAACAGTGTGTAGATAAAAGGAGCAGCACCAGTTCCGGCACTTATTGCGACAATAGCAATGAGCAGCAGAACAATAATAATGGGAGTCAGCCACCACTTTTTGTTGTACTTCAAAAATGCAATAAACTCTGCCACCACACCTAGTTCACTCTCGGTGGCCTGAGATTCAAAATCACCTTCCGGTACGGATCCATTATCGTTTTCTGACATCTTCAGCTCACTCTCAAAACTGCTTGAAATACCTTGAAACCGGTACTGGTTCTGAACGTTCAATCCAATAAGATTCGGTCGAATGGTCAAACGCCTTTACTAGCGGGTCTTTGCCCACCATACGCAAAATCAATCCAATGGGCATCACGCAAAGATAATAAACCACTGCCATTAGCACAAACCCAACTACGACTCCAATCGGAAAGGTGACGATCATCGACAGTACAAAAACTGGCTTCAACCACATCGGGTTACACCAGGCAATTACAGCAATCACCATCCCCAATGACAATGAAATCACACACCCCGGGAAAAAGGCGGCATTCCAACACATCATCGAAACACACATCGCAAAAACCGGAGTCCACAATCTGCCAAAGGAGGCCAACTGGTCTCGCGGTGGATTCCTATTAATTTCAATCAGTGCCATCGTATTCCTGTCTTACCTCAATTAATCCAAAGGAAACTGACTGACATAATCTTGTTGAGAATCCGGATTCATCTCGCTTATATTCTGCTGATCTGACTTCCGGATGATAAATCTGTCGATCACCAACACGTCCATATTGGTCCCCATAAAACAGCGATAGGCATCGGCAGGTGTACAAACGATCGGTTCGCCGCGAATATTAAAACTGGTGTTTACCACCATTGGAGATCCGGTCAGTTGATGAAACGATTCCAACAACCGTCGAAATCGAGGGTTTACACCTTCAGCCACAGACTGCACTCTGGCCGAATAATCAACGTGAGTAATCGCTGGTAATGTGGAACGAATCACCTCGCGCTGATCAACCCCTGTCTTCGCCTCTTCGGCCGGGGAAAGTTGAAGACGATGCTCCGGTTTGACCGGTGCCACTAACAACATGTAGGGACTAGCCTGGCCGTGCAGTTCAAAATAATCGTTTGCTTGCTCTTCCAGCACAGCTGGAGCAAAAGGCCGAAACGATTCCCTGAATTTAATCTTCAGATTGATCGTGGCCTGCATCTCACGACTACGAGCATCCCCTAGAATGCTTCTCGCTCCTAACGCACGCGGGCCAAATTCCATCCGGCCCTGCATCCAACCGATCACTTGATTCTGACTGAGCAACGTAGCAACCTTGTGAGTCAACGAATCTTCGTCAGAACACTCCGTGTACTCAACAGCCTTACTCTCCAGAAACTCTCTAACCTCCTGCTCTGAATAGTCCGGCCCTAACAAGCTACCCTTTTGTAAATCCGGCTGGGATGCACTCCGGGCATTGCCAAGCAATTGATACCAAATAAACTGTGCCACACCCAACGCGCCGCCCGCATCGCCGGAAGCAGGCTGGACCCAGACGTTGTCAAAACCCCCTTCACGTAAGACCCTGCCATTGCCAACACAATTCAAAGCAACGCCTCCGGCAAGACAGAGATAGGATTGACCGGTCACTTTACGAGCGTGCTCGACCACCTTTAGCATGATTTCTTCGGTGACCAGCTGAATCGAGGCCGCCAAATCCATATACTTCTGTTCCATCGCACCCTCAGCCTGCCGGGGCGGCAAACCAAACAGACGATGAAACTTCTCATTGGTCATCGTCAGACCCTGACAATAATTGAAATAGGACATATCCAAACGAAAGGATCCATCGGGTTTAATGTCGATCAAATGCTCACGAATTAAATCTGCATACAACGGTTCACCATACGGAGCTAAACCCATCAGCTTATACTCGCCCGAATTCACCCGAAATCCACAGTAGTATGTAAAGGCCGAATACAACAAACCAATCGAATGCGGGAAATGAAGTTCATGGGTTAAGCGAATGTGATTTCCTTCGCCAATTCCAATCGATGCCGTGGCCCATTCTCCAACACCGTCAAGCGTGACAATCGCAGCTTGTTCAAACGGAGACGGGAAAAAGGCACTGGCTGCATGCGATTCATGGTGTTCGGTAAAGACAATTCGCTTTTTAAAGTGCCCGGCTAGTCCCTTGCGAATTTCCCGGGGCAGATGGAGTTTTTGTCGTAACCAAAGCGGCATGGCTTTGGCGAACGAGCGGAACCCGGATGGAGCATAAGACAAATAGGTCTCAAGCAAACGCTCGAATTTCATAAAGGGTTTGTCATAAAATCCGACATAGTCTATGTCGGCTGCATTTATTCCCGCTTCCTGTAAACAGTAATCGATCGCCTGCGTCGGAAAATTTGGATCGTGTTTTTTGCGCGTGAAACGTTCTTCCTGCGCAGCAGCAACAATTGTACCGTCCACCACTAACGCGGCAGCCGAGTCATGATAAAACGCTGATATTCCGAGAATCGCCGTCACCAGATCTACACTCCAAAACTGTCCTTTTCCTCGACGGAGTAGCTATTTCTGAAGTCGGCACACAGCCATTGCACAGGACATGTTACCCTGTCAGCAATACGCATTCGGAACCAAAAGAGTTCTGATTATAAGAGTTGTGACAATTAGACATTACAAGAGTTCCGACACACTTACAGTGACACTAGCTTTGCCAAAATTCACTAACGCGTTTCATCGACTCATTGGTCACCACTAAAACCCGCAAGGAACCGATCTTTCCGATCGCAGCAGCAAAGGGGCCGGACACCTGTATGGGTTCATAAACGGGAGGGCCTAAGATCGGAGCATTCTGAGCAAGCACAAATACGACCACTCTGCCGTTGCGTGGTGAAGAATAATCCAGCACAAGCTGTCCATCAGCGAGTCTGGCATATCGAGACAGGGCGCCCAATTGCATATGCTGATCGAGCGTCTGCACAAGGTCATGCAAACCAGTATCTCTCAATTCGGCAGTCTGCTGCCACGCTTCAAACTGATCCAACTCAGCAATCCAGAGGGAAATGGATTGCTGCACCTGGGTCAGATCTGGTTCCTTAAATGAATCCCCCGCCAAGAACGGCCACATTGCCAGACCGAAAATCGCCACCGTCATCGCCAGAATCCAACGCACTGAATTACGTCGCGTTGGATCCAAAGTGACCGGCGGGGTTACTTCACTCAAGCGAGGCTTTACAAAATCACTATCAAAGGACTCTGCAAATGCACTTGTTATTCGCTGCTTCAGATCCACAGGGATCTGTACGTCCGGCATCGCAGCGGCAATCAGTTTGTCCGCTCGTTGCTGCTCGACAAGTTCCTGAGAGAAACGTTCGGCTGCTTCAACATCCTGAACAGTTAAGTCATAGAGTTTGCGCAGTTCTTCCGGCCATTCGTTTCTTGTAGAGCGAGTAAATTCCAGCCCGCCAACAAGCTGCAGCAAATCATCTTTTGTTATCTGTTCCATACCATTCACTCTTTCTCTGTCCAACCGTCATTCTGATTGCTAATTGCCATCAATTTCGCCTTCAGCATTTTCTTAGCTCGCGACAAACGACTCATCACCGTGCCAATCGGTATGCTTAGTTGCTCTGCAATGCTCCGATAACTTTCCTGCTCTAAATAATGCATGACCACGACCAATCGAAACTGTTCGGGCATCTCCATCAAGGCCTTCTGCAATCGCCCAACATCAACGGTGGATTCCACCTCGAGTGCCATCACTTCCGAACCATCCAACTCTGTATCGGTGAAGACCCATGATTTACGTTTACGTAATTCACCTAAAAACGTTGTTCTCGCAATCGCCAGCAACCATGATCTGGCTTTACCAACATCCTTTAATTGCTCCAACCGTTCAAAAGCACGAAGAAACGTGTTTTGAACCGTGTCTTCAGCCCAATTCTCATCGCCTGTTAGTCGATAACTAAAGCGATACACATCGGCATGAAAGTCTTCGACAAATTGAGAAATCATCTCCTGACGCTGATGTACACTCAGGGATGCTACAGTGTCACCCGCTGACGTTGTAGCCTGCGGCGTTTCCAGCAATTCGTCCATGGAGGTGGCTGACGCCATTGAAGAGTCCACGATTAATCTACGTTTCTATAAGCGATTACATAATAAGAGATGCGAATTGTCTTCTGGTTATTCCCGAAAAGTCGGCCCACCATCACCGATTTCGAGAGAAAGCGACTACAAACCTCGCTTTGGTCGAGGTACTTTCCCTCCGGGACTACCTGCCGGCTGTTGCTTACGGCGACGAGCCTTCTTGTCATACGACTTCACTTCCACTTCATCTAACGCTTTTCCGATGGAATCCTGCAACTGAATAATCCGGTCACGCAGGGCAGCAGCACGCTCAAATTCCATCTGTTCGGCCGCAGACATCATTTCTTTTTCGAGCTCATTAATATATTCCTGAGTGATATATTCTCGTTCATCCGTCCGGCCAACAGCGGCGTTGGCTTCCCGATGAGCATTCGCTTCACCTTCAATTCCGTCGTTGATTTTCTTCTCGACAGACCGAGGAATAATTCCGTGCTCTTTATTAAACGCTTCCTGGATCGAGCGTCTTCGCAGGGTTTCGTCAATCGCGGCCTGTAGTGAATCCGTCATCTTGTCGGCATACAAAATCACCTTGGCATTGACATTTCGTGCCGCCCGTCCGATCGTCTGAATTAAGGAGGTTTCACTGCGCAGGAACCCCTCTTTGTCAGCATCCAAAATGGCAACCATCGAAACTTCGGGAAGGTCCAGGCCTTCACGTAACAGATTGACGCCAATCAAGGCATCGAATTGACCTTCTCGCAACTCCTTGAGCAACTCCACCCGTTCAAACGCGTCGAGTTCCGAATGCAACCATTTTGCCCGCACCTCTTTTTCCACCAGATACTGAGAAAGATCTTCAGCCATTTTCTTTGTCAACGTAGTCACCAGCACCCGTTCCCCGGAATCGGCTCGTTCTTTGATTTGCTCGAGCAAGTGCGGAACCTGACCGGTGGCCGGAACAACCTCAATTTCCGGGTCAAGCAATCCTGTGGGGCGAATAATCTGTTCGACGACTTCACCGCCGGTTTTTTCCAACTCGTAATCCCCGGGGGTCGCAGAAACATAAACGACCGTGCTATTTTTGGACTCCCACTCATCAAATGTCATCGGACGGTTATCAAGCGCACTGGGAAGTCGAAACCCATGATCCACCAGGGTCGTCTTGCGACTCCGGTCTCCGGCCCACATTGCGCGAACCTGAGGCACCGTCACATGAGATTCATCGATCACTAACAGAAAATCTTCCGGGAAAAAATCGTAGAGTGTGTCCGGTGGCTGACCGGGCTTTCGGCCGGATAGGTGACGTGAGTAATTTTCGACGCCGGAGCAATACCCCACCTCCTGCAACATCTCGAGATCATAGCGAGTCCGAGCATTCAGTCGTTGCGCTTCGAGAAGTTTCCCTTCTTTCTTGAAATGCTCGAGCTGATCCCGCAATTCATTCCGAATCCCCTGAACCGCAGCGGCAATCCGCTGTTCAGGCATTACGAAATGCTTTGCCGGATAGACGAACACCTGGTCCAGTCGCTGAACGGTCTCACCACTAATCGGATTGATGATGGAAAGCTGATCAATCTCGTCTCCCCAGAACTCGATACGAAAAGCGAATTCTTCATAACTCGGCCAAATCTCGACACAGTCGCCCCGCACTCGAAACGTCGACCTCGCAAACTCCACATCATTACGCTCATATTGGATATCGACGAGCTTCATTAGCATCTGATCACGGTCTATTTCCTGCCCCTTCGTGAGGCCAACCATCATCGTCTTGTAATCTTCCGGTGACCCCAGACCATAGATGCTTGAAACACTAGCAATAATGATCACATCACTACGGCTAACCAAAGCACTGGTGGATGCCAGACGCAAACGATCAATCTCATCGTTGATCGACGCATCTTTCTCGATATAGATGTCTCGCTGAGGTATATAAGCTTCCGGCTGATAATAATCGTAATAGCTTACAAAGTAATGAACAGCATTGGCCGGAAAGAAGGCTTTGAATTCCGAGTACAGCTGCGCTGCTAATGTTTTGTTGTGCGAAATGACTAGCGTCGGTTTTTGAATCTCCTGAATCACATTCGCCATGGTAAAGGTCTTCCCGGAACCGGTGACCCCCATAAGCGTCTGTAGATTCTGCCCATTGCGAATCCCTCGCACCAACTGATCGATCGCCTTAGGCTGATCGCCGGCGGGCTCAAATGGGCTTTCTAACTGAAATTCACGCTGTTGCACGAAATCAGACCTTCCTGTCTTCGTCCTGAGGCTACTTACCAAGGCGTTATTGTAACAAAACGCCTTCTCCGTTCTCGACCCGCACACCGCCAATCCGCAAAGTTTATCTAAACCGAACATCTGGCAATTTCGCTACAGCAAAAGCCACGCAGACCATCAATTGCCGACATCATTAGCATGTCAGAAAATGCTCAACAAACCACCAAAAATCCGGTTGAAACGGCGAATCAGCGTGAAAGTGCTGCCGCAGTTCTGCTACGCGAACTTGACCAACGTCAGGATACCGTGCTGAATGATCTCGAAGAGCTCAACACCAACATTGAAGACCTGATCGATGTCTGGCGAGGCAAAAAAGACGACGAAGCTGAACAGGCAATCGACGAAACCGATGACGACGCACAGGTCGCTGCCTAACGCCTCCAACGCACATCCAGGCAATTGGTCTCAAACACTCCCGTTCTTATCACGTCTGCCAGTCCAGGCCAATATCCAGATTGATGACCGAGTGCGTTAAGGCTCCGACGCTAATACGATCCACACCCGTTTGCCCAATGGGTCGCAGAGTTTCCAGAGTCACACCTCCTGAAGCTTCCAATTGCGTGTCGGGACTCAGCTGATTTCTCAACGCAACGGCTTCCACCAATTGCTCTAAAGTCATATTGTCGAGCAAAACAATATCCGGAGAGCAGGGGAGTGCTATTCGGAGCTGAGCAAGCGTATCGACTTCGATCTCCACCGGAGTATCAGTCATACGCTGTTCACCAAGGCTTTCCACGAATGCCCGAGCTCCTGCCAGCACGGAAGCCACCGCGTCTTCATTGTTGTCAATTCCTTGTTGCTGAGCGTACGCAGCCAAGTGATTATCCTTGATCATGACCGCATCGAACAAACCTGTCCGGTGATTGACACCTCCTCCACACCGCACGGCATATTTTTCCAGACGACGCCAGCCGGGCGTAGTCTTACGAGTGTCATACACTTTGGCAGTCGTTCCGTCCAGTTCACTGACATAGCGAGCGGCCTGAGTAGCCACTCCGCAAAGACGCCCCAGAAAATTTAGCATGGTGCGTTCGGCAGTGAGCAGGTCTCGCGACAACCCTGACAGTCGGCACAACACTGCCCCTGATTCTATCACCTCTCCATCTGACACCAGCTCGTCACATGCTGCCGAAATATTCATCTCCTGCAAGACGGCTTTGATAATTCCGATTCCGGCAACCACTCCAGCTTCTCGAGCAACCACCTCGGCTACACTCGCAGCATCAGCTGGCACGGTGGCCATCGTGGTCCAATCCTGTTGGTTTGACAAGTCTTCTCGTACCGCCAGACGAATTAGATATCTAGCGTCATCCAGCGTATCGCCATCCCAGGCCAATTGTTTGAATGTATTAACCATATGTCAGTGGAGTGTCCTAAAACGAGTTGCCTTTCGAACAAGCAGCAGGACAATATCATCATGGTGAAATCGACCACAACATGTCCATCCGTCTCAGTAGATCATTCTACTCCTACCTCTTGAATATGCCGAGTCATGAAGACACAGCAAATTCCAATCCAAATGTACTGGTCCTACCTGACCACGTTGTTGTGCGTGCTCGTTCCCGCGTTGATCATTCAATGGCCCGGATTAAATCAGCCATATACCCATTGGAGGGAGACAATCCCTGATGACGAATTAACTGAACCGTGGTCATTTCAATTAGATATCAACACTGCGACCACCACTGAATTCGACTTACTTACCGGTGTCGGGACGCAGCTTGCCAAACGGATTATCAAGACCAGAGAATCGCTGCCCAACAGACGGTTCACCCGTATCGATGAGCTACTTACGGTGCATGGGATTGGTGAGAAGACGCTGGCCAGATTACGACCGCACCTAATCTGCAATTAGCCTTTGAGCTTACGTGCTTCACGCCGTCGATCTGATTCTTTTAACAAAATCTTCCGCAGCCGTACGGTTTCCGGAGTGATCTCCACCAATTCATCTTCTTCGATATATTCCAAGGCAGCTTCCAGCGAGAGGTCTCGAGCTGGCTTGAGAAGGATGTTATCGTCGCTACCGGCAGCTCTTATATTGGTGAGTTTTTTTGCCTTGGTTGGATTTACATCCATGTCGTTATCGCGGGAATTCTCACCCACGATCATTCCTTCATAGACTTCATCACCCGGACTGACAAACAAATCGCTCCGCTGCTGAAGTCCATCTAACGCAAAGGCCAGTGCCTTTCCGCCGACTTTGGAGACCAGGACTCCCTGCGGGCGTCTGGGAATTTCGCCATCGACCACTCCGTATTCGGAATACCGGTGATTCATCACTGCCGTTCCCTGCGTTGCATTCAACATCCTTGTACGCAATCCGATCAGCCCACGCGATGGAATCCGAAACGTTGCCTGAGTGTATTCACCGCGATTGTCCATCACATCCAGCAATCCGCGGCGTTCCCCCACCAGTTCCATGACAGCACCAAATCGATCCGTCGGCACTTCGACCGTCAAGGTCTCAAATGGTTCCTCCCATTGCCCGTCGCTGTTCTGACGCTGAATCACTCGAGGTTTCCCTACAGACAGTTCAAATCCTTCGCGACGCATGTTTTCAATCAGTACAGAAAGATGCAGTACGCCCCGACCTGCGACGATGAATCCATCTCCAGCTTCGCTCGGACTTACACGCAATGCCACGTTACGCTCAAGTTCTTTGTAAAGTCGTTCCTTCATTTGCCGCGAAGTCACATACTTTCCTTCCCGACCAACCAACGGAGAGGAATTAATCGTGAAAAGCATTTCCAGCGTGGGCTCGTCGACGTTAACACGAGTTAATGCCAGAGGTTGATCCGCGGCACAAACGGTATCACCAATTTCGACCTGATCAAGCCCGGTGATCGCTACCACTTCCCCGGCACTTGCTGACTCGACCGATTGCTTGCCGAGGTTTTCGAACACATGCAGATCAGCAACACGAGCCTGGTTTACCTGACCAGCATCCTGACAAAGTGCAATCTGCTGACCCGATTTGATTTCACCCGACTGGATACGACCGACCGCAATTCGGCCTACATACTCAGACCAATCCAGTGTTGTCACCAGCATCTGCAACGGGCCGGATTCATCCACATCAGGCCCCGGAATTTCATCGACCACTTTATCCAGCAAACACGTCATATCGGAAGTGACTACGTCCGGATCCAGTGTGGCATAGCCTTCTTTAGCACTGGCAAAGACGTAGGAAAACTGATCCAGATAATGATCGCCCCCAAGGGTCGTGAGAAGTTCCAGTGCTTCATCCACGACTTCGTCGCAACGAGAATCAGGCCGATCTATTTTATTGATCACGACAATCGGCTTGAGTCCGGCTTCGAGTGCTTTGGAGAGTACAAATCGGGTTTGAGGCATGACCCCTTCCGCGGCGTCGAGAAGCAACAGAGCTCCGTCGGCCATCCCAACAACCCGTTCCACTTCACCACCAAAATCCGCGTGACCTGGCGTATCAATAATATTAATTTTTACGCCTCGGTAGGGCAGCGCAATATTCTTGGACAGGATCGTGATACCACGCTCTCGCTCCAGATCATTGCTGTCCAGAATACGTTCACCCTGGAGCTGCGCATCACGAAACTGACCGCTTTGCCGAAGCATGCAATCTACCAACGTTGTTTTGCCATGGTCGACATGAGCAATGATGACGATATTTCGAATGTCAGATCGAATAGGATGAGTTCCGGTTAGATGGTGGGAAAGTTGGGCAATTAGACATTTCGGCAGTTGAGTACGGTTTTCGACAGGGAAATCCCGTATCCAATCAAAAAGCTATCCACTATGACTATTTAACTACGCGACGATTACTATTGGCCGGTTTACTGATTCCGTGAGGAAGCTGAATAGCCGAAGTCAGTACTGTGAATCGACACACCGGCGCAGTTTACGCACCGTAGCCCGAAGGGCGAAGGTGTGGCCGTACGGCCTTCGCCTTTTTACTCAGAACATCAATGGGCCGCCGTCGCCCTGCGGGCTATGGCGGCTAAACTCTTTGTTATCTAAGCGTAGTTTTTATGCCGGCACTCTCCTTCGTCACAGGCACAGTTTACCCGACAAAGTCTAAAACAGAAGCCAAGCCCAACTGTCTAATTGTCTAATTGTTCAATTGCATACAAGGCATTAAACGTTCTTAGATACAGGCGGCCACCAGCGATGGCCGGGGAAGCCGACAGCGGTTCTTCCAGACTATTCTGAGCGAGAAGTTCAAATTCTTTCCCAGGCTTACAGACACTCACCATCCCATTGCGGCCTGAAAGAAAGATCTTCCCATCTGCGTAAACCGGAGAAGCTCGGTGACGATCTCGATTCGTTCGCGCCTCATAGAATTGCTCACCACTGTCCTGATCCAGAGCGATCAGATTTCCGTTTTCCCGGCACAGGTACACGATCCCATCGAGGATCAATGGACTTGGAACATCCGGAGTGATCGAAAACTTCCACTGATGAAAGTCGGTCTGTTCGGTTAGATTGCCTTTCCCACCCGGCTTCAGAGCTAAAGTAATCCCACGTTTGGCAGATGGCACAATAATGATCCCCGGCGCCACCGCTGGAGACGACACGAATCTAAGCGTTGGATCATATCCGGCTGGCGGGTGCAGTCCACCACATCGCCATAGCTCGCCACCCGTCTTAAGGTCATGAGCGACAATATAGTCTGCACCGTGAGATAACAAAAACTCCTGCTTCTTGTCACGATACAGAACGGGAGAGGCATAGGAATGTTCATTTTCTGAATGAGCTTCGCTGGGCCGACCGGTCTTCCAGATAGTTTTGCCCGTCGCCTTGTCCAGACACGCGATCGTTGCTTCTCGCGTCTTGGCGTTACCTTCACCGTGAATCAATTGCAAATAAAGTCGATCCCCATCCAGGATTGGAGTGGAGGTCATGCCAAAAGCGATTTTGAATTGGCCGAATCGTTCCTGCAGACTAATATTCCAAACAATTTTTCCTTGAAAGTCGACACAGGCGAGTGCCCCGTTTGAAAAGTTAACCCAAACGTGTTTTCCGTCAGTCGATGGCGACGGAGAGGCTGCATTGCCTTCATCACCCCGTACGACCTTGTCACCTTCGCTGATCTTAGTCTGCCATTGGACCTTTCCGTTTTTTGTATCAATCGCAACAAGCACTAGATCGTCACCGGAAGTACTTGTCACAAAGGCAGAGTCACCCCAGATGCATGGCGTTGCTCCACCGGGGCCTGGCAATTCAACCCGCCAGGCAACGTTCTCTGTCTTACTCCATGTTGTCGGCAAGCCTTTTGCTGATGAGATTCCGTTGTTATCCGAACCTCGCCATTGCGGCCAGTTCTGAGCTTGTACAGAAGAGGTGACTAACAGAGCTCCCAATGTCAGGACTGCACTTAATCGACTAATACCATTACGCATGCTCTACTCCAATTGAAACTATATTTCGCGTATTTCATTCGCGTTGAGTGCGATGCCCTCAACTGGCGATACAATCTATCTATCGCTTTATTCTAATGCAATTTGCCCCCTGCTTGAAACAAGACCCCTGCGTCCGACAAATGATTATGTCGGAGCTAATATCCGATCAAGGTTAGCAGGCGTTCGAGTTCCTGTCGGGTTTCTTCGTCCATACGCCACACGATCGGTTCTCTCCGCACGTCGGTGGTAAATAACCCCTGACGTTTCATCATGTATTTTTCGATCGCCAGAAAGCCATCCAGTCCTGCCTGTAACTGAAGACTCACCAAAGCGCAAAGCGGCAAATAATGTGTATAGGCCGTATCTACCTCGCCTCGCTCCAGTGCTTGCCAGACTTTAAGCACCTGAGGCAGGAATTCCATTCCCGGGATCGTCCCGGCAATACCTCGATGGTAAGAGTCCATCAACGAGATTCCACCAGAGCCTTCAAAGATCCGAGCCTTGCCTGCAGTTGCATCCCGCAACAACGATAAGCGTGGCCCCATCGGATTAGCTTCAGGCTTAAACATGACAAGCTCAGAGCCAAAGCGATCAAACAATCCAGTGCTGACTGACAACGGAATTTCATTTCCAACGTAACCGGACGCATCCTGCACGATCAGCGGAAGTCCGCCTGACTCAATAATCTGTGTGTAGTAGTCTGTTAACTCGTCTGCCGTCAATTCGGAAGAAGTCGGGGGGATCGCCATGACCGCATCGGCTCCTGCCTCTCTGGCCATTTGCGCGTAGGCGACAGCCTGCGGAGTGGATTCTGCGCCGACGCTGGCGACAAAGCTACGATCGCCTCGATCAGCCTCACCAATCCATTGGTGCAGTGTCGTTCTTTCTTCGTCCGTAAGTCTCAGCAATTCGGAAACCATACCCGTACAGACTCCATCGATCTCCTGCGAAAACGCCCAGGTCAATTGTCGATCCAGACTCTCTTTGTCCAGGTCACCATTCTCTAAAAATGGAGTGTGAACAACTGGTATCACTCCGTGAACCTGTCTTATCATGAATGCATCGCCCCGCGATATAGATTTAAACTTTCCTGCTGCTTCTATTCTAGTGAATCCTGTATATGAAGATCACCTCTATCGAGCCACTGATTTGCAACGCCCGCATGAGAAACTGGATCTTTGTCAAAGTCACCACCGATCAGCCTGGCCTGGTGGGCTGGGGAGAAGCCACGTTGGAGTGGCATACACGCAGTGTGGTGGGAGCGATTGAGGATCTGGAACCGCTACTCATCGGAGAAGACCCGCGTCGGACCGAATATCTGTGGCAAAAAATGTACCGCCAACATTTCTGGCACGGCAACGGGATTACACGAAGCACCGCGATTTCCGGGATTGATATTGCGCTTTGGGATATTGCCGGGAAAGTCGCGGGAGTCCCCTGCCACCAACTCTGGGGAGGTCCCGTTCGCGACTGGATCCGCACGTATTGTCATTTGGGCGGCGGTAAAATGGAAGACTTCTATGAAACACCTGTGGAGGATGCCAAACAGTTCGGTGAATTGGCGCAGCAGGCGGTCGAGCAGGGGTACACCGCTTTTAAGAGCATGGCCGTTCCACCCACTGCCCCAATAGAAGGTCTCAAACCCATTCAGCGAGCCGAAGCGGCAGTGGCGGCAATGCGAGACGCTGTGGGCCCGGAAATTGACATCATGGTCGACTGCCACGCGCGGCCGTCACCATCTATGGGCTTGCAGTTTGCCAAAGCTCTGGATCCATACGGACTATACTTTTTTGAAGAACCATGTTGGCCCGAGCAAATTGAAGGCCTGGCTAAGATCAACGCTGCCGTGTCCACTCCGATTGCAACGGGAGAACGACTATGTAGTCTCGAAGATTTTCGCCGACTGTTTGCCGTGGGTGGCTGCGATATTTGCCAGGCGGATCTCACTCATTGCGGTGGCTTCTCGGGTGCCCGACGGATTGCTGCTTTGGCCGATGCTCACCGGATCGCGATGGCTCCGCATAACCCACAGGGCCCCGTTTCTACCGCGGCATCGCTGGAGTTTGGTTTTTCACAACCGAATTACATCATCTGCGAGTCGGTTCATGAGGATGTACCGTGGCGACGCGATGTCGTCACAGAAGGCTACGAGATTGAAGAGCAGGGCAGGATCGTACGCCCGAATATTCGCCCCGGACTGGGCATCGAAATCAACGAAGACGAAATCAGCAAGCATCCGTTTGAACAGGAATTACCACAGGTCGTCTTTTATCCGGACGGAAGTGTCGGAGACTGGTAAAGGATTTTAATTGCCGTTGAACTCATGCAAACTAGTCGGCGAGGCTTA
>DEAW01000212.1:0-1480 GCA_002348315.1 Planctomycetaceae bacterium UBA2972 | reverse complement strand
TAGCCCAGATTAAGCGCTTTAATCGATTCAGCGATTAAGACCTCCAGGCCACCCTGGCCAATGATTGAGGCTTCTTCCTGATAAAGTCCTTTTCCGTAGCTGGACTGGTCTAATAAATACCAACAGTCCGAACCGTCTGCGAGCGTTCCAACCATCACAGCACGATCGCTAACTGCTTCCCGGACTTTTGTTTGATAGCAGTTGTATAGCTCGCCGTTAAGGCCGAGTAGTACGATTTCGCCGAGTGTCCAAATGCGAATGGGATATTCGAAGGCTTCATAGGATTCCAACGTAGACAAGCGTGTCAGTTTCCGTCGAGCTCGTTCAACTAAGGCACGATGGTCACGTTGCTGTAAGTCAGTCCACTGGCTTGCGTCCGGCGAGCTGCTTTCCGCATCCAATTCAGCAATCCTACCGGTCACCGATTCAAGTGTGCCAAGATCTTCCCGATAGGCAAGGGGGACGTTCCGCGTTGCCGTTCCAAATTGAGACAAGTCAGATATTTCATTTTCATCGAAGGGCTTGTAAGACCAGACTCCGATCGTCGCTCCGGAAATAACCGCTCCGTCGTAACTATATCGCTGAGGCTGATCGGGCATCGAAGCGAGGACTTCGAGATTAGCGAGTCCCAGCTGTCGACCGTTACGTTCAGCGACTCTGACGTCTCCGACGTACCCTTCACGCGGGCCGACGTCCCCGGACGCTCCCTGAATAAATAGGATTGGAAGTCGTCCTAATGCATGTCGCATTGTCTTACGCATGCTGCCGATATAGTCCGGGCTTACCAGTTTGTTTTCCCAGGCGAGTGTCGTTGGGTGACAAGCGTAATTGGAGATCACACCGAGTAGTTCTCCGGATGCCCGAGCTATTTTGATGGTAAGTAAGGTTTGATCAGCTGTGTTTAGAGGATTAAATCCACAGACATAACCTTCTCGTTGCACATCGTAGAAATCCCGATTGGTGGCCAGACTACTTGCGCCGGTGCCGGCCGTCAGCCAGGCTTCTTCTAATTGACTGGGGAGCACGCTACAGGCTGCGGCTATTTTTTGGCCAATTTGGTCGAGGTATGGAGCGATAAGATCTCCACCCGGTAGTTCATCCCGGCCGAGGTCCATCAGGCCTGCGCCATGGGTATGAGTGAAGTAGACAACAATGTCTTCCTGAGCGACTCCGGTTGCATTGCTCACCGTCTGTTTCAGTTGGTCATTAGCGTCTTTCCAGAAGAGACAGTGATCGATCGAGAGGATGAGTAATTGGGCTTCCGAGTCGATGGCACGTAGCCACAGTGCATTACATTCAAGTGGTTGGTGGATACCTTCCGCTCGGTCATGTAACGCGGCTCCCCACATGCGGTGGTAGATATTTTCCGGAGGAGTGATTTTAGCGATGTTGGCAGCGGCCAGGCATCGTCCGTATTTGAAAGTGGTATCGCGCATAAAAAAGCCCCGGCAGTGAAGAAACTACCGGGGCATTATAGCTT
>DEAW01000192.1 GCA_002348315.1 Planctomycetaceae bacterium UBA2972 | reverse complement strand
GCCTGGTGCATCGTGCCGTTTGATGGCAAGAAACGCGGGCCTGCCGAACGTGCTGCGATGTGTGCCAAATTAGGGCTCAAGAAGATTGCCTATGACTGGCGTGACGAGCATATTCCCACCTTTGAACAGGAAATACTTGAGTACAAAAAACATGGTCTGGAGTACTTTGCGTTTTGGGCGGTGCAGGAAGAAGCATTTAAGCTGTTTGAAAAACACAAGCTGAGCCCCCAGGTTTGGTATATGATCCCTCAGCCTGCCGAAGGTCCTCAGCAACAACGAGTGAAACAGGCTGCCGAAGCATGCCTGCCCGTTATCGCTCGAGCAAAAAAAATGGGGAGTAAAGTGGGGCTTTATAACCATGGAGGTTGGGCCGGTGACCCTCCGAACATGGTTGCCGTCTGTGAATACCTTAAAACACATCACAAAATTGATAATGTTGGAATCGTCTACAACCAACATCATTGCCACCCTCGCATCGATTTGTTCGAAGCGGACTTGAAATCGATGCTGCCTCATCTCTTGTGTCTGAATCTCAACGGGACGACGCGCGACGGAGATAAGATGGGAATGAAAATCCTTCCTCTTGGTGAAGGAGATCTGGATCTGAAACTACTTAAAATTATCAAGGATTCCGGATACGACGGTCCCGTCGGAATCATTGGTCACACGCAGGATGATGTTGAACTGCGACTGCGTGATAATCTCAACGGCTTGCAGTGGCTGCGACCGCAATTGGAAGGCAAGCCAGCTGGGCCAAAGCCGACTCCGGTTACCTGGTCACCGGAGCAAGGTGCGGCTGTACGCATTAAACCGACGGGAGTCCTGGTAGATAATAATGAGCGAATTCGAGTGCCTGCGATTACCGTGGAAGCTCGAGTGACTTTTCCCAGTAAAGCAAACTATAACATCATCGTGGCATGCGATGAAAAAAAGTCATTTCGACATTGGGAGATCTTCTCAATGTTTGGTACAGGCACGTTTACGCTGTTTGCACCGGGGATGAAGCCTGATCACGTCCATACAGACGCTGTGATTGCTGACGGTAAACCGCATACTGTCGGCATGATTTATGAAGAAAAATTGGTGCGGCTTTATGTGGATGGGAAATTGGTAGCCAGTCAGGCGGTTGAATTCATAGCGGGAGAAGCAACGCCGGGAAAGTTAGGTATCGGACGATTGGTGTCCGGACAGTTGGGAAGTTCAGGGCCTATCGACTGGGTGAGGATTTTACGAGGCCCCAGCCATCCCTGGAGTCAGCATGCCTTGCCTCCGGATGCGGGTCCCACCATGATTCGCTGGCTGCGCACAGAATCTGAAAAAACTGACTCGCCTCCGAATATCATCGGTATGACTCCTGATTATTCAGAGGAGCTTGTGACAGATATACTGCGGAATGCCGAGCAGCAGGGCAATGCAGGTCAGGGGATGGTGGCGTTCGCCAATAGTAAGACCGCTTGTATCAATTGTCATCGTGTCGGTAGTGTCGGTGGGACGGTTGGGCCCGAGCTAACCAGACTGGCGCTGGAGCGAAAGCCACACGAAATTGTCGAATCCCTTCTTTGGCCTAAGCGGAAGATCGACGAGAAGTACAAGGCACACGCTTTGATTACAGCCGACGGGGATACACTCAGCGGATATGTGCTCAAACGGGATCAGGAAAAGATTCTCTTTCGCGATCCCACCAAAGGGCCGGAACACCAGGTTGAGATTCTCGTTGACGATATTGATGCCGAGCGTGAAGTCGGAACACTCATGCCGCAAAATCTGGTTGGTTCGATGTCCTATGGGCAGGTGTTTGATTTAGTTAGCTTTTTGTTAGACCTTGGGAAGTCAGAAAAGATTGAGTTAGCAGAAGTTGAGACGGTATTAGAGCATGCAACGGCTCATGTACATGGTGCTGCTGAGTTCGCCTATGATAATCAGCCTTTGCCAGCGTCCCGCCATATCTACTCGAATCACCCAATCAACCGGGATCGGGAATACGATTTCTATGCCAAGGAATCGGAATTCTTCCGCCAGATGTTGGTCAAGGGAGAACGTGTGCCTCCGGTCGTGATGTCTTTTCCGGGGCTCGACGGAGGACAGCAGGGACATTGGGGCAACCAGGATGAAGAGACCTGGAAACGTGACGCCTGGAATAAAGTGGACTTAGGCAACATGCTCTCAGGAGTCTTTCGCGGAAATGGTGTTACTATCAACCGTGGAATTACTGTGCGGATTGGTGACCAGCAGGAATTGGCCTGTGTCTTTAACCCCGAGACGCTGTCGTATGAGATGGTTTGGAAAGATGGTTTTATCAAGTTTTCTAATATTCGCCACGGGTTCCTGGTAGGCGTTCCCATGGATGGAACTCCGGTGGAATTCCCCGAAAAAGGGCTCACGGTCGAAGGGAAGAAACTGGAAGGAACGATGAAATTCCACGGGCTCTACCGAGCGGGAAACCGAGTTTACTTTAACTATACGCTCAACGGGAAAACCTACCTCGACTCACCCTGGGTCAAAGACGGCAAGTTTGTTCGCGAGTTTCAACTTCGGGAAGAAGCATTGCCGGAGTCATTCTTTACAGGGTTAGGTGAATCGGAACCGGAAGTCATCACGACTGAAATTACACATGGTACCGATGGTCCTTACGCCATCGATACCTTTAAGCTGCCATTGGATAATCCCTGGAACGTGCCGGTCATGGGTAGCGGACTTGTCATACTTCCCAATGGAGATGCCTTGCTCGCGACGATGCATGGGGATGTCTGGAAGGTTGAGAACCTGCAGTATCCATCGAAAGAAGCACGCTGGAGCCGATTTGCAACAGGCCTGCATCAACCGCTCGGGTTACATGTTGATGAAGATGGTATCTTTGTACTTTGCCGCGACCAACTTGTCCGTTTGTGGGACCTCGATGATGACGGAGATGCAGATTTCTATGAATGCTACTCAGACGCTCACAATACTTCTGCGGGTGGGCATGACTTTATTTGCGGTCTGGAACGTGGTGCTGATGGCAGTTTTTATACGGCTTCCGGAGCAGACGGTGTCTACCGGATTTCCGGAGACGGAAGTAAGGCCGAAATTGTTGCAACAGGATTTCGCAATCCGGACGGTATCGGTCTCACTCCGGATGGCCTGCTGACAATCCCCTGTGCTGAAGGGGAATGGACTCCGGCTAGCATGATCTGTGCTATGAAGATCTCAGATAAATCTGTGCCCCATTTTGGCTTCCGTGGTCCTAAAGACGGGGAAACGCCAAATTTGCCGCTGGTCTATTTACCTCGTGGGCTGGATAACCAAACAGGGGGTCAGCAGTCTGTTAATAGTGATCGCTGGGGGCCACTGAATGGACAGTTGCTTCACTTTTCGTTTGGCACGGGTAATCATTTTCTGATTCTTAAGGATGAAGTTGAAGGGCAATTGCAGGGAGCCGTTGTACGATTACCGGGAGACTTTTTATCAGGCATCCATCGAGGTCGATTTTCACCTAAAGACGGTCAGCTCTATGTGACCGGGATGCAGGGATGGGGATGTTACACGCCCGAAGATGGCTGCTTTCAGCGAGTGCGTTATACAGGGGGCTCGGTTCAGGTGCCTACCGGGTTTCGACTGCACAAGAATGGTATTCGACTTGATTTTGCGGAACCGCTGGACAAAGCCTTAGCGACCGAGGTAAGGAGTCATTTTGCCATGACCTGGAATTATCGTTTTGGACCTCAGTACGGTTCACCTGAATACTCAACAAAGCACCTGGGAATGATTGGTCATGATGTCCTACCGATTCAAAGTGCCCATGTGCTCGATGGTGGTACCTCGCTGTTTCTGGAAATTCCCGAGATCCAACCCGCCAATCAAATTCACTTGCGTGTGCAAACTGCTCCGGGAGTGTTTAGCGAGTTGTTTATCACAGCACATCAACTCGATCAGTCTTCTTTTATAGATGCACCGGGGTTGGTGGCACTAGACAATAAGCCGCTGAATCCGCATCCGATTATTAATGACATAGTGTTGGCTACCAAAGTCGTTCCCAATCCGTTTGCTCCCGTCATCGGAGATGCTCGGCCCGTTACGATTCAGGCGGCTAATAACCTATCGTTTGCCACTAAGACGATTAAGGCCAAAGCTGGTGAAACGTTGGCGTTGACGTTTGATAATCCGGATGTCGTTCCTCATAACTGGGCTTTATTGAAACCCGGTACGTTGCCAAGAGTTGGGGCATTAGCCAATAAGTTGATTTCAGATCCGGAAGCGGCAATCAAACAATATATTCCGGATACAACCGATGTGATCGCCTTTACGGATATCGTGCTTCCCAAACAGCAATTTACGATCTATTTCACGGTTCCCGAACAGCCGGGTAAATATCCGTATCTTTGTACATTTCCGGGACACTGGTTGGTGATGAACGGAATTCTGGAGGTCGAATAAGTACTTTTCTGTACTAAAACAAAGGCCCGGACGTTCTAATAAAGCAAAGTTGATGGTTTCGTTTTTACGTTGGAGTAGTCGATTATGTTCCGCAAAATTCAGTTAACTCTGGGTTTGATGCTGTTCACATCGGCGTTGCCGGTTGAGGCTCAGATTGTGGTTCGCCAAACAGAAGCTGCTTCAGGAAGTCTTGACCAAAAAGCTACTGGAGAAGATCGAAGAATTGTCCGGGAAGGAATATGCTCCGATGCCAAACTCCAATTTCAAAGTACTTCCCAATAAAGAAAAAAAGTCCAAGTAGTTTTTAACAGCGTTGATGTAGGTACGAGTATGACAGTGAAACTATCAAGCATTCTCTTCTTATTAGTTTTATTCGTATGCCGTACTGAAACGATTGCTAAACCTAATTTGTTGATCATCCAAACAGATGAGCATCATTTTGGGACGCTTGGCTGCTATGGCGGCGATATCGTCGACACTCAGCATATCGACTGGTTGGCTGAGCATGGCGTATTGTGTACCAGCTACTATGCAGTCACTCCGGTCTGCTCACCGTCCCGAGCATCATTTATTTCAGGTCGGTATCCCCAAAAGACTCCTGTGGTCACGAATAACATCCCGTTGAATGATGGCGTGGTAACTTTTGCATCTATTCTCAAACAGCAAGGTTATGCAACGGGATTTGCCGGGAAGTGGCATCTCGATGGAGGAGGTAAACCACAGTGGAGTCCTGAGCGTAAATTCGGTTTTGATGACAACCGCTATATGTTCAACCGCGGTCACTGGAAGAATCTTGAAATCAAAAACTCCAAGCCCCGTGTCGGCGCTCGAAACGCTCAGAATCAACCTACCTATAGTCTTGCTGGTGCGGACGCCAGGTCGTTCTCAACAGACTTTCTATGTGATCGTGCCGTGGAGTTTATCCAGGAGCATCGTGATGAACCGTTTTGTTATTACATCAGTCTACCTGATCCGCATGGACCCAACACAGTTCGAGCTCCGTACGATACGATGTACGCTGATGTCAAAGTGCCGATCCCGACAACGTTGATGCGGACTCCGGGCCAAACTCCGAAGTGGGGCAAGGGAGCCGATGTGACAGCCGCTCAGTTACGAAAAATCATGCCGGCGTATTACGGCATGGTTAAATGTATCGACGACAATGTTGGAAAACTCATTCAGACGCTGCGGGATGAAGAGTTGTTAGAAAATACGATTATTGTGTTTACGTCAGATCATGGAGATTTATGCGGCGAACATGGACGGCTTAATAAAGGCGTTCCGTATGAGGGTTCTGCCAGAGTGCCCTTTATTGTTTATGCTCCGTGGTTGCTGCCCGAAGGTCGCATGGTGAATGAAGCATTGACGACGGTGGACTTCTTTTCGACAATCCTGCCGATGATGGATGTGCAGGGTAACTATACATCTGACGGGAGGAATGCGACACGCCTGCTACAAGGAACGTTACAGAAACCGTGGGAAGATATTGCTTTCCTTCGCAGTACGCCCGGGAATGAATGGTTAGCGGCGGTTTCAGCTCAATACAAACTAGTGATCTCAGCAGCAGATACACCATGGTTGATCGATGTGCAAAAAGATCCTAATGAAGTTGTGAATCTTTTCGGGAATCCGAAGTATGCCCGAGTGGCCGCGAAGATGCGTGCTGGTTTAGTACAGTATGTCCGTACTCACAACGATACGCATGCACGTATCCCTCAAATTCAGGCACAATTGTCTGGCAGATAGAAACTCGTGTCAATTAGCCAGATGGCACTGAGTGGCGGGTGAGTTACGTCTCACATTCGTGACCTTGACGCCCTGCCGTTGATGGACGGATACATCCGCACCAAACCGAGCGATGGGGCCGAATTTGTGATTTCTGAGTTCAACATGAAGTGCCTTTTTTGAGCCGTCAGTGGATTGAACCGTTAGGTACATGGTTGCTTCCGAGTGTTTGACAGCTTTCCAGAATTCTTTGATACGACGGATTTCTAACGTGTTGACGTGCGTAATTACGTCACCGCGTTGAAGGTGGTAGGTCTCAGCGGCTTGTAAAGTTGAATTGGCCAATAGGAAAACGAGAGCCGTGGTGATTATCAGGAGTTTTTGCATTGTTTATGGCTTCCGTGGGCTAAATCAGCATCGGGGTTAGAATCCGGATTACTTTTTGCGAGGGTCAAAAATAGGATCGATCATCTCTGCATTGACCGACGACCATTTGTCCTGCAGAGATTTTAAGATATCGGGCTTAATCATGGCCATATCGAAGTTTTCGCGGAAGTCGACCGAGAGATCGTAGAGCTGCCAGTGCGGAGAACCAAAACGAGTTGGTTCTAATAATGCTTTCCAGT
Organism: Planctomycetaceae bacterium UBA2972; assembly: GCA_002348315.1. Classification (GTDB taxonomy): domain Bacteria; phylum Planctomycetota; class Planctomycetia; order Pirellulales; family Pirellulaceae; genus UBA721. The sequence continues at coordinate 1,197 of DEAW01000192.1, read as the reverse complement.
CACCCATGCGTATGGCGCGTTTCTGACCCACTCGCCAAAACAAATATTCATGAGGAGCCTCGGTATTTTCTCCGGAGACATAAGGGATGAGATTGACGCTGTCCAATGGCCCTTTAGGCTTGGGTGCTCCGGCGGCCGCAGTAAAAGTCGCCATGAGATCGGTGGAAATAACGGGATGTCGGTAGGTTGTCCCGGCTGGGATTGTACCCTTGAATTGCATGAGGAACGGAACGCGGATGCCGCCTTCGTACATCATCCCTTTTTCTCCTTTGAGTGGGAGATTGGAAGAAGTGAGTTCACGAGTCGGGCCTCCGTTATCACTCAGAAAGACGATAATCGTGTTTTCCATTAAATGGTTCGCTTCTAAAGCACTGAGTACTTCTCCTACACTGTCATCCAGATTGGCCAGCATGGCTGCAAAAATTCTGCGATGAATGTCCTCGATGCCGGAGAACTTCTTCATGTATTTGTCAGCTCCTTGTAATGGCGAATGAACAGCATTGTAAGCAAGGTACAGAAAGAATGGCCGGTCACTCGCTCGATTAATAAAATCAACCGCTTCTCGTGTGAATGCGTCAGTTAGATATTCATGCTCCTCAACAGGTTGTCCTCCCCGCAGAATGGGATTGTCCGCATCATAATCAGGCTCGTTGTAGCCCATGTGATCGGTGTAAATCAAAGCTTCATTTTTACTAAACCAGCGACCACTGGATCCGCCCGGTAGAGCTTTACGGCGAAGCATTGTCGTTACGCCCCGGTAGGGTGCCGGCATGAAGTAATGCCCTTCATGCATGAAGCCAAAGAATTCGTCAAACCCACGTCGAAACGGATGGTAGGCGGCTGACCCTCCCAGATGCCATTTGCCAATGAGGGCGGTTGTGTAGCCAGCAAGTTGTAGTTGTTCAGCGATCGTTTTTTGACTGGCCGGTAATCCAAAATCAGGGTCCTCATTACGATGGCCGGTTGGATTGAACTCGTAACCAAAGCGAGTTTGGTAGCGGCCGGTCATCATCCCGGCCCGTGAAGCACTACAGTAAGCAGCGGTCACGTAACCGTCAGTGAACCGAACTCCGGATTCGGCGATTGAATCGATATGAGGAGTAGGGATATCGCCCTGATTACTATCTCCCTGAATACCTAATTCTGCGTAGCCCAGATCATCGGCAAGCAATAAGACGATGTTTGGTTGTTTGGTTT
>DEAW01000169.1 GCA_002348315.1 Planctomycetaceae bacterium UBA2972 | reverse complement strand
CGGAAGGTGAAGGAAGCGGACGCAAGCAGCTTGCCGGGTGGATCGCCAGTTCTGAGAACCCGTTGACTGCCCGGGTGTTCGTAAATCGAGTCTGGCAGTGGCATTTTGGACAGGGAATTGTGTCGACGCCAAGCGACTTTGGCTTTCGGGGTGCGAAGCCATCTCACCCAGAACTGTTGGATTGGTTAGCGGCTGAGTTTATTGAGAATGGCTGGTCAGTGAAGGCCCTACACAAACTAATTATGAAATCGCGAACCTACCAGTTAACAAGTACGGGTATCGAAGAAGGCATTTCCAAGGATCCCGGGAATGTACTTCTGTGGCGGTATGCAAGACGACCATTGGATGCGGAATCTATGCGGGATGCGATGTTAGCGGTTAGTGGTTTGCTGAAGCATGGATCTTCCGGTGAGCATCCGTTTCCGGACGTTAACACCTGGGGATTCACGATCCATCATCCGTTTCATGCTGTCTACGACTCGAGTCATCGAAGTATTTACCTGATGCAGCAACGAAACCGGCGCCACCCGTATCTCGAACTGTTTGATTCGGCTGATCCAAATGTAAGCATTGGCAAACGACAGCAAACAGTGACACCGACTCAGGCATTGTACCTGATGAATTCAGAGTTTGTTCACCAGCAAGCCAGAGGGTTGGCCGGGCGTATTCTGTACCATTCGCAATCGTTAGATGATCGAATCCGTTGGGCCTTTGAGGTAACCCAGGGGCAAGTGCCTGAAGCCGATGACTTAAAGGAAGCCCGGTTGTTTATCGAATCCTATTTAAAACAACTTAGTGTGGATGGAACCGATGGTGACGAACAAGCCGTTTGGTCGGCTTTTTCCAGAGTGTTACTTACGAGCAATAAATTCCTTTTTGTGGACTGATGGTCACTATGTTCTCCGTAGCTAATGCAAATCGTAGACAATTCCTGAAACAGGCGTCGGGTGGCTTTGCAATGACGGCCTTTGCCGGAATGTGTCATGAAACAGATGGTGCCGTCGACCCACTTGCGGCGACAAAATCCCACTTTCCTGCAAAAGCCGACAGTGTAATTTTTATCTATGCTACTGGCGGAGTTTCGCATGTTGATTCATTCGATTACAAACCCGCTCTCATTAAAGATCACAGTAAATCGATTGTTGCTTCACGGTGGCTGAATAAATCCGGCGAATTCGAGCGGTTTCTGATTAAGCCTCATTGGGACTTCAGACAGTACGGTGAAAATGGCGTATGGGTGAGCGATTTGTTCCCTCATCTTGGTTCAGTGATTGACGACGTCTGTGTGTTGAACGCGATGCATTGTGACAGTGACGGACATGATAAAGGCACCTTAGCAGCCCATACCGGATCAGCGCAATTTGCCAGACCTAGTGTCGGATCGTGGGTCAGTTATGGCCTTGGTACGGTAAATCAGAATCTTCCGTCCTTTATGGTCCTGGCACCGGCTGCTCCCTACGCCGGAGCGCAGACCTGGGGGAGTGACTTTTTACCGGGATGTCATCAGGGAACTCATGTAATTCCCGGTAAGGATCCGATTGATAACATTAATCCGAGGGTAGGTTCGAATACGTTACAGTCCATGGAGTTAAATCTTTTAAGGAAGCTTAATGCCACGCATCGACGCGACCGGCAGGATGATGCCGCAATTAATGCAAGAATAAAATCATTCGAAACGGCCTATGGAATGCAGGCAGCTGCTCCGGAGGCCTTTGATGTGAGTCAGGAATCCAAACATACCTTTGAGATGTACGGGATGCAGGAAGGCGATGTGACCGGATTTGGTTGGCAATGCCTTATGGCCCGTCGATTAGTGGAACGCGGTGTGAGATTTATAGAGTTAATTGATGTTGGCTCTAATAGTAACTGGGATTCACATGGAAACATGGCGGATCATGCTCGCCTAGCGAAAAATGTGGATCAGCCGATGGCCGGTTTAATCAGAGACCTGAAACAACGCGGTATGTTGGAACGGACGCTTATCGTTTGGACGACCGAGTTTGGTCGTACTCCGTTCAATATGAGTGCGACGCATGCTGGTCGCGAACATCATAACTTCTGTTTCACTTCCTGGATGGCAGGCGGAGGTGTTAAGGGAGGGCTCGCTTACGGGACCTCGGATGAATACGGAATCATGGCGCAGGAAAACTCTGCTCACACCCATGACCTGCACGCAACGATTCTGCATCAACTGGGACTGAATCACGAACAGTTAACTTACAGGCATGCCGGGCGTGATTTTAGACTGACCGACGTGCATGGTAATGTCCTGCATGATATCGTCACAGGTTAAGGGGCTGATATGCCGGAAACTATGGCCTGGAATTGGAAAGTTCCTTCTTGAAGAATTCTGTCGCTTTGTCGACTGCTTGATCGAACCAAACCTGCTTATTTAAGAAACCGTGTGGAGCCCCTTTGATGATAGTAAGGCCAGTTTGGATTTTGATGGATTTCAATTTACTTCGGAACCGTTCAGCGTGAGTACTCGGGTCATCATTCTCTCCGGAGATGAACAAAACCGGTGGAGTGGATTCACTCAGATGCTCGATGGGGGAGGCCAGACGGTAAGTTTCCCGTGCTTCTTCCTGTGTTCCGCCAAGAAATTGCCTCCATATAGCACCACGTTCTTCCATTTCCGCAACACCGCGGACGCGGGAAGATAGAAAGTCAGTTTGAGCGCCCATAGGCACTGCTGCCTGAATGGTGCTGCTGATTCCCTGATTGCCACCATCTCCTTCAAGCTCGTTGGTTTCTGCGCTCGTTGCCAGTAGGGCCGTCAGATGACCACCAGCGGATAGGCCAATTGCACCAATATTGTCCGGGTCTAAGCCATATTGTTGTGCGTTCGCCCGTAAAAACCTCACTGCTGCCTTGCAATCGTTGATTTGTGCAGGAAATGCCGCCTCGCCGCTCAAACGATAAGAAATTGTCGCAGTGACGAATCCCTTGGCAGCAATGGCTTTGGCGAGCTTGGCATGACTGGTGCGATCCCCTTTCGCCCAGCCTCCGCCATGGATACAAACCACAGCGGGTAAGGTTCCCCATTGGCCCTTAGGGCGATAGATATCCATTTCTAACGTCCGGTCGCCATAGGAGGCATAAGTCACGTCTTCCTGCTTCAATAACGCTTTTTCTACTCCTGGCGGAATGGTAGTCGATGCGTCTTTCCCGGGAGCGTTTGCTTGTAAACCAGCTTGCCTGGTATCAAGCCGCATCTCTTCCTGGAACAGCACGGTCATGCCGCGTAATTTTCGAATAATTGTACCATTACGAACAGGAGTCGATTCCCCGGGATCCTTTTCTAGGTTATAGAGCGTAAGATTAGGGTTTATAAATAGCTTCCAATTCTTCCAGCGAACAGCAGACAAAGTCCCCTCACTGCCATGGTAAAAGAATGCGTCGTTATACTCACGTCTGGTGATCAATGAAGCCCATTCTCCTGCTGGATCCCAACGCCGGCGTAGTGGTACAGACGCGTTAAGGGATAACTTGGCATCGGGAGCGGGAACTGCTTCACTTTCACCAAGCAGTACCGGCGTGACGTCACGGCCGTCGATGGCTGGTCCGTCCGGGACTTTGATACCTGCAAGGGTTGCTAACGTCGGATACCAATCCATGGCCCGAATAGGCGTACTTAATCGAACATTCGATAGCAAATTGAGGCCAGGTGCCCATGCAATTGCAGGTACACGAATTCCGCCTTCCCATGTAGTGAGTTTATTGCCGCGAAGAGGTTGTTGGGGGTTTCTGCCTGGGCGACGGCCATTATCGGATGCGTAGATGACGATTGTATTCTGGTCGAGCCGGAGTCGGGTAAGGGAGTCGAATATACGGCCAACATGATGGTCCAATTCCTGGATCGCATCACCATACTCTCCCCACTCTGATGTCCCCTGAAATTCTTTGCTAACTCCCAGCGGAACGTGGAGCATGGTATGCGGAAGGTAA
>DEAW01000066.1:23257-31011 GCA_002348315.1 Planctomycetaceae bacterium UBA2972 | reverse complement strand
TTGAGCGTTTTCATGATCGTCACTCATACGTTCGATATTGTGTTGAAGCGCGTAGAGAGCACCTGCGGCGATCACTCCGGCTTGCCGCATACCGCCTCCGAATGCTTTACGATGTCGACGTGCAAAATACATTTGTTCTTTCGTACCGCAGAGGGCGGAGCCGACTGGAGCGCCGAGTCCTTTGCTGAAACAGATGGAAACCGTATCAAAATGACTAGACCATTCTTTCGCTGAAATTCCGGAAGCGGCAACAGCATTGAAGAGTCGCGCTCCGTCGAGATGTGTTTTGAGTCCATTTTCATGAGCCCAATTGCAAATTTGCTTCACATTCTCATACGGCTGGACACGACCACCTCCCCGGTTATGCGTGTTTTCCAGACAGAGTAAACGTGTGATTGGAAAGTGTTCGTTGTCTGCTTTGATCGTGCCGAGTAGCTGTTCAGGTTCGAGCACTCCGTTATGACCTGGTACGAGCGAAGCTGTCAGACCACTTAGTGATGCGTAAGCTCCCTGTTCATAGCTGTAAATGTGACACCCCGATTCACAAATGAATTCCTCACCAGGTCGACAGTGCACTCGCAATCCGATCTGATTGGTCATCGTGCCGGAGGGCATGAAGATAGCGGCTTCTTTACCGGTTAGTTCGGCAATGAGATCTTGTAGCGCACCGACAGTGGGGTCCACATCGATGACATCATCATCCACTTCACAGTTAGCAATAAAGTCCCTCATCGCAGCAGAGGGTTTTGTCACGGTGTCACTTCGCAGGTCGATAGGTTTGGTCATATCAATTCGAATAGAGGTTATTCCCAACAGTGTGAAAACAACAGTCGGGAGATTGTGTCGTTTATGGCAATGGTAGACCTCAGCAGACTCGAGTCAAACCATGAATCAAGATGGTCGTCCTCTCGTTTTAGAGGAGTTCATTTCTATTATGAATGGCTGGCATGCTGCTGGGAATTACCTCGGGAGAGTTTAATTGGGATTATGATGAAAATAGGCGAAGGAAGAGTTTCTAAGGGGGCGGTCGGCTTTAGAGGTCGTTATTTGCGGGGTTATCAAATCAGGTATCTGTGACCACAATGAAGGATTAGCAAGAGAGTAACTCGGTAAATCCATTATTGCGATGAGTGATAACGCCTTAACAATTCAGCGAATTGACACCCGTCATGACAATGTGCATACGGCACTGAATAAGCTGCGCGAAAAACTGTCACCCAACGGGAATATTGTGAGCGAAGCCGGGCGTCAAAGAACGATCGCCGTTTTTGGTGAACCTCTCACCCCTCAACAGGTTGTGGAGAGAATCTGTGCGGAAGTCCGCCAGGATGGATTAGAGGTTGTACTCAAATACAACCGATTACTGGACGGGGCAGAATTAACCGCAGATTCATTACGTGTAAGCGTTGCGGAATTAGAAGCCGCTCATCGTGCTGCGGATCCTGAGTTTCTGGCGACGATTGGTCGGATCCATGACAATATCATGGAATTCCAAACGGCGATTCTCCACCAGCTGGTTTCACTTGAAAGTAAGCCCGGAGTTAAACTTGCGCAGCGATATACCCCAATGCGGCGTGCAGGATTGTGCATTCCCGGCGGCGCTGCTGCTTATCCGTCGACGGTATTGATGACTGCCGTCCCTGCCATGGCTGCAGGCGTGGAGGAAATCGCCGTGATGGCACCACCCACGGACTTTGGGTCAAATAATCCCGACCTGTTAGCGACCTGTCATGAAATTGGGATCAAAGAAGTTTATCGTATGGGAGGTGCCCATGGAGTGGCTGCCCTTGCGTACGGACTCGAGAACCTTACTCCGGTTGATATCATCGTGGGACCGGGCAATTTGTTTGTCGCTTTGGCGAAGAAGTTGGTCTACGGTCAGGTTGCCATTGATTCGATCGCCGGGCCAAGTGAAGTGGTTGTGATTGCGGACGAAACAACGCGTGCAGATTACACGGCGGCTGATTTGCTTGCTCAGGCCGAGCACGCACCGGGAGCCAGCATTCTGGTGACCTGGAGTGAAGACGTCTTAGAGCAAACGGCGAGTGAATTGGAGCGACAGGTGGCAACACTTAGCCGTGAAGACTTAACACGCCAAAGCCTGGAAGATTTTGGGGCATTGATTCTGGTGAAGGACCAGGACGAAGCGGTGGAAATCACGAATCTGATTTGTCCGGAACATTTGCATATTGCGATAGATGAACCTCACGCTCTACAGCAGAGGTTAATAACAGCCGGCGCAACCTTTATGGGAAATCATACGCCTGTGGCGTTAGGAGATTACGTTGCGGGGCCTTCACATACTTTACCTACTTCCGGTACTGCTCGATGGGCATCCGGCCTTTCGTCGAATGACTTCCTAAGATCCAGCAGCGTTCTCGAATTTACACGTGAGGCCATGCTTGCTGTTGCAGAAGACGTCCAAAGGATGGCTGAGAAAGAAGGCTTAACCGCTCACCGTGCCAGTGTGGATATTCGAGTCGAAGGTTAAGTGGGAATCAGAAGATGAGTTTTGTACGAAATAATATTTCGCAACTGGCAGGTTATGTGCCTGGAGAACAGCCTCAGGGTGGAAAGTTCATCAAGCTCAATACCAATGAAAACCCGTACCCACCCTCAGCCAAAGTGGTTGAAGCAATTCAGGTAGCGGCCGAAAAACTAGTCCGATATCCCGATCCTGTTTCGACAGCTTTTCGCCTGGCAGCTGGCCAGGCACTGAATGTCAATCCTGACTGGATTGTATGTGGTAACGGAAGTGATGATATTCTGACAATCCTGACCAGGTCCTTTGTGGATCAGGGGGATTTAATTCGTTTGCCCAATCCCAGCTATATTCTTTATCGAACGCTTGCTGAGATTCAGGGAGCTCGATATCAGGAAATTAACTTTAACGACGACTGGACGCTACCAGCAAGTTTCGCTGCGGCGGATGACGGACTCAAACTGGTTTTCCTGCCGAATCCCAATAGTCCGACCGGGACGGTTGTCAGTCAGGAAGACATTCTGGCGTTGGCAGATAAACTTCCCTGTCCGATTCTAATCGATGAAGCCTATGTCGATTTTGCAGATTTCAACTGTATCGATCTGGTTAAGCAAAACGAGAAGATCATGGTCTCAAGGACGCTCAGTAAGTCCTATGGGCTGGCAGGATTGCGGTTTGGATTTCTGGTCGCTCAGCCCACGATTATCGAGCAGCTGTTAAAGGTGAAGGACTCCTACAACTGTGATGCTTTGTCCATTGCCGGAGCGACGGCTGCGATGTCGGATCAGGACTGGTTGCGGGATAATGTCGCCAGGATCCGGGCTACGCGGAGCGACTTGCAGGAAAAACTGACACAACTCGGATTTGAGGTAATACCCTCACAAGCCAACTTTGTCTGGTGCACGCACTCCGAAGCTGAAGTGAAGCCTATTTATGAGTATCTCAAAGAGAACCGCATCCTGGTTCGGTACATGAGCTATCCTAACTGGAAGGAAGGCCTCCGCATCAGCGTGGGCACAGATGACCAGATAAACGCTTGTTTGGGCTTAATTCAAAGTAAGGTGTAACTTATGGCTCGTACGGCTGAAATTGATCGTAAGACTGCCGAAACGGATATTCAACTCTCAGTCAATCTTGATGGCTCCGGCAAATCAGATATTCAGACGGGCGTTGGTTTTTTTGACCACATGTTGGAGCTGTTTGCTCGACACGCAGTGATTGACCTGACAGTGCGAGCCAACGGTGATCTGCATGTGGATCAACATCATACAGTGGAAGACACAGGTATCTGTCTGGGCCAGGCCGTCAAGCAGGCACTAGGCGATAAGGCGGGTATTCGACGCTATGGCCACTTCACGTTGCCCATGGAAGAAACACTCGTGAATGTCGCGATTGATCTTAGCGGTCGTTACTATATGGTTTTTAATGCCGAGTTCCCAAGTTCTAAGATTGGCGATTTTGATAGCGAACTTGTGGAAGACTTTTGGCAGGCATTTGCTGCCAATGTCCTGGGTAATTATCACGTGAATGTGCACTACGGTCGCAATAGTCATCACATCAGTGAAGGTATCTTCAAATGCACCGCTCGTGCATTACGAATGGCGATCGAAGCCGACCCACGTATCGAAGGGATGATTCCTTCCACCAAAGGCACTCTCTAAGACAACCGAAAAACAAAAAGGAGCTGGATGCTTATGCCCCCAGCTCTTTTTTTATGCGTTGTCGTTTTGCAATAGCCTGAATCGAATTCCAGCTTAATCGATATCCTGTTCGAGATATCGAGCGAGTTGGTGGAAGTCGCTGTCCGGTTGAATATAGCGAACGACCGTGACCAGATTCACTGGGTCGACGAGTTCTTCGAACGGTACATAACGTAGGTCAAACTGGTTTTTAACGCTAACCATCACTCCGTTCAGCCCTTCTTCGACAAGTGCTCGAAATGCACCGACGCCTAACTGGCTTCCCAGCATCACGTCAAACGCAGTTGGTTGAGTACATCGTGACTCGTACCCGAGTTGCAAGCCGTTGATTTTACGGGTCTTTCCGGTAGCTGCTTCATAAGCTGCACTGAGGCGTTTGGTTAGTAGCTGACCAAGGTTGATTTGAGAGATGGCAATGTGTCCGTGGTCGTCACGTGGAATACCTTCGAGGTAACTGTAAGGCAGGTATTCGGCCAGGCCTTCAGCAACGACGATCACGCCAAACTCTTTACCCTGCTCTTCACGTTTAATCATGGTCCGGACAGCACGATCCAAGAGTTTATCCATGTTCATGATTTTCCGGGTTTCCTGTTCACCACTTACCGGGTTGGTAATGGTCTCTTCATCGGCGTAGTCACCCATGACGTCTTCGACGCTGATTGCCAGGCAGGCTTCACCGGAGATGGCAGCGCCATAGGCCAGCCAGCCGGCGCTACGCCCCATCGCTTCACAAAGGAAATACGCTCGTCCAGCCGCCGCGTCGAACATGAGGTTACGGATTTCGGTAGCCAGGAAGTCGACAGCCGAGAAAAACCCAAAGGTGAAGTCGATGCCCATGTAATCGTTGTCGATTGTTTTGGGTAAATGGACCACGGGCATTTTCTTGGCATCGTCGCCAAGTGTGTCCTGAAAGAGCTTGAATTTATTGGCCGTTTTTAGAGTGTCGTCGCCGCCGATCGAAATAAAGGCGTCCACATCCAGCGAGCGTAAGGCATTATAGGTACGCAGCATAGGAGCGGTACGTTCCGGGTCGTTGAGGTGCTCCGGGTCCGAAATGACCTTACCAGGGTTCGCTCGGGCTGTACCGATCATGATTCCCGGTGTCGTACGAGCGCGTTCCAAACTATCCTCGCCAAGAATGACGTAGTCTTTTCCTTCTTCGAGCGGAGTGCTACCGTCGTATTCCTGCAGTGACGAGTACCCGTGGCGAATACCGATCACTTCAGTGCCACCACGTGTAAAGGCAATCGCGGCAGCTCCGATGACTGAGTTCGCAGCCGGTGCCGGTCCGCCGGAGAACAGAATCGCGACTCGTTTTATAGGGTTGTCAGAAGTCTTGGGTCTGGCCAGAGGATCGCTCATGACGGTGTTGGCTCCGGGAATAATGGACACAGGAAAGGGAATCAGCAAAACATCAGTTTAAGCTCGTGGCATGAAATCGAAAACCACTGCCTATAAAAAACAACTTGCGCGTACCGTAGGCTCGGTGGATTCGTTAATCCCAGGTTGATTATCGCGTAAGAAAATCGTCGAGTCGCGCTTAAAAGGTTCGTTCGACGAATTTTGTATCGATCGTACCTGCCACGAATTCCGGGTGCGACAACACTTTCTTGTGGAAAGAGGCCGTGGTTTCGATACCACCGACCTGAAGTTCGTCCAGACAACGAATCATGGTAGTAATGGCTTCTTCCCGGGTGGCTTGGTGGACCAGTAGTTTACCGATCATCGAGTCGTAATAAGGAGGTACGGTGTAACCGGCATAGACGTGGGAGTCCCAACGCACTCCAAATCCTCCCGGAATGACCAGATGTTCAATTTTTCCGGGACATGGTTGGAAATTCTTATCCGGGTTCTCGGCATTAATACGACATTCAATCGCATGCCCTTCGCATTTTACATCGTCCTGAGTAAACGGTAGTTTTTCGCCAGCGGCGACAATGATTTGATTTTTGATCAGATCAACGCCGGTTACTAGTTCCGAAACCGGGTGCTCTACCTGAATTCGGGCATTGACTTCGATAAAGTAGAAGTTGTTATCTCCGTCCACAATGAATTCGACAGTACCGGCATTATAGTAATTCGCTTCACGAATCATTCGTACCGCGGCATCGCAAATTGCCGTACGCACTTCGACGGGCAGATTGGTTGCCGGAGACTCTTCAATGAGCTTTTGGTGTCGTCGTTGCGTGGAGCAGTCTCGTTCCCACAGGTGGATGACGTTTCCATGCTGGTCTGCAATTACCTGCACTTCAACGTGTCGAGGGTTGCCTACATATTTTTCCAGATAGATGCCGGCATTGCCAAAGGCTGCTGCGGCTTCCTGCTGAGCGGCCTGTAATGCATTTTCTAGATCATCTTCAGTTTCGGCAACTCGCATTCCCTTCCCGCCACCACCGGCGGTCGCTTTGATCAGCACGGGAAATCCGATTTCTGCTGCAACGCGTTTCGCTTCTTTGACGTCGTCAATCAGTCCGTCCGAACCAGGAACAACCGGGACATCGGCCGCGCGAGCCATCTTGCGAGCTGTGTTCTTGTCTCCCAGTTTCTCCATCGATTCCGGAAGCGGTCCGATGAAGTCGATTTCGCAATTGCGGCAAACATCATTGAAGTGAGCGTTTTCTGCGAGGAATCCGTAGCCGGGGTGAATCGCATCGGCGTTGCCGACTTCAGCGGCACTGATCACACGATCGATTTTCAAATAGCTTTCGTTGGAACGGGCGCCACCTACGCAGTAGGCTTCGTCGGCCAGATCGAGATAAGCGGCACCACGGTCACCTTCACTAAAGATTGCAATCGTTTCAATGCCCAGTTCTTTACAGGCACGAATGACTCGTAATGCAATTTCGCCTCGGTTTGCGACTAGAATACGTTTGTACATGGCTGGTGAGTTTGTTCTCTCAAAAGACGGAGTCAGTGACGTTTTGAACTGGCTCGAAGGGTTAACCGCGAGTATCCACCTTGAACATGGGTTTACCACAATCCACGGGATCTTGATCGTTGACGAGAATGGCAACAACTTTGCCACTTACGTCAGCTGAGATTTCATTGAATACTTTCATTGCTTCCACAATACAAACGGTTGTGTCTGCTCCGATACTATCACCGACGCTAACAAAGGCGGGTGAATCCGGATTGGGAGCATTGTAGAACGTTCCAACCATAGGACTGTTAATTGTCACAATGTGATCGCCCTCGTCATCGGTCGGGGCATCATCGGCTGGAGCAGCTGGCGCTGCCGGAGCGGGCGCAGGTGCAGCAGCGGTAATCGGCTGAACGACGCCCCCACGAGACAATCTGACTTTTTGACCGTCCTGTTCCAGATCGATTTCGGTCAAGTCATTTTCCTTCATGAATTCAACGTACTGAAGGAGACGTTCCATATCGAAGACGTTACTGGATTTCGCCATGGTCTGATATTCTTCCTCTAATGATGCTCTTGGTTTCACGATAATAAGCAATTTTAAGCATAATTGCCTAAAACTACTAAGGGGTAACTACCTTATTTATAGTTACTATATCTCCCCTGTTTATCGGCTATCCAGAGCAATTAACAAGTGATTTTTCGTTGGCAA
>DEAW01000066.1:21801-22858 GCA_002348315.1 Planctomycetaceae bacterium UBA2972 | reverse complement strand
TGTCCGTCTTTAGTAACCAGGACATCATCTTCAATGCGTACTCCTCCCCAACCAGGCAGATAAATCCCCGGTTCGACAGTCACCACCATGCCCGGTTCAAGTGGCATATGTTGATTGGAGGCAAGGCGAGGATATTCATGGATGAACGTCCCGATACCGTGTCCGAGGCTATGGCCAAAGTACTTGCCATAGCCCGCATTGGCTATGTGATTACGAGCGGCAGCATCTACTTTACTCATAATCGCGCCAGGCTTAATCGCTTTGATGGCCTTTAATTGAGCCTGCAAAACAGTGTTGTAGACCTTTTCGAATTTTGCCGTTAGTTTTCCAGTGACAATAGTGCGTGTGATGTCGCTAAGGTACCGGTCGTAATCAGCTCCCCAGTCAAACAAACAGAATTGATCGTCTCCGATGCGTTGTTCACCAGGCTGAGCATGAGGTAGTGCGGCTTGAGGACCGACGGCGACAATGGGGTCGAAGCTGGTTCCTCGCCCTCCAAATTGTCGAATCTGATGTTCCAGATTAAATGCAATTTCCTTCTCTGTTTGCTCAGCGGTCAGCGATGCCTTGATGACCTCGAAAGCCTTTTGAGCCGCTTTGACGGCATTTCGGATGGAGGCAATTTCCTGCTTGTCTTTGATCTCTCGCAGCTTCTCTACGACGCTCGAGGTTGTCACTAAATTGACATGAGGTAATGCTTCCGCCAGTGCCTCGGCCTGTCCGAGTGAAAGTGAATTCCCTTCCAGTGCAACCGCTGAAACCTTGGCTTTAACAATCAGCTTGCGACTGGCTTCCACCATCGACTCGACCGACGGTCGAATACAGGCTTCGATATCAGGACAGTCATGTTCGATTTCCTGAATGTATCGAAAGTCGCTAATGATGATCGTGTTTTTGGGAAGCACCAACAGGTAGCTCGAGTCACCGCTGAATCCGGATAAGTAAGTAACATTTAACTCGTCCGTTACAAGCATGGCGGGAATGCCCTGTCGCTTGAGGGCCGCACGAAGTTTCTTTCGTCGTTGAGCGAAACGGCTCATAATTCTTATCTCCTTTA
>DEAW01000066.1:0-21414 GCA_002348315.1 Planctomycetaceae bacterium UBA2972 | reverse complement strand
TTTCATCGACATGAACGACCACAGGACTATGTGGTTGCTGGTCATCATACGCGGCATAACTGCAAATGATGACCATTTCGCCTGGCTTCATCAGGTGTGCTGCCGCTCCGTTAATACAAATCCGGCCCGAACCACGTTCCGCGACAATGGCGTAGGTCGTCAATCGAGTGCCACTGGTGATATTGTAAATATCGACCTGTTCGTGCTCGCGAATATCGGCCAATTCAAGTAACGCCTGGTCAATGGAAACGGAACCCTCATAATGCAGCTCGGCTTCGGTCACCGTTGCTCGGTGAATTTTGCTTTTTAATAATGTGCGGATCATGCAAGTAGGTTTGGGAACTTGTATGGAAAGTGCTGTTCCCGGCAGGAGGAAAAGCACGGTGCTGGGAAATGAATTCCTGCCGTGGATGTCACCATCTTAAGTCAGAATCATGGATTTGTAGAGGTGCGTTGAGCGGAGAATCCGGTTCTCGATCGGGAAACTCCTATGTGTCTGGTCTTATCCTCCTCCAAGTCCTGCAATCACAAAGGCTAAGCCAATAATTGCAAAACAGGCCAACACGGAAACTACAAAACCAACGATGTCTGCCCTGGTGGGCTTCTGGAATTCCAATTGACTATTGGGAAACAACTTCACTCGGTCGGCAGGTTGTTCGCCGGCATAGACAGCTTCCAGTTTGGCTTTGTCCGCTGCGGGATCGGCAATGACACGAGTTTTCATTTTGGCGTAATAACGATCCAATGCTTCCTGCGAATTCCCCGCTCCAATCGCACTGGTAATAAAGCTGGCAAGGATCATGACCAGGAACGGCATGATGATTTTGGGTACGAGCTCAAGTGCATTACGATTCGCTTTGGATTGGCCGGCAATGTCCACGCCCAGAGGCAGGAAGAATGCCAGATTGAGTTTGAAGTTTCCTTCGCCCTTCATCGGTGTCCCTTCCGGGTAACCATAAATGGTCGTTGTCGTATCACCGTCAGCGATCACCTCGACGATCTCCGGTTTGATCGTAGCATCGACCGGTACGACGCGATCCCAAAACAATGCCTGCCCACCACTCCACATCTTTTGACTTCCGTCTTTGTTTTTCTCAAAAGAACGGGGAGACGTGACGTCGATTGTCGACTTGCCCACTTCGAGCTGGATGACTCCAGTACTATCTTCATTGGGCACCTGAATGATGGTTCGGTCGGAATTAACAAACTGCGGTCGTAGTTCGGCATGCGCCGTTTTCGCCGGGCCTTCGGCCATCGCCGCATGATCCTTATTCCAGGCGTCGAGCTGCAACCCCAGGTGTTTACGTATTGTCGGCTTTGTTAGGACCTCTTTTTTCAGCGTATGCTTCATGGCATCGGTTTGCAGGTATGATTCATTGGTACGCCAGGAGGGAGCCAGCTTTGGGCCGAAGAACGGAATCATCGTAAAGAACAATAAACAGTAGGCTACGGTTATCCAGGCTGCTTTGGTCGTCGCTTTTCGCCAGTACATCCCAACCCAAAATGGAGCAGCAAAAACCAGAGTAAACCAGAAGGTGATCGTGAGCTGCTGAATCATGTCAAAGATCAAAAGGGAAAACATGATGGAGCCGCAAACGATGACGGTCCCCGTGATTTTACCCATCGCCAGACACTTCTTCTCGGAAGCCTCAGGATTGATGAACGGGACATAGAGGTTTCGCACGACGAGGCCCGAACCGACGATCATGTAGGCATCGACACTACTCATTAAAGCTGCCAGTAAGCAGGCCAGCATGAGGCCCCGGAGTCCCGGCCCCAGCAGTTGCATCGAGGCGTATCCCCAGGCCT
This sequence comes from Planctomycetaceae bacterium UBA2972, assembly GCA_002348315.1. Classification (GTDB taxonomy): domain Bacteria; phylum Planctomycetota; class Planctomycetia; order Pirellulales; family Pirellulaceae; genus UBA721. The sequence continues at coordinate 19,605 of DEAW01000066.1, read as the reverse complement.
GATCCGGATCCTTGATCAATTCAGGAACTTCAGCATAAAGCGTGGCGGCAATCAGTCCGGTGAGTACCCAGCCCAGTGTGCAGAATCGTTTCAGGAAATTTCCGACAACTAAACCCGTTCGAGCGTCATTTTCGGTTTTGGCGCTACCTCCCCCGGTGGCAATAAAGTGGGGTTGGACAACGATCCCAAATAAATTGGAAAAGACGATGGCAATCAAATAGGCTAAAGAGAAATCGGCACCGACGCCTCCCATAAGATCAAAAAATGACTCAGGCAGATTCTCGTGCATGACACTGAAGCTACCCTCTCCGTCCGCGTTCAATTCGGTGTCGCCATTGAGTGCATTCAGGCCGAGTGGAATAAGCATGCAACTGAGTGCAATGACACAAAGCCCCTGAATTAAGTCAGTAAAATAGGCAGCCGTCAGTCCGCCAATCATGCCGTACAGCAGAACAATAATACCGACAGCCGGGACGAGGACATATTGCAACTCAATTTCAGAACCAAACAGTGAAACATGGTCACCAATCATTGGAGCCGCAGTTTTGGCAATCGCCGAAAAGAACATGGAGCCGTAAATCATAAAGAAGATGACTCCGAAAATCGCATAAGCACCGCCAAGCTTTTTGCTTTCATAACGCTCGACATACCAGTCTCCAAGTGTCAAATGCCGCATGCGGCGATACCAGACTCCGGTGATCCAGTAAAACGGAGTGACAAACAGCCAGTACATCACGCCCCACATGCCGTTCATTCCTTTGGTGAACGTGCCACTGCCGGTGATAATCGGGTCCTGTGGTCCGGTTCCCGCTCCGAAGGCAGCAAAGGTCTGCATCAGCTTGCCAAAGCCACGCCCACCCATGAAGTAATCCTCCTGCTTTTTATTGAGCCGAGCACAATACAGGCCGATTGCTACGAGGACGAGGAAGTAAATGCCAAGTACGATATAGTCTGCTGACGACATAGATGTGGTTCCGAGAGGGGTTAGAGCTGTATAGTTTTGGTTTGGGGGGAGAGTGTTGGCAGGACGCTGTACGTATTCAATTTAGCACACAACTTAATATCGCTGACCATGCCTACCTGTTGCAAGTTCTTACCACCCTTGCTTTGCATTAATTTTTCGACAATGCCACTTTGTTTATTTGGTGACCTCTGGCAATCTTTCCAGGAGTCGATCGCAAGCAGCGTTTGATCGTTGCAGTCTGAGTACCCACGCCCGCTGGCTAAAGCACCAGCCATGAGTGTATCTTCCAGAGTGACCTGGCCATTGGTGCCGGCACAAATAATGTTGACTCGCCGCTGATCGGCAATCGCACTGGCCACAGCATCCAGATTGGCAAAGGCTGCAATGAGAATACGATCCGCTTCGAGACAGGCCATCATGGCTTTGGTACCGTTGGTCGTCGTCATCGTAATTGATTTTCCAGCCACTTTTTCGGCGGAGTATTCAATCGGCGAGTTGCCCAGATCGAATCCTTCCAGCCGTACGCAGTCACGTTCACCACCCAGCAGTCCCCCCTGCACCCGGGCATGCTGTCGTGCCTCGTCCACGGTTAAAGCCGGAGTGATACTGGACGCTCCGTTACCCAACGCATGCACCATCGTTGTGGTGGCTCTGAGAACATCGATCACCACGCAGCAGGAATTCCGGATGACGGCCGGGTTGGTGATTAATTCGGGGAGCAAAAAGACGTTCGTTTGCGACATTGCAAGAAATAAGATGGTTAATGAGTTTAGTTGCGTTGCGGATAATTCCCTCAGTGAGTCGTTAGCGTTACTATACAGTATCCAACCGTACTTGTTTGGGAATCAAATGAGCACGTTTCCAGAAGATGATTTAGTTGAATTCCTATGACGAAAGTAGATAAATCGAATCAGCGTGTGCAACGGATGTTTGGCCAAATTGCGTCCAACTATGACCGCATGAATCATCTGCTGTCGATGAACGTGGATCGTTACTGGCGTTGGAGAACTGTGCGTAAGGTCGCTCCTCAAAACAAGGCACCGATTCTTGATATCTGCTCGGGAACGGGGGATTTAGCATTCGCTTACTGTCGTAAGGCCGGCGACGGGATTCAGGTGGTCGGAGCAGATTTCACCAGGGAAATGCTACAGATTGGTGAGCAAAAGAAACAACGCAAGTCGATTTACAAAAATGTGAATTTTGTAGAGGCTGATGCTCAGCACCTGCCCTTTGAGGATGACACGTTTCAAATCGTTTCAGTTGCTTTCGGCCTGAGGAATATTGCGGATACTGACAGAGGACTGAGTGAAATGGCTCGCGTTTGCCAACCTGGTGGCCAGGTCACGGTGTTAGAATTTTCCAGGCCCGGCTGGCAGCCATTCAAGGCCTTTTATGGGTTTTACATGAATCGCATTCTGCCTCGGATTGGACAACTCTTTGCTCGTAATGATGAAGACGCCTATACGTATCTGCCTGAAAGCGTTTCCGAATTTCCTGATGGCCAGCAGTTAGTTGACCGTATGCATGTCAATGGGTTGGTCAATGGAAAGTACTATGCCTTAACCGGTGGCATCGCGACATTGTATGTGGCGGAGAAAACAGCATGAATCCATCTGTTGTGATTGCGATAAGCGGGGCCAGCGGAGCGGTCTATAGTGTTCGGCTGCTCCAGCAATTGGTAGCCTCCGCCGTTCCAGTGCAGTTGACCGTCAGCGAAGCTGGTTGCCAGGTCGTCAAGCAGGAACTGGGAATAGACCTGGACTGTGACAATGTTCAGGTGGCACCGTTGCTCGAGTACCAGGTGCCTGGTTGTCAGGTGCTTGAGTTACCACCGCTCAGGCAGGTACAGGTTTATCACTACAAAGATCTGATGAGTCCCATTGCCAGTGGTTCGCATCGGACAATCGGTATGGTGGTCTGCCCCTGTAGCGGTGGAACGCTTGGAAGTATCGCCAACGGATTGAGCGGAAATCTGATACACCGTGGGGCGGAAGTTCACCTCAAGGAACGCCGTAAATTAATTCTGGTGACCCGGGAAACCCCGCTTTCGGCAATTGCCATTGGCAATATGCAACGTGTCACCGATGCCGGAGCGGTTGTCTTGCCGGCCAGTCCCGGTTGGTATCACGGAGTTCAGTCGCTGGGCGATCTGGTCGATTTTGTGGTGGCTCGTATACTCGACCAGTTGCAAATTGACAACGGATTGATTGATCGCTGGGGAGAAGAGCTATCCGATGAGTCAATCTGATCCGGGATTCATGCAGCGGACTATAACTATTCTGGAAATGATCCGGTTTAGTCATACAATCTTTGCTTTGCCGTTTGCGTTACTGGCGGCAGTCATGTGCTGGACCGTTCAGCCGGTGGAAGGAGAGACTCCCGGATTCCAGGCATTACACCTGCTTGGAATTGTTGTCTGTATGGTCTTCGCACGTAGTGCGGCGATGGCATTTAACCGGGTGGCAGATCATAAAATCGACAAAGAGAATCCTCGCACCGAAGGTCGACATATTCCGGCAGGGATATTGAGTTTGAAAAGTGTCGTCCTATTTACCGTAGTTAATAGTCTGCTGTTTGTTGCGGCAACGCTGCTGTTTCTTCCGAATCGACTACCGATCTATTTGTCGGTGCCTGTGCTGGGTTTTCTTTGTCTGTATAGCTACACAAAGCGGTTCACATCGCTCGCACATTTCTATCTCGGATTGAGCTTAATGTTAGCTCCAGTTAGTACCTGGATCGCTTTACGCGGGAGCGTCATGATGGATGCTCCGGCTGATTGTCTGCCTGCTGTTGTGATCGGTTTGATTGTTCTGTTTTGGGTTGGCGGATTCGATATTATCTATGCCTGTCAGGATGCCGGCTTTGACCGACAAGCCAAACTCAAAAGTGTTCCGGCCCGTCTTGGTGTTTCCCGGGCATTGAAAGTGGCAGCCTGCTCTCATGTCGTGATGGTCGGCTGTATGTTCTTACTGCCTATGGTGCATCATCTGGGAGGTCCGACGCTGGAATTGGGATGGATTTACTATACGGCTGTGACGGCAGTGGCTGGGTTGTTGTTTTATGAGCATTCCGTTGTCAATGCAGATGATCTGACAAAAGTAAACATCGCTTTTTTTAACGTGAATTCCGTAATCAGCATGGGACTGTTCTTGATTGTGTCACTGGAGTTACTGATATAATTCCTCGGTTGGTTGGAGTCCGGGGATCTCCCCTGTTCCAATCAACATGGCAATTGTTGGTTTGTCCGGAGGTGATTCTGAGGTGTCAAACAAGTCCGCGGTTTTGTTGAGCCTGCTGTTTTCTTTATTGCCGGGTTGTGTTGGTGAAAAGCCCACTGCTCCGGTTACCGATTCATCTGATGCGAATACTAAACAGATTGAAGAACAAGACGCCTCTCCGGTGTTACAACCGGAAGAGGCAGCGGTGGAATTGGTGGAAGGGATTGAGCCCACCAATATTGAACTGGATGCAGAAATTGGCAAGCTTTTGTCTAATCTGGGCGATGGTGAGACTGAAACGCGTATTGCAGCAAGTTCGGCCCTCAGCCAACGCGCTGACGAAGTCGTAGGTCAGCATGCCGACTGGATGCAGGCAGGAACTGTGTCACAGCGGCGAGGGCTGATGCTTATGATGACCGGGAAGGCTCAGGCTTACCCAACAGAGACTTTCAGTCTGATCACCCATGCCTTGAAGGATGATGACAGTAAAGTCCGTTCGATTGCCGTTCAGCTTGTCCGTCAACTACTGCCAGCTCAAGCTGGAATGCTTCATGCGACCTTGCTCGAAATGATGAAAAGCCCGACTGAAGAATCTGGCATCCGGGTTTCTGTCCTTCGATTGATCAGTTTTGTACCCGGCGATGCGTTGGCTACAGAAACGACCCTGGGAGAAGTCTTGTTGGCTGAAGGTGAGGATCCCAGCGTGCAGCAGGCCGCACTTTACTCTTATGTGAAACTGGCTCCGGCTGAACCTGCTATCACGACATTAATCAACGTCGTGGAATCTTCCCCAAGCAATGAGGTAAAACGTACGGCAACGATCTTGCTTGGTAAGTATGGTACAAAGTCGAAAGCGAGCGTTGAAGTGTTAGGTGACCTGCTGGAAACCGAAGACGAGAACCTTCAGGAGGCAGCTGCGGAAGCATTAGCAAGAATCGGGAGCCCTTCCATTGATGTTCTGGTCAGCAAACTAGACTCGCCGATGCTACTGACGCGTCAGATGGCAATATTTACTTTGGGCGTGATTGGGCCATCGGCTCGAGAGCATGTGCAGCGATTGGAAATGTTTATTTCTGACGACGACACGGATACCAGCATTATTGCCAAGGAAGCCATCTTCAGTATTCTCAAGCCCAGGTAAGGGCCGAACTACAGGCTAACGGTCAACGCGTCGCCAATTCGCCACTGAGCGGGATTTTCGGGATCTCGAATGACTTCGTTGTAGACCGTGTCACGTTCGACCGGTTCCCGTCCTGCTTCACGGATAAGATTCTTGAGTTGCTCAACCGTTAATTCTTCAGGGGTCGTTGCTCCGGCATCATGATAAATCAACTCGTGCCGAACCGTCCCGTCCAGATCATCCGCTCCATAATCGAGTGCTGTTTGAGCTGTGCCGATTCCTAACATGATCCAGTAGGCTTTAATGTGAGGGAAGTTATCCAGCATCAGACGAGAAACAGCCATGGTTCTCAAATCCATGACGGCCGACGGTTTCTTAAGATGATCCAATTCCGTGTTTTCGGGATGGAAAGCGAGCGGAATAAAAGTTTGAAATCCGCCTGACTTATCCTGTTGTTCTCGCAGCCGGATCAGGTGATCAACACGATGGAATGCATTTTCGATATGTCCGTAAAGCATGGTCGCGTTGGTTTTAATTCCCATTTCGTGAGCTGTTCCGTGGATTTCGAACCACTTACCGGTATCGGCTTTATGTTCACAAATCTGATCACGGACTTCCGGATGGAAGATTTCAGCTCCCCCTCCGGGCATACTTCCCAGACCGGCATCCTGCAGATCCTGAAGAATCTCTCGTACTGGTTTTTTGGTGAGGTGTTCAAACCAGTTTATTTCGACACCTGTCCAGGCCTTCAAATGCAACGTGGGATGAGCTTCTTTGAGGATGCGAACGAGATCAACATACCAGTGATATTTCATCTTATGGTGCAGCCCGCCGACGATGTGCATCTCAGTACACCCGTTGGCAACCGCTTCCGCACCGCGTTGTACGATCTGTTCATCGCTCATGACGTAACCGCGTTCGGAACGTAAGTCTGCCCGGAAGGCACAGAAGTTGCAGCGGTAGACACAGACGTTTGTTGGATTCAGATGCGTATTGATATTGTAGTAGGCGACGTTACCGTTGATACGTTCGCGTACAATGTTTGCTAATTCTCCGACTTCCTGAAGCGGTGTCTCATCCTGATAAAGCAAGATGCCATCGTCGAGTGAAAGGCGGTCACCATTTTCTACTTTTTTGCGTATATCTGCGAGTGTTGATGTGCTCATGCGTCTGGAACTGGCAACTCGTTACATGGATAGGTCGAGGAAGAAACTACGGTGGTAAACCGTAGAGTGTAGAGTATATGTCACGATCTTTTTAGTGCCAATTCAGATTTGAATAGCAAATCGCATATAGCTGTATCGGCGTTTAACGTCGGGGGCGTTTCTTTTTCTTGAGCTCTTGCTCGATTTCCTGCTGTAGCGACTCGCTGGCTCCCTGTTGATTCAGGCCGAAGTCCTGTAACCAGGCGTTCACTTCAAAATCAGATAACTTCTGGTTCGGTTTACTGCGATCCGTTTTTTGCGCAGTACGTCGAGCTCGCATTTCATGATTAATACGTTGATACCAAAGATTACTGTCGATCGCTTCGGCACGACGACGTTTGGCGGCTCGCTGAACTCGATGGTCACTCGAGACCACCGTCAGGTTGCGGGGAGCTGTGTGAAGCCGGATGTATTCTTCCATCAGTGTATCTGCGTCCGGGTATCCGACCGCAAAGTGCACAATCAGCCCTTGATAGTTGTACAGACTGGTTCGATTTCGGGGAGGATTTTTGGCATCAAACACAAGCACGGTTTTGGCTGTCAATTCAGGGGTGAGTGTTTCAAGTAACCAGCTGATCAGGCTTTGGCGAGCGCCCTCGAGTGTCCCGGTGTCATTGTCCGGACCTATGTCTTCTGAAGCCCACCACAGGTTATAGCCGTCGATCAGAAATAAAGGCGACTTAGATTGGGGTGGGTTAGGACGATTCACGTGACTACCGCTGCAGTTTGATCTCGCCGCTTACAAGTACGGTACTGGCGCGACCTGTTAACGTCAGTCCTTCAAACGGTGTATTGGTACTCAGCGAAGCGAACTCCTGAGGCTTCACTTGCCACTGCGACTCGGGGTCGATAATGGTGATATCGGCATCTGCTCCGATTGCCAGCGTCCCCTTGGATAGCTTCAGGGCGCGGGCTGGATTGGTTGCCAGTTTGGCGATTAAGGCTGGGAAGTCGAGATGGCCGGGAACAACCAGATTGGTGATGGCCAGGCCCAGAGTAATTTCCAGTTGGTTCATGCCAAACGGAGCACAATCTAACTCGGTCATTTTCTTTTCAGAAGCACAGGGAGCATGTCCACTGGTGATGACGTCGATCGTTCCGTCCTGGAGACCGGCAATACAAGCGTCAATATGCAATTGAGAACGAAGCGGAGGATTGACTTTGTAATTCGAGTCAAATGTTCTCATCACCTCGTCGGTGAGAAATAGGTTGGCAATACAAACCTCACTAGTGACGTTGACGCCCCGGGCTTTGGCTCGACGGATTAATTCCACACTACCTTCGGTGGAGATATCCATTAAATGCAGGCGTGCCCCTGTCGTTTCTGCCAATCGTAAATCGCGTCCTGTCGCAAGCTCTTCGCTATCGGGATGCATGCCGGAAAGACCTAGAACCATGGAGATGGCGCCCGAGTGCATGATGCCACTCTGTGAGAGTTCGGGTATTTCAGGGTGATCCAGGATTGGGACGTCGAACATACGGCTGTATTCGAGTGCCCGGCGGAAGAGATCCGTCTTTTGCAGAGGATTAGGAGCATCGGTAAAGGCGACCGCTCCGGCCTTTGTCAGAATGCCCATTTCGGCGAGTTCCTGGCCTTCACGATTTTTGCTTACACAGGCGATTGCAAAGACATGACAGTTGTTAGCCTGAGATGCCTTTTGTTGGATGAACTGTACCTGTGCCTGGGTGTCGGTTACTGGTGAAGTGTTGGGTAAGCAGGCAATCGAGGTGAATCCACCTGCGATGGCTGCGGCCGTACCTGTTTGTATTGTTTCGTCTTCTTCAAATCCGGGTTCGCGTAGTTGAACGTGAATGTCGACTAGGCCCGGAGCGACCACATTGCCCGAGGCATCGATTTCCTGCTCGGCTTCCCCCAGATCTGTTCCAATCCCGGCGATCTTGCCCTCTTCAATCAGGATGTCTGCAACCTGGTCTAAATCCTGACCGGGATCGATGACCCTGCCGTTGCGTATGATGGTGCGATTCATGCTCTTACCCTACCCTTCCCGTTGATTGACGCTGGTGGTTAAGTAGAGAGCAGCCATGCGTACTGCGATTCCATTGGTCACCTGATGGAGGATCACCGAGTGTGGTCCATCGGCTACGTCTGGCGTGATTTCAACTCCACGATTGATGGGCCCGGGAGCCATAATCAGAATATCGTCTTTGGCCTGAGCCATCCGAGTTCCATTCATACCGTATAGAAATGCGTATTCTCTGACCGATGGGAAAGGCCGGGTGTACTGTCGTTCGAATTGAATTCGCAACAGATTGAGGACGTCGCACCGTGGGATAATATCATCCAAATTATGAGAAACTTCCACGCCGAAGTCCTCCCAGGTTTTGGAGACTAATGTGGAAGGGCCACAGACAATAACATGAGCTCCCAGTTTTTTCAGCCCCCAGATGTTGGACCTCGCCGTGCGACTGTAAGTAATGTCACCTACCATCGCGACCGTCAGGCCTTCGAGTGTACCGCGTTGTTCGTAGATCGTCATAATGTCGAGCATGCCCTGGGTGGGGTGCTCGTGCGGGCCGTCACCGGCATTGAGAATGCTGCAGCCAACGTTCTGTGAAAGCAGATGCGGGCTTCCCGGTGTGCTGTGACGAACGACCATCGCATCCACATTCATCGCTTCAATCGTCTTGGCCGTGTCGATCAGCGTCTCGCCCTTGCTAAGGCTGCTGGAGCTGGCTGAAAACTCAACGGTGTCCGCGCCCAGACGCCGAGCCGCCAGGCTGAAGCTGTTTCTGGTTCGGGTAGAATTCTCAAAAAACATATTGGCAACTGTTTTGCCTTTGAGAATGGAAAGCTTCTCTTTGCATCCGCCGGTGGCAGTTTTTAACTCTACGGCAGTTTCGAGAAGTGTGAGAATATCATCCCTGGATAATTCTTCAAGCCCCAGTAGGTGACGACGTTGCCACGTGTCCGGTACTGGTGAAATGTTTACTGCTGAATCCGTTGCAGCCACTTTCATCATGCCCCTCTATAAATCTTTAATGAGCTTTCCGAGCGATTCTAACATTCTCAGTCCGGCCTGAGAATAATCGAATCGTGTTGAGATAGAATTGTTTCCCGCTTTTTTATCAAAATCTGTCAAGAATGGACGATTCCCGGACGATTCACGGGCTACCAATTGAGGTTATCCGTCACCTTTTGATGGATAAGAAATCAAACACTATTCTCTCCCCCCCAAGGGAATAATCCCCATGAAATCTATCCACAACCCACTCCTTCGCTTCTTGTATCTCACAGCCATTGTGATGTTGTTTAGTGGTTGCAATTTATCGCAAAACAACTCGAGTATGCAAACGCCACAACAATTGATCGCTCAGCAGGAGACGATGATGCAGCAGGCCGTTGCTAATTCAGGGTATGTGACGCCTCAGGATCCTAACGGCAGCTACACCGTTGAAATTCGTAATGCCTACGGTGCTCGTTCACGAATACGACTGCCTTTGCAGCACGGTGTCTGTGTTCAGGATGCCTTGCGACAATCAAAAGTGATCGAGCAATTCGATAATATGCACGTCAAATTGAAACGACGTACGAAAGATCCACGTCGCTTCCTGCCGCTGGATGTCAAGTTTGATGCGGAATACCGTCGGGTTGAACCACTCAATGACTATGCACTTCACAACGGGGATTACATCATTGTGACTCAGTCGTCAGGAACCGATATCAGTGAATTGATGGACGGAGCAACAACGCCTTTGCTGGGCTTGTAAATCACCATACCCAATAAAAAAAACGGCGATGTCCTGAAATGAGACGTCGCCGTTTTTTGTTGGATTCGAAACGTGCGAGAAAAGGATTAATACTCGCGCGGAGTAATTCGACCTTGAACGCGATAAGGTAATCCCATAATTCGCAGGAAGCCTTCGGCATCGTCCTGATTGTAAGAGCCACCACCTTCCATCGTGGCAATCCCTTCATCGTAGAGACTGTTGGGGCTCTTACGGCTTTCAACAATGATGTTCCCTTTATAGAGTCCCAGCGTGACTTCACCTGTGACATGCTCCATGGCAGAACGATTGAAGGCGAGTAATGCGTCCATGCGGGCACAGTACCAGTGTCCGTAGTACACCATCTCTGCCACTTCAGCCTTGAGGCGATCCCGCAAATGACAGAGGTCCCTGTCCATGGTGAGTTGCTCCAAAACAAGTAACGCGTCATAGAGCACGGTCATCCCCGGAGATTCATAAACTCCGCGACTCTTCATGCCGACGAATCGGTTTTCTACCATGTCGATACGGCCGACTCCATTACGACCGCCAATGTCATTGAGCGTTTTGACAATCCCGAGAGGTGAAAGTGCTTCTCCATTGACTGCTACTGGAACACCCTGCTCGATTTTAATCGTGACTTGTTCGACTTCATCAGGAGCGTCCTGAGGAGAGACTCCCATTCCGAAATCGACGACGTCGACTCCGTTGATTTCAAGATCCTCGAGATCACCTGCTTCGTAGCTAATGTGCAGGCAGTTTTCATCCGAACTGTATGGTTTGGAGACAGAGGCTTTGACCGGGATCCCTTTGCTCTCACAATAAGCGATCATCTCGGTACGTCCCGGAAAGAGATCACGAAATTCCTGAATACGCCAGGGAGCGATCATCTTGACGTTGGGGTCGAGTGCTTCGGCGGCTAACTGGAAACGGCATTGATCATTCCCTTTACCAGTAGCACCGTGAACATAGGCTTCGGCTCCGACTTCACGAGCAACTTCCAGGCAGACCTTGGAGATCAGAGGCCGGGCGATGGAAGTTCCCAGTAAGTAAATGCTTTCGTATTTGGCCTGCCATTGCAGTACAGGAAAGGCAAAGTCACGGCATAGCTCTTCCTGGACATCGACCAGGCGAGCACTCACGGCACCGCAGTCATGAGCCTTTTGCATGATGGCTTCGCGGTCTTCGCACGGTTGTCCAAGATCGACATATACACAGTGGACGTCGTAGCCCTGGTCTTGAAGCCATCCGAGAATTACGGAAGTGTCTAATCCGCCTGAATACGCTAATACGCAGCTTGGCATTACTTTGATCCTTTCAATGGAAAGGGGGTGAATGGGAGTGATGGAACAATAATGTATTTCAGGTCCCGTTTAACTCCCTCATTGTGATTGCGGTTGTCAGACCTGACAAGTGCCGGAGGTTGCCGGATTCCGGGAAGCGGAATGCCGGGTAGTAGAGGCTCTGGTACGGCGGAGGTAGTGGCTCAACTGGATGTCCGCGCGACAAACCGAAAGTCTGACCGAAAGCCTGGTTGGTTTATAGCTGCGGAAGTATGCAATCAGATCAGGTTGGTATAGGCGGTAGCAGCTTGGCTATAACTGAAGCGATTGGCAGATCGTTGCAGGGCCTCTTTATCCGGGCTGTGTTGAAGTGCCTGGATAATCCGTTCGGCAAGTGAATCCGGATCACCTACCTGCGTAAGATGCTCGAGGAATTCTGTAGCTAAGATTTCTCGCGGACCGGATGGACAATCGGTAGAGACAATATTGGTACCACAAGCCATCGCTTCAATGAGGACAGTAGGCAATGCTTCCCATCGGCTTGAGAGCACAAATAAATCGGCTCGCTTCATCCAGGCATAGGGATTTTCCTGAAACCCTACCAGAGAAACCATCGATTGCAGTTCGAGCTGTCTGATGAGTTCGGTGAGCCTAGTGTGCTGCTCGCCTGTTCCCAGAATCGCCAGATGAACTTCGCCCTGAATCTTGGGATACAGTTGAGCAAACGCCTGAATCAGGGTTGAGAAATCTTTTTGTTCACTCAGTCGTCCGACGCCCAACAGGAGTGTCCCGGGGAATGAATTGAGGGAGTGTTGAAGTGGTGCCCGGCCAAGTGATTGTATTTCGGGACTGACGACGGGATTGTAGATGGTGCGGACAGAGTCCTTCGGCAGAGCCAGTACGGTTTCTAAATCGCGAGCAGCTGCCTGAGAAACACAAACGATGTGGTCGGCCATCGGATAAAGTCGTTTCGCCAGAGGTTTAATCAGGCGGTCTCGCCAACGCTGGCCACGGTAGGCGGACATGGTCATATGTTCGACCACAGCCAGAGTTGGTTTGTGTTTCGTTCTTTTTGCAGCGCGTAAAGTAGCGATGTTGGCATGGCTGAGATGTGAGATGAAAAGGTCAAATCGTCGTTGATTCATTAAATCGCGTAACGGACCGGCAGCATTTCGCATGCGTGGAGTTTGAAGGTCGATCACTTCGACATCGCTGGCAATCTTATCGGCGAACGGGCCGGTTGCGGATCCCGTGACTAGAATCGGAGTCACCTTGTTTCGGTCAAATGCTTGCAGCAGGTTGACGACGACACGCTCGGCACCGCCCCCGCTGAGTGCTGGGATGAAGTTGGCAATTCGTTTCATAGGTCAACGGGATGAAAAGATGAAAGTGATCGACTCATAGATTATTTCGGTTCTCACATTACTTGAGCGATAGCTAATTACACCAATGCTCAGAATCAATTCCTCTGCTTATACTAAATGCTCCTTAGTACATCTCTCTCCCTACGAATGCTAAACAGAGTTAGGTCAGAAGTTATTCCATGGAATTTGCCGAATTAAATCGCATACTCGAACTGGTTTCCAGTGGTGAAATGTCTGTGGGGGATGCTTCGAAAAAACTGTCGCTCTGGCAACGGGCAGATGTTCAAAATGTGACGCTTGATTTAGATCGCCAGCGTCGTTGCGGATTTCCAGAAGTGATCTATGGCGAAAACAAAACAGCGGAAACCATCGCTGCCACGATGCAGGCTCAACGCGATAACGGTCAACCGTCTCTGGCAACGCGGATTTCATCCACGAAAGCAGAGCAAGTATTGGAGCAGTTAGACGGAGTCTCCTATAATGCTGTCGCTCGGGTCTTGAGATGGAACCTGCCGGATCAGCAATGCCTGGCCGGGCGTGTATTGGTGATTTCGGCAGGAACGAGTGACCTGCCGGTTGCTGCCGAGGCCGTCGAAACATTGCTGTGGATGGGAATCGAATATGAACTCATTGAGGATGTCGGAGTTGCCGGTCCTCATCGATTAGTTGCTCAGGTGGAGCGTTTGCGAGCGGCCGATGTGCTGATTGTCGTGGCTGGACTCGAAGGTGCTTTGCCCAGCGTCGTAGGCGGTTATGTTGATTGTCCGGTAATCGCCGTTCCCACCAGTGTGGGCTATAGCACGGCCTTTGGTGGTGTGACCGCTCTGTTGGGGATGCTTAACAGTTGTGCTTCGAATGTGCTTGTGGCCAATGTGGATGCCGGCTTCAAGGCTGCCTATAACGCCGGAGTGATGCTTCGTAGTCTCAAGCAGGATTCTCAGTGATGAGTGAAATGCCGGTCCTGGAGCCGCGATCTGAGGAAAGCCATAAAGGAGATTACGGACGTCTGTTGTGTGTCGGTGGTAGCCGAAACATGAGTGGCGCCATTAGCTTGACCGCATCAGCTGCGTTGCGTAGCGGCGCGGGTTTAGTTTCAGTGGCGACAGCGAAATCGGCTCAGGCAATCGTTGCCAGCCATAATCCCTGTGTGATGACGATCGGCCTGTCAGAGCAGTCGGACGGAGTCATTCAGGTTACGGATGCCGAGCTTAACGAGGCAGTTGATGGACTGGCTCGTTTTGATGTACTGGCGATCGGCCCCGGGTTAGATCGCAGTGCCTCGCTGGCCTGCCTTCTCAAAGAGCTCTATCAGGTATATGACGGAGCGATGGTGATCGACGCGGATGGGATTAATAATCTGGATTCGCTGGAATCAACAGCAGGACCTCGCGTGCTTACGCCTCACCCGGGAGAATTTAAACGACTGTTGGAGACCCTGAGTTTGTCGGTCCCCGAGCAACGTCAGGATTTGGAGAAGCTTGCCAGCGAACTTGCAAAGCGTTATCAGATTACAATCCTGCTCAAAGGAAGTGAAACGCTGGTGACCAATGGAACGGAGTCGTTTTACAATGCGACAGGAAACCCCGGCATGGCGACTGCCGGAAGTGGCGACGTGCTCACCGGCGTTATCGCCGCTCTGTTAGCTCAACAGTTTGTTCCGCTCGATGCGGCACTGATGGGAGCCTACCTGCACGGTCTGGCCGGCGACCTGGCCGTTGGCGAAGTCGGTGAAATCTCACTGGTGGCAACCGATTTGATTGAGTATTTACCAGCTGCGTTTCAGCATTATCAGGCACATCATTAAATGAAGCTATTTCGATCACTTACTGAAATCGATGAGGCGTTGCGAGGGGGTGCCGTGACGATCGGCAACTTTGACGGAGTCCATCGGGGGCATGCGCGGATTGTAAATGAACTCAGGGCGTTGGCGAAAAAACATGCTGGCCCGGCAATTGTATTTACATTTGATCCACATCCGGTGCGACTGCTGAGGCCTGAACTGACACCTCCTCCACTGACCTGGACGAGTCGCAAAGCCATGTTGCTGGAGGAACTCGGAGTGGATGCCACGGTGGTATATCCGACCGACCGAGCCTTGCTTAATTTGACTGCAGAGGAGTTTTTTCAACAGATTATTTTGGATGCACTCGGCGCCAAAGCTCTGGTGGAAGGTCCAAATTTTGCATTTGGGAAAGGGCGCGAAGGATCGATCGCTGTCCTTGCGGAACTGTGTAAGCGGCATCAGATGGAATTACAGGTGGTGGAACCTCTGCTTGAATCGGAAGATTATGTTTCCAGTAGTCGCATTCGTAACGCCATCGCTGAAGGCGATGTGGATACGGCTTCTTCTCAGTTAACACACCCATATCGTGTACGAGGAATGGTGACACATGGAATGAATCGAGGAAGCGAAATCGGTTTTCCAACAGCCAATTTGGATGCCATCGATACGTTGATCCCTGCTCCGGGAGTTTATGCCGGCGTTGCCAGAACCGATCTGGGAGCCTTGCCTGCGGCGATTCATATTGGAGGTAACCCTACCTTTCAGGAAGATGACCAGAAATTTGAAGTCCATCTGATCGATTTTGAAGGGAATCTCTACGGGCAAGTGATGGAAGTGGACTTGCTGAGTCGCCTGCGAGCGACGACCACGTTTGAGTCGGTGGACGCCTTGACCGGTCAGTTGCAAAGGGATGTGCAGACTGCAAGGGAATTGGCAACCAGCTATTTGAGTTCGTTGGATGCCTAAGCTACCCTGCTCTATTCAGTAAACCTTTGATAGGTTCTACTGATTTTTGATCCGTTCGGAACTGTACCATTTATTCAATCCACAAGGAAACCATATGGCTGTCGATTGGCAACAGTTTGCTGAAGTAATTCATGCTCACGAAAAATTTATTTTGACCAGTCACATTCGCCCGGACTGCGATGCATTGGGCTCGGTGTTGGGAATGATGGATATTCTTGAACAGTTGGGTAAGGATGTCATTATCGTCAATGGTCAGCCAACGCCTCCGAACCTTGCGTTCATTGATCCGGAGAAAAGAATTAAAGCGATTGGCGTTGATGTCGAGTTGGAAGAGTTGCAGGACCGCGACATTCACATGGTTCTGGATACCAGTGCCTGGGCCCAATTGGGGCCGATGGGTGATGTAATTGAGGCGATGGAGATTCCCTTAATTGTCGTCGACCATCATCAGGGCGAAGACGATCTGGGAGCCACGTTCTTTAAGGACACAACAGCCGAAGCTGCCGGGAAACTGGTTGCCGATGCGGCCGATGCACTGGGAGTGACCTGGGGCAGCCGTATGGCTCGGCCGCTGTTCGCCGCGGTGGCAACGGATACCGGCTGGTATCGATTTGGATCAGCCGGAGCCGGTACCTATCATTTGGCTTCCCGACTGATCGAAGCCGGAGCCAATCCAGCTGAGATCTATGGCGAGTTGTATGAACAGGAAACCATTGGGCGTCTGCGTCTGCGAGGCACTGTACTCGAACGTGTCCGTGTGGAACTCGATGGCCGCTTAGCTCACACTTTTATTCGAATTCAGGATTTTGAAGAGACCGGAGCTGTTGCCAGTGATACAGAAGATCTGGTGAATTTGTGCCTGACGATCAAAGGGACTCAGGCTGCCGTGATTCTGGTCGAACAGACTCCTGATATTTATAAAGTCAGTTTTCGAAGTCGCTGTGAACTGGATTGTAGTGAGCTAGCCAGAGAGTTTGGCGGAGGGGGGCATAAAGCCGCCGCTGGTGCTGGAATTGAGGGATCGTTAGAGGACTGTCGAAATAGGCTCCTTGACGCAATGATTACCAAGTTGCAATAATCGATAAAGCCGGATTAATCCTGTTGATTTGCCAGAGTGTGGCGTCTGGGAACCGGCGCTGTCGATACTAAGTATTCCGGAATGTACCTGCCGAACTTGAAGAGGTAGATTCGTTCCGGCTTAAGCCCGCCGTATTTTAAGGTCTGCCACAACCCGCCCGGAAACCTGAAGAATCCCGCCCTTCTCCGACCGAGAACGCCGGTGTTGGGCTGTGTTTATGTTCAGTAAGAAGAAGTTGTCCGTCAAACGGCTTGCTTCTGTGGGAATAGTTAACCAATGAGTGAAACGAATATGAGTAATTCGGAAGAGTCACGCCGCGGCTTCTTCGGATCCATTTCAGCCTGGGCAGCCGCTGCCGTAGGAGCTGTCATCGGAGTGGGACCGGTTTGTGTAGGTCTATACACATTCATTATGGAACCGCTTCGGAAGAAGGAACTGCCGAATAAAGAAAAAGATGGTGGTTCCGCCAAGGAAGGTTTCTTCCGTGTTGCCTCGGTCGATGAAATTGCCACCGATGTACCCCGCCGTTTCACCATCGTGGCCGATAAGCTGGATGCCTGGAACTTCATGAAAGATCAGGCGGTTGGATCGGTTTATTTGCAAAAGGATGAACAAGGCAATATCAGTTGTTTTCACACCACTTGCCCGCATGCCGGTTGTAGTGTGGCCTATGAACAGGACAGCCATGCCTATCACTGCCCCTGCCACAATAGTTCCTTCAAACTCAATGGCGAAAAGCTGGAAGTCAACGGATCGACCAATCCAAGTCCTCGTCCATTGGATACTCTGACAGTGGAAGTCGATGAAGCAACGAATGAAGTCTTTGTCGAATACAAAGATTACTACACCGGAAGGCATGACAAGGTCGCGAAGTAACCCCTGCTCGCACGGCCTGCGGTTTAACAACACAACGCTGTTTAAGAGATTACGAGATAATTCTGATTATGTTTGGCAAGCTTTACAACTGGGTGAATTCCCGTACTGGAGTTCAGGAGTCACTGGAAGAAGCTCTTTACGAGAATATTCCAGGTGGTGCCAAATGGCGTTACGTTTCCGGCAGTATGCTGGTGTTCGCATTTATGACGCAGGCCATTACCGGGATCTTTCTGTGGATGAACTATAGTGCCGGTAGCCAAAATGCCTGGGCAAGTGTTTATTACATAACCTACAACATGGAAGGTGGATCATTGCTACGAGGGATCCACCACGTGATGGCTCAGGCGATGGTCGTGTTGCTGCCGATCCACATTATGCAGGTGGTGATCGAGAAAGCTTATGTCAAACCGCGAGAATTTAACTGGTGGCTGGGTCTGGTATTGATGAAGATCACGCTGGCATTAGGGCTCACCGGATACTTGCTTCCCTGGGACCAAAAAGGCTACTGGGCAACGAAGGTTGCGACGGAACTGGCTGCCCTGCCTCCTGTGGTGGGAGGCTATATCCAGAAAATCGTCGTCGGTGGAAACGAATACGGGCACTTCACTCTGACTCGGTTCTTTGCACTGCATGCCGGAGTCCTGCCGGGACTGCTGGTTGGCTTTCTGGTTTTACACCTGGCGATGTTCCGTAAACACGGGATCACTGCTCATAGCTCTGACAAACGACCAGACCAGATGTTCTGGCCTATGCAGGTACTCAAAGATGGCGTGGCCTGTGCCATTCTCTTTGGATTGGTCGTCTATGTTGCGATTATCCATCCGGCCGAATTAGGGCCGCCGGCTGAGCCGACTGAACCTTATGGCGCCGCGCGTCCGGAATGGTACTTCCTGTTCCTGTTCCAGATGCTTAAATATTTTGACGGCAGTCTGGGGTGGAATAATGAATTCGTGGGAGCGATCGTGTTTCCCGGAGTGTTGTTTGGATTCATGTTCCTGATGCCTTTCATCGCCAGAATCAAGATAGGTCATGCACTGAATGTACTGCTGATATTGCTAATCGTTGGTGGTGCCGGGTACCTGACCTATGAAGCTCATATGGAAGATAATTACAATATTTACAACCCGGATCAGGTAGATGACCCAGCCTTCAAAAAGGCAGCTAAATATCATGCCGAGGTTGCCAGAGCGGACACAGAATTCCGACTGATCAAAGAATTGGTTGAAGACTACGGAATACCGCTGGAAGGCCCGCTGGCATTGCAACAAAAGGATCCCTATACCATGGGATTACGATTGTTCCGTCGACAGTGTGCAAGTTGCCATGCTTACAATGCTACTGGCGATCATGAATATCTGGCCATTCCAGGTCCTGTGATCGAAGCGGATGCGGAGGGCCCCATGGGAGCTCCTGATCTGTACGGATTTGGATCACCGGAATGGATCCAGGGACTGCTCAATGGAGAAGAAGCCGGCATTACAAGCCCGAAGTATTTTGGGAATACGATTCACTCCGAAGGTGAAATGGTAGCGCATGTGCGTGATTTCATGTGGGCCGAAGTGGAAACCGAAGAAGATAAACAGGTACTGTTGGAAACAATCGAACAAGTGTCCTGGGCTCTGGCTGTAGAAGCTAAACTTCCCTATCTGCAATATGCGGAAAATCGTGACAAGATCGAAGCCGGAATCAACCATCTCAACGATGACACGTTGGGATGTGTTGGCTGTCACAATTATCAGGAGAATGATTTCGGTTATGTGTTCACTCTGGATAGTTATGCTTCCAGTGAATGGCTAACGACTATGATTTCAAATCCAAATGAAATCTATAGCGAAGATTGGGGGACAGCCAACGACCGTATGCCAGCATTCCACAGCGAGGCAACCAAGCTTTTGACTCAGGATGAAATCGAACTGCTGGTTCGGTTCCTGCGACAAGACCGCACGCTACTCGGCGACACACCAGTTGCCGTCGATCCGCTCGCGGTTGAAGAAGCGGCCGAAGAGGAAGCGGCTGAAGAGG
>DEAW01000045.1:727-21680 GCA_002348315.1 Planctomycetaceae bacterium UBA2972 | reverse complement strand
AGCAGGTTCAGCAGCTGCTTCAGGTTCTGCTTTAGCTCCATCCGCAGCCTGAGCTGCTGCCATCATATCTGCAATGCTCATGCCTTCCGTGTTAGCCGGGGCCGCAGCTGGTTTGGGAGCTGGAGTTTTTGGGGCTTTAGCCTTTGGTTCGGGCGCCGGTGCAGCTTCCGGTTCTGCGGCAGCAGGAGCAGCATTTTCTTCAGCGGGGGGAACATGCGTCGACACGGTTTCGGTCTCGAGAACAGGTTCATCCATGAGTTTGAGAAAGTCAACGTCGATATCGTACCAGCCGATATTGTTGTTGCCATTAAATTCAACCAGAGCTCGGCCGCTCATATTCACGGTCTTTACCGTACCGGTAAGTCCCTGGAATCGTCCCAGTTCAGGGCGGTTATCGTCGACGACGACAAGTTGGTCAGTGTAAACTCGTTTAAGGTTTTCAATGTGTTCGAAGACCATGGTTGTTTCCGTTTTCTAATGGGTGATTCATCACGCTGATGCATCCAATTTTCATCGTAGTTTCCTTGTTTTTCAAGGGGGACAAATCGATGGATTTGGATTGAGTGTTTAACCAAACAGGCGGTATTTCCACCGTACGGTTGCCGGCCAGCTAGGTGGCATTTCTGTAGGGCTGATTTTGATCAGGTTTCCGTCAATTTCCAGATGATCCAATTCACCCCGGCCAGTGGATTCGATTTTGATACGGCAGGTTCGACCGGCAATCGATAATTCTGCTATTTTTTGCACATGATCGACGATCGTTACCGGAACCGTACTGCGGTAGGTCGTGCCCAGCGATCCAGCCTTTTCATCCGCGACTCGACAGGCCACATCAAAAACCAACGATCGTTCGGCGTTATCGTTTTCGATACTCATCGACCAGTGACTATTACCTGCCATGCCGACCATCAGGCCAACCTGACGGCTTTGTGTACGTTGCTCGACAGATAACTGCTGCAACGCCGGACTGGGAGGCCAGGGTTCTTCATCTGAGCCTTCCACGCTTTCGAGCAGACGGAAAGCCTGTTCCCCGGCAAACCAGTCGATGACATGAACGAACCGGTCGTTACGCCATTCCATAGACGCTCGCAGACCTGTCGCATCAGTACCAATCGATTCGATATGCTGTAATTCAGACACTCGGGGCACCTTCTAACTGTGAATGAGTGATTCTTATCAAAGGGAAGTGTATTCTAATCCTGTCCAATGCGCCAACGCAGAAAACTCTCCAGAAATCCCTGAATATTTCCATCCAACACAGAATGGAAATTGCCTTCGGAGTACCCTGTGCGGGCATCTTTAACTCTTTGGTCAGGATGCAAAAAGTAGTTGCGAATCTGAGAGCCAAATCCCACTCGGGCCTTATCTTTATATTTCTGAGCTTGTTCGGCTTCCCGCTTTTCTTCTTCCACTCGAGCCAAACGAGCGCGCAACATCTTGTAGGCCGAAGCGCGGTTCTTATGCTGACTCCGTTCATTCTGACACTGTACGACAATGCCAGTCGGTTCGTGGGTCAGCCGCACGGCGCTGTCCGTTTTATTGACGTGCTGTCCGCCGGCACCACTGGCTCGATATGTGTCTTCGCGTACGTCCTTTTCGTCAATTTCTACTTCCACATCATCGGAAATCTCGGGAGCAACATCGATCGCTGCAAAGCTTGTCTGTCGTTTCCCTTCCGAATTGAACGGACTGATTCTTACCAAGCGATGGATTCCCGTCTCGCCTTTTAAGTATCCGTAAGCCATCGACCCACGGACACAAATGGTGGCACTGTTAATTCCGGCCACATCGTTATCGCTGCGATCAAGCAGAGACACTGAATAGTCATGCTGACCGGCCCACTGCAGGTACATACGCAGCAGCATTTCGGCCCAGTCATTGGCATCGGTCCCACCGTCCCGAGCATAAATGGTCATCATGGCTCCAGCACTGTCGTGTTGTCCATTGAGCATCGATTTCAGTTCAAGCTCTTCACAAAGTGCTTCCAGACGACAGATTTCCCCGGTGACTTCCTCCTCCATCTCAGGATCTTCCTGACACATTTCCAACAGGACAGTGAGGTCTTCGGCAGCCGAGGTAAGGTCATTCAGTGGAGTGGTGATTGCCTTGAGTGATTTGAGATTGGCTACGGCTGCCTGAGCGGACTCCTGGTTATCCCAAAAGTTAGCAGCGGCCATTTGCGATTCTATCGCCTTGATATTTTCAGATTTCGCAGCATAGTCAAAGACTGTCTCCGAGTTGGAGTAGTTTTTGCTGGATCGATTCTGCGCGGTCTTTTAATTCTGAAAGCATCGTGTTGTTTTGAAAAAAATAAAAAGCAATAGCCTGTTCACGTTAGATTATGCGCGATAAGTCCCCGAGTCGGCAATGACGGGTCAGCGAATCCAGCCGCCCCCGATGACCATATCACCTTCGTAACATACGACCGCCTGCCCGGGAGCAATCCCATGCACGGGCTGGTCAAATTCCACCTGTAATAGGGACTCGTCTCCTTCCCGGCAAATCGTCGCCGTGGCCTGTTGAGGAGCACTGTTGTAACGAATTTGGGCCTGACAGCGAAATGGACGATCGGGTTCAGGAGAGAGCAACCAATTGAGACGGTCGGCTTCCAGAGAAGAACGCCCGAGTTGCTCGTGCGAACCAAGCACAACCTGACGTGACTCACGATCAATCCGGACAACGTAATGTGGTGTGCCTAACGCCACGCCAAGTCCTTTACGCTGACCGATCGTGTAGTTTTCGATTCCAACATGTTGTCCCACGACTTGCCCATCGGTCGTTACGATTTCACCGGAAAGATCGATCGATTCGCGACGTTGCCGGACAAAGTCGCCGTGGTGTTCTGAAGTGACAAAACAGATCTCCTGCGAGTCTTTTTTATCTGCGACACGCATGCCGACCTGAGCGGCCATCGCTCGGATTTCGGTTTTTGGAAATCCGCCGACCGGCAGTAACATGCGACTGAGAAATCGTTTTTCGATTCCAAATAACACATAGGCCTGATCTTTGGTCCCGTCGCTTCCACGAGCAAGACGGATACGCTGTTGTTCGTCTTTGACCAGTTGGGCATAATGTCCGGTCGCTACATATTCCGCTCCCACACTGTCGGCATAATCAAAAAGACGCCCGAACTTGATCCAGTTGTTACACATCACACAGGGATTAGGAGTGCGTCCAATCGTGTATTCATCCACAAAGTAGTCAATGATCCTACTGAAATCCTTTTGCAGATTTAAAGCATAGAAGGGAATCGAAAGGCGATCGGCCACTTTTCTGGCATCTTCGGCATCCGAGGCACTGCAGCATCCCTGTTTGTGATCCGCCCGATTCTGCAGTAGTGGCAGTAAGGGATTCGTTTCACCACTCTCAAGATCACATGCTGCTGCGGACTCTTCCCCGTGACGCATGAAGACGCCGACGACGTCGTGGCCCTGTTCAAGCAGGAGGTGCGCTGCAACACTGCTATCGACACCGCCAGACATTGCTAAAACCACTCGGGCCATGGCCTGTTCTCCGCTGAGAGCTTATAGAGCGTAGACTTCCGGACCGGTTTCCTGAGTAACCATAGCTCCGAAGAGTGTAAAAGGAGTGGTTTCATAGATCGACACGGGCAGGATCTGGCCGGCTTGTCGTTCGTTGCCGTCAAAGACAACGATGCGATCGCAATGCGTACGACCGACCATCTGTTTCAACGGGCCATCCTGTTCTAACTTATCGGCTTTTTTACTGGGGCCTTCAACCAGGACATCCACAGCATGCCCAATGAACTTAATATTCTCCGCTTCACTGATTTCATTCTGCACGGCTAACAGTTCGTTATTGCGTTCCTGCTTTACTTTGTAAGGCACATCGTCAATCAGCATGCCGGCGGCCTTCGTACCTTCACGTTCGCTGTACTTGAATATGAAACTGTTCTTGAATCGGAATTCACGCACCGAATCGACACAGGTTTGAAACTCGTCGTCCGTTTCACCACAGAACCCGACGATGAAGTCACTGGAAACAGAGGCATTGGGCAGCGTATCCCAAATCAAATACATCATTTCGCGATATTGTTCGACCGTATACCCACGCCGCATCCGCTTGAGCATTTCGTTACTGCCATGTTGTAGCGGGACATGCAGGTAAGGTGAAACTTTGGGTAGATCCCGGATCGTTTCCAGCAATTCCTTCTTCATATCACGAGGGTAATTGGTGACAAACTTGATCCGTTTAATACCGTCCACTTCATGCAGTAGCTTCAATAGGTCGGACATGCGTGTGCGATTTCCATCCGCATCTGTGTGACTGTAGCTGTTTACAGTTTGTCCAAGCAGTGTGATTTCCAGACAGCCCTGTTCGGCTAACACTTTGGCCTCTTCAACGATTTGCTGAGGATCACGCCCTTGTTCCGGACCTCGAGTATTAGGGACGACACAGTAAGTACAAAACTTGTCACAACCGATTTGGATGCGGAGGTAGGCCTGATAGGGAGTCGGCCGCATCGTCGGGTCACGCAGCGGGTCAAACGTCTCGTGCGTCCGTTTGATTTCGTCATTGCTTCCGTCTCGTCTTCCAAGACCGACGGCCATCTGTTGTTCTTCGCCCTGGCGCGCGCAATCAATCAGATCCGGTACCTGCTGGAGCTGTCCCGGGCCCACAATAAAGTCGACATACGGTGCCCGATTGAAAATGATCTGTTGGTCTTTCTGAGCCATGCACCCCATCACGCCAATGATCTTTTCAGGGTTGCGTTTCTTCATCAATTTGAGCGTGCCCAAAGCACTGTAGACTTTGTCTTCAGCATGGGCCCGCACGCTGCAGGTGTTATAGAGAATGGTGTCAGCCGCTTTGACATCCGACGTCAGTTCGTAGCCGCGTTTGCGCAGATCGGCTACGACCATTTCACTGTCCAGCATATTCATCTGGCAACCGACGGTTTCAATATACAAACGATGTGACATAACTTCCCGACCTGAAAACGAAGAGGTACCCATTCAATTTGTCGGCAAATAAGCGTTTTATCAATAGGCAGATGAGGCAAAGTCCCAAAACTACCTACCCGCCTGTACGACTCAGGATTCAGGAAATCGTAATCTGAGTCTGATTATCAGCTGATTCCTGTGCCAATAAGATCATTTGCAGAGCGTCTGCTGCCTCCTGAACAGTCACGACGGTTGGTTGTTGATTCTGACGTACACAATTGCCGAAGTGCTCTAATTCCCGTCGTAAAATGCCAAATCCGGGGAGTGTGACGGAAGATTGATTTTCACGAGCGGGCCAGTAATAGGTATCCACGTAATGAGAGCGTCCGGTTTCCAGATGTAATCCTGTTTGGCTGCAATCAATAACGATCTTACCGGCAGTACCAATTATCTCCATCCGCGCATCGATCACAGTTTCAGTCGATTCCGGTAGCCCCCAGTGCGTTTCGATGACCACGAGCGTTTCGTGGCTGTGGCTAGTGTCAGTGAAGTCGAACATCGCCCAGCCTGCATCCGGATACGTGAAGTCGTGGATCTTCACATTCTTTGCAATGACAGAGTTGGGCTTTCGCTGCAGCATCCACATAGCCAGATCAAGGTCATGGATACCGTCACCGACTAGCGGAGGAATTTTACCGAGTCGAATATTGGCCGGTGCGACCGGCAAATTGCGTTTTGCATGAATGGTCGTTACGTCCCCAATTTCGCCAGCCAGGATCGCATCCCGTGCCAGACTATACCGAGGGTCGAAACGACAGATATGCCCCACCATCAACAGTCCCGAAGCCTCACCGGCCGCTGCGACAAGCTCTTGGGCCTGGCTTGCGGTGGCAGCTATCGGCTTTTCCAGAAAGACATGTTTGCCGGCCTGCAATGCAGCTAGTGTGAGTTGATGATGATCCTGCCAATGAGTAACGATGGAGATAATATCGACCGCATCATCGGCCAATATCTCGGCAGCTGAATTCGTAGTGTTAGTGATGCCGAGGTCAGCCGAGTGCTGTTCGAGGACTGCCTGATTTCGATTACATGCCGAGTGAAGCCGGATGCCGGGAAGGCTCTGGAGTGTTTGCGCATGGACTTTGCCGAAGCGACCTAATCCCAGAATTGACCAGTTCAACGTTTTTTCAGACATCGCGCGTTATTCACCTTTTGGAAGGCGTGCCGTTATCAAATCGCTCGGGCTCCGGAACATCTTCGGTGATGATCTTCCAGGAATCACCATTCTCGCGAACGCGTGCGAAGTCATTGGCCTGATATTTGAAATGCAGCTCGTTCGTATGAATCGGATGTCCCGTTGCCTGTCGCGCCCGCATTGCCGCGTTTAAAATCCCGGACACAAAAAGAGTTCTTTCAACCGGGTAGGGTGGCTTGCCGGTTCGAAAGTGGACCTGAATGGCATGTGACAGCGCTTTGAATAAGTTTCTATTCCTCCAGGGCCCGACATAGAATCTGGTTGCCAGAGGAGTTTTTTGACCTTTGAGTCGGCAGGCAAAATTCCAACGCGTGCTGCTTCGTCCCGCGCGCAGAACCGTCGCTTTAAATCCGTCGACGTAATCAAGTACGATCGCATGGGGTGTAATCAGTTCCTCCTCTTTGACTTCCCCGAGTTTTTCGATGGGATGTCCGAATTCCGCCATCATCGCCGCATCGACCAGTTCCCAGTCAAAGATACCGGCTTTGGCAGCCTGATAGATCTGCTCACCTTCATAAAAGGTAATTCGTTTAACTCCCGTCTCGCCTCCCCGACGCTGTTCGACCATCGACTGCAGAACTTCCAATGCGTGAAAGTCATAGGACTCGACCGGTCCGCCATGGATCGAAACCGCTTCTACAATTTTAGCGCCTTTGCGAATTTCAATGGCTGGCTGACGCTCGGCCAGCGGAACACTGCTGCCAGCCAGAAAGGGTATTCCGTGCTGGTTCGCAGTTTCCATCATTTCCTGAGCCCAGTCATAGCGGTAACTCAGATGCTTATCATTAAAAATAGGAACGTAGCGGTCGGCTGCTTTCATGACCGCGACGATCTCATCAAAGAATCGTTTCCGCGGATACATGACCTGCCCCAGGTCGTTGCGAGGATAACTGCCATGTTCGCCAATCGAGAGAACAGCGTCCACGTTGAGCTCTTTCCCGCCGACACAGAGCGCCTCCCGAATGGTTTTGAAAACAGGAATTCCATATTTCTGTGCAACTTCGTCGGTCATATCCCCCTTGGGAGTTTGATCCCGATAGAAGCTAACCACATCCACGCCGGGATCCGTGACTTCACCACAGAACAGATAAGGCTGTAGAAAATTCTCCAGGATTACATGCGCATGACTGCGATACGTAAAGGACGTATAAATTACAGCGACTCGCGGACGTTTGTTTTCCCGAGCCTCATATTCCGCGCCCCAGCCTTGCAATGTATCCAGCGAGGCAAAAACAGGTGCTGCGGCTAACGCTTTGAGTGTATCGCGACGATCGAGCATAGAAGGAATCTCCTAGAACACTTATTTAATTAAAAAAAGTAAAACATCATAAACATGGCCAGACCCGCCAGGACGCCGGCATAGACCAGATCGCTTCCCATGAAATACTGGAATCTTGTTAGCTCGGATTCTTCTGCTAAGTATTTTTTGTTCGCTTCCCTCAAATAGATCGCGATTGTAATCAGCAATGCTACAATTGCCGCACTAGTTGGCGAGATCCCTCCACTGTACGTCCACACGGCCAGCAGGATGTAGAGTGCAACGGAACTAAGAAATAATAAACCGAGTTGTTTTAAGCGAACGGTGGTATGTCCACCTAAGGCAGCCCAGGTGAGTTGAGATTTTTCCGGATGGGGCTGTCCCATCAGGCTAACCACGACATAGATTAGTGCCGAAATCCCGATCACAAAGACCACTCGATGGAAAAAGTTAATCGTCGGGCCGAATGTTTCCTGAATCGGAGTGATAGCAGGTCGGATATCTTCCTTAATAAAATGCTCGAATTGCTCGATGGTCATACTGTGGATATCCCCGGCATCCCCGTAGGATTTGGGAAACGCCCCGCTGTGGAAATTGCTAATCTCCGCGCGTTCCATGGCGATGTCATACAGCGGCCGTGGCATATCTGAGTCGTAGACCTGCACGACAACCCAGGAAAAGAAGACACCGGCAATGATAGTGATGAAGGCCGCTGTTCCCGTCCCGCGTTTCCAAAAGATTCCCAGAATGAAGGCGACGAGTAATCCCGGTGTTAGGTAGTTCTGATAGTCCGCGATCTGCAGAAAAAAGTTCTCAGTCGAGTTTGGATCCATGATGAACAAGGCCATCAAAATGGCACTAATCATCAGGGCGAAGATGGATATCCTTCCTACCACGATCAGTTCTTTATCAGACGACTCAGGGTTTACAAAACGTTTCCAGACATCCACCGAAAAGATGGTGGCCGCTGAATTCATCATCGAGTCGATCGACGACAGGATAGCGCCGATGACGCCTGCTGCTACGAGGCCGATCAATCCCATTCCGATGGGCGAAAGGAAACGGGTAACCAGGCGAGGGAAAATGGTATCGGGAGGGATGCTTGAAATGGCTCCAGCTCCGTCAACGCCGGCTTCATGGACGAGTAGGAAGTAGGCACAAACCCCGGTTCCGATGGAGAAAAAGGGGATCAATAATTTCAGAAAACCGGCCGCAATGATGCCAACGCGGGCCTCTTTATCACTGACAGCGCCCAAGGCCCGCTGCACGATGAACTGATTAGTTCCCCAATAAAAACAGTGCATAAACATCAGCCCTGTCAGTACGCCTGTCCAGGGAAGTTGCGGATGATAAGTGGGAAGGTAAATCGACATGCGACTGGACGCTCCCGCTTCCACGGCTGCATCATTCGCCGCCACCATTTCCGTCCAACTGAACTGTGAGAAGACGAGGATCGCGATCCCAATCCCGACGACTAACATGAGTACAGACTGAATAATATCCGTGTATACCACCGCTTTGAGACCCCCCAGAATTGTATAGCTTCCGGCGATCAGACCGAGTGCGATGACAAAGGTGGTGTAGTGTGGCATGGATACCTTCTTCATAGAAGGTTGCGGTTTCAACTCATCTGCGACGGTAACGGCATCGGGTAAAGGCGACGTCGGTTCAGGCTCGGCAACCTCAGCAACCTCTTCGCTAACAATGGCCTCTCCTCCCATCAGTTCACAGATCGTTCGAGATCCGATATAGAGTGCTGGAATCATTTGTACACCGGCCATGATGATGATCATGATCACCGCATACGAGACTCGACTGCGATCGTCATATCGTTTACCTAGATATTCTGACAGTGTGTAGAGGTTGAGTTTGCGATAAACGGGCAGGAAACCAAAGCAAAGAAACAGCAGCCCACCGATTGCCCCGATTTCAAAATGGCTCTGTGCAAAGCCGATACTGAAGCCAACTCCCATCATGCCCACCATATGGTTGGCACTGACGTTGCTTCCAAAAATAGATCCTGCGACGCCGAACCATCGGAGTCCTTTACCGGCCAGGAAATAATCTTCCGAGGTGTCTTCTTTGCGACCGGCCCACATGCCGACCAGCATGGCACCGATTAGTGTGCCAAAAAAAATGACGTAATCGAGAGTACCCAGTTCTAGTGTTACGTTATCCATCGATGAAAAATTCTGTCCCGGCCAGTTTAGAGTTGGAGAAGGGCATCGAGTCGCTGTTTACCCAATCGGGCGACCTCCAGCGGATCTTGTTGCCATAATGTGTGATTAAAAAGTTCGAGGCTAATCATACCGTTATACCCGATTTGCTGAAGCATCTCGATTTCTCCAGCCAAATCAATCACACCTTCTCCGATCATTACTCGATCCGGATCGGTTTGTTGATACCGAGGCAATGCTGGATTGCCGTCATCGATATGATAGTGACTAATTCGCTGCCCCGGAATTGTTTGTAGAAGCTGAGCATTGGAATGACTGTTCCAGGTATGAAACGCATCCGCGATCAATGTGGCATCCTCTTCGCCGACGTTCTGCACAACCTGCCAGGCGACATCCAGCGTCTGTGCTCCCTCAAAGAAACTGATGTATTCAAATGTCGGCCGCACTCCGAATTCACGCCCGAGCCTTAACAGATCTCCATAGCGATCGGTTAACTGCGATAGCTCGCAGGCCTGCCGAGGAGGCGTCGCGACGACCAGTGGTGAACCAATTCGGGCTGCGAGTTCCATCCGCCGGCGTGCTTCGTCGAGCATAATTCCGTATTCCGGGCCAACCGCTTCTCCCCATCCTCGTAAAGCAATCATACAGGGAACGGTTAATCCATGATCCTGTAACGCCGACTCAACATCACGAACTTCACCCCCACGACCCACATGTTCGTAGAGGTCGTTGATCCATAATTCAATCGCATCAAATCCCGCTTCGGCAGTGACACGAATCTTTTCCAGCAGAGGAGTGGGTTTGATCGTCGAGGTATTCAGGCAGGTTTTCCAGAATGTCATTGCGAAGGAATACTTTCACTTAAATTCGTATCCGTACCACATTTAAGTGAATCGAATTTTTGAGTCATTCGATATTTCAATTAGGATGAGAGTCAACGTGGTCAGGGATAAAGTCTGATGAATGAAGAATCTAGTTTACCAGAATCTGAAGAAGCTTCGATCGAGCAATCAGAGCAGCCAACAATTTGGCAGAACCGATGGACGCTTGTTATTGGCGTCCTGGTTCTGGTATCAGCATTGATTTGGATGCTGCTCGACGTTGGTAATGGCAAAGCACCGGTGCCCCCGGAAACGGAATCGCAGTTACAAGCCCGTGAAGCTGAATTAATGCCTGATAACCCGCCCGAGGAAATGGATGAGCCTGGAATCTACGATGCGAAGTACTACACGGCGGCGGATGTCGTTTTTCCCGATGACGAAGAGGTAATCGGGATCGCAGTTGGTGGCAAAGCCTGTGCCTATCTACTGAACGGTATGAATGACGTGGATCAGCATATTGTGCATCACGATCTGGGCGATAGAAAATTGACGGTTACCTACTGTGACAAATCGGAATGTATCGCTGTCTTTGATCGAGCGGAAACGACGGCTGAAATCCGTATGGGAGGATTCAGTGGTGAAACTTTATGGATCCTTTATGACGGTGAACGTTATGAGCAGGATGAGGAAGGAATTCCATTGAAAAATGTACCATCGGTCCGCACGACCTGGGGGGAATGGAAACAACAGCATCCGCAGACGCTGGTCTATGTCGGATTAGGACTCTCTTTTGGTAAGACGCTGAAAGACCAATAGCGTTTGAAATCCGATCAGCGAGCCTGTGACACCTGGCTCCGGCCTGTTACTCGGTTTCTGAGGCTCGAATTTGTGATTAGAATACAGAGTAACGAAATCTGTCATCATTCGACTCCGTGAGAACCATGCCCCGACTGCCTGTCATCATCTCGAAAGGCCAAAGCCGAAATCCTGAAAAAAGGGGATTGGAAGAGGCTGTCGCTACGCAATTGGCGGAGCACGACCAGTTGGATGTGATCGTGATGCCTCACATCTATGACTTAAAGCCGGATAGCGAAGGCTACCAGGCTTTGAGTCAAATCGAAGGCGATTTCGTCATGATCTCCTGGCTGTATACGAGGTCCTGTCATTGGATCATGGATCGCAACGGGATTCATGGGCACGCCGGTGATGTCTTGCTGAGCCAGACTCAGGAAGACGATGAATTGGAAGATGAGCTTGAAGACGAACTCGAAGATGACAAAGAACGAGTGATTTCTCAACTCGAAATCCCCAATCGTAAAATCTACAGTTTGGAGTTTGCAGCCAGTAGCGAACCAAATGAATTTGTAGACGAAGTACTACGGATTGCCGCTCAGTCAGATTTACTGGAGTGGATTCAGGGGAAAGCGAATGCCGAGGCAATGCAAAGATTTCTCGAACCCGCAAATAATACCGCACTCGAAAGCGGAGGCTCGTTGCCGGTTTTGGGACAAACGGGCGTCACTCAGGTGGAAGACCCGGGACGTCGACGTTGGTATCCGGTAATCGACTTCAGTCGGTGTACGAATTGTATGGAGTGTATCGACTTCTGCTTGTTTGGCGTTTATGGCGTAAATAAAGTGGATACGATCCTGGTCGATCAGCCGGACAATTGTCGTAAAGGCTGCCCCGCCTGTAGCCGGGTTTGTCCCGAAAATGCGATCGTCTTCCCTCAACATAAAACGCCTGCGATTGCCGGAGCTCCTTCTGATGCGGGTGGGCTCAAGATTGATTTGTCCCTGTTATTCGGAGCTCCTGATGCTCAGGACGTGGCCGCTCGGGAACGTGATGAACAACTGATGCTGGCAGGTCGTGCTCCCGTCCCTAAGGAAGATAACTCTGACGAGCAAAAAGCGGATTTTGATAATATCTGTATGGATCGTCGCCAACCGGTAAATACAACAGGTGGGGCAGATGCGTTGGATGCACTCATCGATGACCTCGACGCGTTTGACCTCTAAATCACATCCTTTGAAATCTGATTCCCATCAGAGAAGCCCGGTGTTCTGCTCGTTCGGGCTGTGCCGACCCTAAGTCAATCACCGCAGGCTGCCTGAGTCGTATATAATCGACTTTCGTAACCCGGTGATTGTGTTTTCTTACAGGTGGAGATCGATGAGTAATATTCAGTATTTTGGTGCAGTTGGTGATGGCAAGACGGATGATACCGAAGCGCTGATTCATGCCATCGAACAGGGAGACGGCCATGTCCGAATCCCCCCCGGTACTTATCGCATTACCAAGACGATTGAAATTGATCTCACTGCCACAGGCCCGTTTGGAATGACCGGAGCAGCGGGTGCCACCACGATTGTGATGGATGGTGAAGGACCGGCTTTTCGATTTATTGGGACTCATGGAGGGACAGGAGATCCCGGATCACGCAGTGAGGAAGTGATACACACCGAACGGATGCCAGTGCTGGCAGATATGAAGATTACGGGAAGTCATGAAGCAGCAGATGGTGTGGAATGTATCAAGACGATGCAAATGGTCTTTCGTAATCTGCTGATTACCGAGGTGCGTCACGGTATCCATCTAAGGGAACGAAACCGGAACGTGATCATCACTCATTGTCATATTTACTTTAATACGGGCGTGGGAGTGTTTCTGGATGGGCTCAACCTCCATCAGATCAATATCAGCGATAACCACATCAGCTACAACCGGCAGGGAGGTATCCGAGTTGAACGTTCAGAAATTCGAAACCTACAGGTCACTGGTAACGATATTGAATACAACAATTTTCGTGCTCATAAGGCAGAGGAAGAACCGACGGCTGAGATTTATATCGATACCACAGCGGAAGGAGCGAGTGTCAATGAAGTGACTGTTGCTTCGAACACGATTCAAGCGACCAATAGCGCTGCTGGCTGTAACATCAGAATAATCGAAGCTCGAGATGAATCCCGTCCCCCAGGACTCTGGTCCATTACCGGAAACGTGATTGGAAGTCAGGAACATAATGTGCACCTGACCGGATGTTACGGAGTGGTCCTGAGTGGTAATACAATTTATTCGTGTACCGAACGGAACTTGTGGTTGGAAGAATGTAGCCAGATCACTGTGGGGTCGAACCTGTTTCGTCGTCACACGCCCAGCTATGGTTGCGGCGTACTGCTGACCGGCAGCGAAAATGTGGTTATTAATGGCTGCACTTTTGAAGATGAAGCGGAAGGTGGTCAGAAATCCGGCTACCCACTTTTGGAGATCACCAAGTCGCAGCGGATTACCATATCGGGTAATCAGATTATTAATAGCATTAAAGACGGAGTGAAGTTGACCGATGCCAGTCAGATCAATCTGACCGGGAATACAATTGTGGACACTCGCCCGGAACGCCTGATGACTCAGCCTGTTGGGAAATATGGAAACTGCGAAAAAATCGTGGAAACGGGACAATTAGACAGTTAGACAATTGGACAGTCAGACAGTGCTGGTCTGGAGCCTAATTGTTAACCTGTCCTTTGATCGTTTTCTGAGTGATCTTCCAGACCTTTTTGAGGTGCACCAGATACTCTTCAGCAGTCATCAGCGTTTCTTCATTTTCCGCGGATTCCTGCAGATCGAACAGCCAACCCTCACTGTATTTATCAACGTTGATCCCGGACGGGTCGGCCAGCAGTGCCGGGTTAAACGCAAGCAGCTCTCCGGTCAACGGAGCATACAACGAACTCTCAGCTTTTTTGCTTTCGATCGATCCGATTTCCTGTTGGAAACGAACAGGAGCCGGAGCATCGAAGTACCAATCTAGAAAGTAGACGTCTTGTAGCAGCCGAACAGCATAGGCGCTAAAACCGAATCGGTGACCAGCATCGGTCTTTAGAGCCCACATATGGTTCTTGGCATAACGCCGATCAACAGGAAATTCGGCTTCGAATTCGCCCATCATGAAAGTCAGAGAATCCATTACGTGTAACGGACCCCCTGATGTTCCGGTTCGAAGAAGATTGGCAACAGGGCATCGGTGTGGAGGAAACCTTTACGAGTTAATTCGATGCGATCACCTTCGATCGTAAGCATGCCGTCATCGATATGTTGTTGCCATTCAGCGGACCATTTCTGAGTGATCTCGACTGCGTACTTATTGCGGAAATAGCTGGCATCCAGATATCCACGTTTCAGCTGTAGGATCATCTCGCGGATCAACTGTTGATTTTGCGAGGGGCGAAAGGCGCGACCCAGAGGGAGTTCGTTTCTGTCCAGCAGCGATCCAATATAATCATCCCACTCGGGAAGATTCTGATAATGCACTCCTGATGCATGGCCGAAACTGGCAATTCCTGTGGCTAGCAGGTCAGAACCGGACCAAAGGTTGTCTCGGTAACTAAAGCTAACCTTTTCAGGATTTTTAATCATCGTGTAGGCACTGGAGATGTGGTAACCGGCGGCTTGCAGTTCATCGTAGGCATAGTCCAGCCAGGCTCGTTTGGTTTCCCAATTGGCCACGGGTGTTTCAATTTCATTTCCCAGAATGTCTTTGGAGTAAACCGTATTGAACGGTAGTTCCATTTGATAGATCGTGACACTTTCTGGATCGAATTCAATCGTCTTACGAATGTTCTCTTTCCAGTTTTCCCAGGTCTCGCCGACCATTCCTGAGATCAAATCAATATTAACGTTGTAGAAATCGGCCGCTTTGATCCAGTCCCAGGCCCGGTAAACTTCTTTCGTTAAATGAGCCCGTCCGTTTTCTTCCAGAATTGCATCGCTGAAATTTTCGATCCCTAAACTTAATCGAGTGACGCCCAGTTCTTTCAGCGTTTTGACTTTGTTTTCCTGTAGCGTTCCCGGCTCGCATTCGAAGGTGACTTCTTCGGCCAGCGACCAATCGATGTTTTCACGTAAGCGATCCACCAGGCTAGTGAGTTGACGACCGCTTAGATAGGAAGGAGTTCCACCTCCAAAGTAGACAAAACGAAAGGGTCGTCCACCCATAATGGCTTGCTTGGAAACGAGTTCAATTTCCCGGGATAATGCCGAGACGTATTTTTCGATATCTTTCGCTTTGTTGTCGGTAAACACTTTGAAGTAGCAAAACTTACAGCGTTTACGGCAGAAGGGAATATGCAGGTACAGGCCAAGAGGTGTGTCTTCGAGCGGGGGATTGGCAAAAGCAGTTTTAACTTCATCTAACTGATCACGTTCCCATTGCGAAAACGGTGGGTAGTTAGAAATGAAATAGCTGCCTACTTCGGTTTTAGTTGTTTCTGCCATACGCTTGATAGTTACCTTGGATTGATTCAGAGCGTCCTTTTAAGTATCGCTTATCACAATCGCCTGCGACCTATTTTTTTCCGAAGCAATAGACTTTTCCGTCGTTACTGGCGATTACCAGTCGTTGCTGAGAAACTGCCGGAGATCCGGTGAAACCGCCTCCGGCTTCATATTCCCAAACCTGCTTTCCAGTTTTGGTTTCAAATGCCGTTAGGCGACCATTGGAACCTGCTACAAAGACTCGCTTGCCCACCACAACCGGGGACGCTTCAACGCGCCCGCGGATTTGCTTTTGCCAGAGTTCTTTACCATCGCTGGTTTGGAAAGCCTGTACAAACCTGTTTTGCCCACCAATGATCACGATCCCATCATGAATCGCCACACTTGCTCGATAAGGTAGAGTGCTGGCTTCATTAGTGTATTGCCAGTCCACTTCGGCTTTTTTGTAATTGATAGAAAAAACCGAAGCTCCTTCTGTCCCAAAATAGACATTGTCTCCGAGAACTGCAGGTGTCGATCCGGTTGGGCCATCGAGTGGGACTTCGGTGACTTTCTCGCCTTTTACCAGATCGATGATGTGAAGTTTGGCATCACAACCTGCAACAAACGTACGATCTCCGACCACCGTAGGCGAACAGCGAATCTGATCTGCTATTTCATGTTTCCAAATGAGACTTCCATCTTTGGCGGCCAGACAGTAGAGCGAAGCGTCCTGCGATCCGACCAGCACATGGTCTTTATAAAAGTTAGCGGATGAATTGACCTCCGCACCCGTTTCATACTTCCAAAGTTGTTTACCGTCTTTGGCTCGGAAACAGTAAAACACTCCGTCATAGTCACCCAGGTAGATCTTTCCATCCCGATAGGCAGGTGAGGAGACGAATCCGCTCTCAATCGTTGTCTTCCAGATTTGTTTTCCGTCTTTTAGGTTGAGGGCAAACAAAGCTCCATCCAGATCGCCGACATAGACGATGCCATCGACGATGGCCGGCGTAACTTCAAAGGCTCCTTCTTTGACTTCAAATTCCCACAGGAGTTCAGGTTTTTCCGGCAGCATACTTTGGGCGACACCCTGGCTCAGCGAGTTTCCGCGGAAGTATTCCCAGTTATCTATTTTCTTTTCTGTCGTAGCCGTCTCTTTATCATCTGCCAGGAGCAGAGTACAGGCCGTCAGAAGTAGGATGCCGAAACTGAGGCGTGTGATGGATGCGGTGCTCATGAGTCGATACATGCTTTCATGGGAAAACGGGAGCGGTGTTCTTTGCTCTGTCGGAGAATCTAAAAGGCCTGCCGATAGAGTGATAACAAGTCCTCAGTTTCTACTGTACGAGGGTTAAATTGCTTTGTCCACTGTTTGTCTGCATCCTCGGCTAATCGCGTTAGCATGTCTTGCTCAACACCCTGCGATTGTAGATCGGTAGCCAGTCCGGCCTGCTGAACCAGGTCAGAGATAAACGTTGCGAGTGTTTGTGAATTATGAGCGTCGAGCGAGGGAGTGGTTTCTGCTGCCAAAGCCGCCAGACGGCTGTAGTCCGCTTCCATCGACCTGGCGTTATAGCGAATTACGTGAGGTAACATGGTTGCAATGGCTTGCCCATGGACAATTCCATAGTGGGCTGTGAGTGGATTGGCCAGCGCATGAGTTGCTCCCAACATAGAATTCTCAATCGCGATACCAGCCAGACAGGCTCCCAGCTGCATGCCGCCCCGGGCGTCCAGATTCCCGGGATTGGTGAGTACAAGTGGAAAGTTTTTAGCTAGCAGTTGCCAGGCTTGTTGACTGAAAGCAAGTGACTTTTCATTCCGTTTGGTAGTCACCATGGTTTCGACGGCATGGGCAATGGCATCGATGCCAGTGAGTGCTGTGAGCCGTGCGGGTTGTGTGGCAGTGAGTACAGGGTCGAGAATTGCCAGGCGGCAGGTTGCTTTTTTATCTCCACAGGCCATTTTGATGTGCGTGTTTGCGTCGGAGATTAGAGCGAAGGACTGAGTTTCACTTCCCGTTCCGGCGGTCGTCGGAATCGCAACCATTGGAAGCATCGGTTTGGTGGCTTTACCAATTCCCCAGTAATCCTGAATCACTCCGCCATTGGTGTACACGAAATTAACACCTTTGGCACAATCCATGGAGCTCCCTCCGCCGAGCCCAATCAGCAGATCAGGCTGAAACTCGCTGGCGGCTTCGACTCCGCAGACGACATCATCTGACGAGGGATTTTCATGCACTCCCGTGTATAGTTGTGCTTCAATGCCATGATTATTTAAGAGTGCCACGGCAGCGTCGGGATAACCCAACGCGACAATTCCCGGATCACTGACAATCATTGCTCGGCGGCAGCTCCAGTCAGCTACGGCGTCTCCGAGTTGTTTAAACGCATTTGCGCCAAACAGCACGTTGGTGGGACAATCCAGATCTAAGAAATCCATAGTCGGGAGGCTCTTTGTAAAAACCCAACATGGCCTGTAGCTATTTTGGGCACCACCTGAGGTAGGCTTGTTTAAGTCGGAGGACTAACCAAGCAACTCATCGGGAACCTGAAACGCTCGGTTGCGGAACAGGAAGTCAATAATGTTACCTTCGTGTGGTTGCAGCCAGTTCAGTTTGGTGGTTGGAATAGGACCGATATTGAGCCGGTCGATATGCGTCGCATCCATAAACTGATTGATCAGAGGTTCCTTTTCGGTGATCGCTGTACAAACCAGAGTTTCGTCGATGCTCGAGAGCATCTTTTCTTCCGGACATTTAACAACGGTCGAGAACGGGAACATGTATTCCTTTTTGGCAATTGCGTTTTCCGGGCTTTCACAGTGAACAATCGTCGGGCGGATATAACCGCACAAATCTTTTTCAACCAGTCGGCTGCCAAACGGTGCAGTACTGTGAGTGACACCGTCTTCGGCTAGATCCGTTTCGATCATATCCCAGATTGCCCCCGCCATTCCTTCGACGGTGAAGGCAGCTAAGCCGGCTTCAGGGTCG
This sequence comes from Planctomycetaceae bacterium UBA2972, assembly GCA_002348315.1. Lineage (GTDB taxonomy): Bacteria > Planctomycetota > Planctomycetia > Pirellulales > Pirellulaceae > UBA721. The sequence goes on along the minus strand of DEAW01000045.1, from coordinate 3,011 downwards.
GTCGGTGGCAATGCTTCGATCGGGCCGAGTCGTTCCGCCAGAGCCTGAGCGATTTCTTCGGTGTGGCGTGAAGCCCAGACACCGGAGCAGTTAATGCATCCACGGCCACTGTTGATGTAAATACTTTCAGCAATCAGGTCGATGTATTCTTCCCAGCGGTCCACACAGTCATCAGCGATGAGGATCTTGGAGAATCCCGGGCCATGTGCCTGAACTCGGGGATTACCTTTATAATTATTCACGGTGGCTGTACCACCAAAGATCATCGCTCGGTCACAAGCACCCAGCACGGCCGCTCCGGCTTCGATACCACCCGGGTAAAGCGACCAGACTTCTCGTGGAATTCCGGCGGCTTCGTAGGCAGCAAACATACGGTAAGGAGTCCACGGTTCCTGCGGTCCTGGTTTGAGAACCAGACCGATTTGGAGTGGGACAACCGGTAGCCACAGAGTGTGCACTCCGGGCGAGTTTGACGGCAGGACAGCTCCGAGGATTGGCGTCTGCACCTGATAGCTTACGGGAATACCACGCGCTTCTTTTCCCCAACCTGCCGAGAGGATATCCAGTGGCAGGCCGCGTGTGAGTGAATCCAGGATGCGATCCATGTTGTTGAGAACAAAGGCATTCTTTGACATGCCCAGTTCCACCATGTGTTCCGGCAACCCTGTGGAAGCCGATTGCTGGACAATAAAATCCTGAGGCGTTTGTTCCCCGTCACCCATTTTCAGTGTGCCGTTAACGAAATACTCTCCGGCTTTACCGACCATCTCGATCAGTTGTTCGATCGAAAATTCTTTGAGGATCTCGCGGGCCTTGTGCGCTTTACGCATGTCACGCTGGATAATACCACCGTTGGCCTGACTCACGTTGGCGATGGCTTCACCCGTTGCGTGATGTAGAACTTCTTGTGTTTCAAGTGACTCGTATTCTTCGCCCCAGCGAATGACTGGAATGTTAAGCACGGTTGTCTCCTTCTGATTCTCTTTGAGAAAGGTGGGGGCAATTGGAATCCCCTGAGTGGACGATGGATTAATAAACGCCGACGGTGGTTGTTTTGGCAAAGACGTGATAGGGTCTTACACCCGAAACGCCATCCCAGGGATACATTTCGTGCGGTTCTTCACGTTCTGCTTCATCTCGCTCCAGGAATCCCGGAATGAACAGCTCTTTTGTCAGCGTGGTTAGTTTGACTCGACCTGTTTCGCCATATCCCACTAGCTCATTAGGGTCATCAAACGAAACGACTTCGGTGGCTGCTCGAGGTTGAGGAGCATGGTAAGTGATTTTGTATTTGTTTTCTTTGGTGACAGGTTCGCTGCAAGCCAGCCCCATCAGTGTGTTTCCATAAGTCGGAGTCATGTAAACTCCACTCTCTTCAGCAGGACCGCCAAAAAGTTCCTCGACGCAGTATCGAGTCCATTGTGGAGTGAATTCGGTTCCGCCAGAGAAGATACCTGTAATTCCCACTTCCGGCAGACTCGTTCCTCGTTCTTCTAAAGCGAGTGCCAGTTGATCGAGCAGTTTTGGTGTGGCAAACATACATTTGATGTCATGACCGGCGGTAAGGACGGTCACAGCCTGATCAATACAATGCTTTTTGTATTCTTCCAGATGCTCCATCCAACCCTTTTTGATCAGTTTGACCACCCATCGCGGGTCGAGGTCGATACAGAAACAGATCCCGCCACGATGCTGGCAAAGGTGTTCAACGGCGAGTCGCAGTCGACGGGGGCCTGAAGGCCCAAGCATCAACCAATTGGCTCCCTTAGGGAAATACTGGTCCGGAAGCGTTTCGCTGAACATCTCGTAATCCAGACGGTGATCTTCAATCACGACGCGGCTTTTCGGGATCCCCGTGGTTCCACCAGTTTCAAATACAAAGGTGGGCTGCCCTTCGAGTCCTTTTGGAATCCAGCGGTTTACTGGACCACCACGAAGCCATTCGTCTTCAAACAAAGGAAATTTCTTCAGGTCGTCAAAGTTGTTGACTTCCGAAAGAGGGTCAAAATTTAGTTCCGCCTTTTTCTGCAACCAAAATGGGCTCCCGGTGGACTCGTGAAAGTGCCATTGCACTGTGTCATACGTGTGCTGGTCTAGCCTAGCCTTTGCGTCTGCTACACTTTGTTCCAGATTTTGGTCAGTCATGGTTTTTTCCAGATCTTTGCTTCGGTGGATTTTTGGTTTTCGTACCTATTTGGTGTTATCCATGCGGGTTCAATGCTTGATGGATAAACTACTAATTTATCCTGCTTAGATAGTACATTCAAGCAGGGTTTGCGATAAC
>DEAW01000045.1:0-355 GCA_002348315.1 Planctomycetaceae bacterium UBA2972 | reverse complement strand
GGTGAAACTTGGGTGAAACTTGGCTTGAATCCAGGTTGATTTGGTTTTTACTTCTTAAGAGAATAGAAGCAGGCGAATTAGAAGAAATAAACGAGGCAGCAGCTATGTCTGATGATCCCAATAAACAACTTCAGTCGATGTTTAGTAGTATCGATGTAACCGCTTCCACCGGTGGCAATCAGGCTCAGTCTGCTGCGGAAAGTCAGGAAAGCTCACTCGCCGTGGCCTTGCTGCGACGAATGATTTCTCAGCAGGATAAAACCAACGAGCTACTCCAGGAATTGATTCAGCAGGGGCGGATGCAGCAGCAGGCCCGGCAACAGGAATTGGAACGATGGAAACAATCTAATCCGGA
>DEAW01000167.1:749-3771 GCA_002348315.1 Planctomycetaceae bacterium UBA2972 | reverse complement strand
ATCTGCCTCTGGAATCTTGAAACTTTCAAGCTTGAGCAGGAATTAGAGGTGCATACCAATACGGTTTACAGTCTTGCATTCTCTCCGGACAGCAAACACTTTGTATCCGGCAGTTTTGACCGTCAGGTTGTACACTGGACGCTAGACTAGTTCTGCAATCCGATGATACTGCGTGTGGTCAATGAGATACCGCGGGCGACCATGCAAGTCATCCACCGTGGCCGTATTCGTATCAATTCCCAACGTATGGTAAAGCGTCGCAAAGACGTCCTGCATATGGATGGGTCGATCCGCCGGCTCTTCGGCATACCGATTGGTGGCTCCAATGACTCGGCCCGGACGTATACCTCCCCCAAACATCATGGCAAAGTTTGCACGAGGCCAATGATCACGACCTCCCTTCGCATTGACTCGCGGAGTCCTTCCAAATTCCCCCCAAACGATGACAGACACATCACGATCCAAACCACGTTCATGCAGGTCATCGAGCAAGGCTGAGATACCACGGTCAAAGTAAGGAAGGTGATCTCGGGCGTTTTCAAAATTGGTTCCATGAGGCTGTCCGTGCCAATCCCAGCGACCATAATTCACCGTTACTGTTCTCACGCCCGCTTCAACCAATCGTCTAGCAGCGATCAGGTCGTGGTTGTGTAGATGAGAAGCATCTCCGTAGCCAGCTTTTTCGTAAGAACCACCACCGTACCGCTCCAGCGTGCGAGCATCTTCTTTGGTGATATCGAGCGCATCGGCAAGCTTGCTCGATGTCAGAATTCCAAGCGCCTGTTCGGTGAAAGCATCCACACCGTCAAACTCGGATACCTTCTCCGCTTGCTTCTTCAAACTGTCTAAACTAGCCAGGAGCTGTGCACGGCCCGAAAACTGATTGGCCTGAATCCCCTGCAGCGTCAGACTGTCCGCACCATCTTTAATCGGCGCGAACGGAGCGTGCGCTTTCCCTAGAAAACCTGACGGGCCTACACGGCTCCATGTTGAAGACTTCATACGGGGAGTCATTGAGACAAACGGAGGAACGCCACGTTGGGCACTGCCCTTTAGTTTGGAAACAATACTCCCCATACACGGCCAACCACCAACCGGCTGACTGGGAGAAAAAATACGCCCGGTGATGCACTGAAAGATGTCATGCCGATCAACGGCTCCGTAAAGCGACCGAATAATGGAATACTGATGTGCCCGAGCTGCTAACATTGGTAAATGTTCACAGATTTGGAAACCTGGCACAGAAGTCGAAATCGGCGAAAATTCTCCTCTAATCTCTTCCGGAGCATCAGGCTTCATATCAAACATGTCGAGGTGCGGCGGACCGCCAGCCAGAAACACCATGATATTGGCTTTGTGGCCCAAACGCTGCTGACCACCCTGCGCCTGCAAAAGCTGCGGTAGGGTAATCCCCCCCATAGCCATACTTCCAATCTGAAGGAAGTTACGACGAGCTAACCCATCACAGAATTTTGGAGTTCGGCGTTCCATGTCACCCTATCTAGTTAAATCCAACATGCTAATCAGTCTTTATCTTACCAAAAGTGTTTTCGGCATGACCAGACATTCAGCATCAGAGATTAGTCCTGAAACCCCTGTACCGGGGGAGGTGATGCTGGTTTTGTCGCACCTTGACTGTCGAATGTGCCGAAGGTTCCGCTTCCGCCACCCATAACAGGGCTAATCATCCCACCACCGATCAACTGCTGGCGGGTTGTGTTCCCAATATTTTAACGCGATAGAGCCTAGTCAAAAATGCTCCTTCAAAACCACCCGAGATATCCACATGGAATTGCTGGCTCGAAAGCGTCCTTAGAAATTCGTATACACTTTGAATGACATGCGGAGTTTGAGAAACAACCAGCGTATTGTTCGTAAACGAGATGGAACCGGGACCTCCGACTTCAGCCCATGAATCGGGCTTGATATGAGTAACAATCGCTTGGATCAACGAATCTGAATCCTGTCCGGATCCAAACTAATCTACTGCGAGGAACAGTTGCTGAGTGTTAAGCAGCGACGGCACGGTGATCAATTGGGACTCCAGAGCATCTGGAGTGGTAATACGCACCACTCAGAGTCCACCACCATTGTCATGTCATTTTCTTTTAGAATCAGGTTTGATGCCGTACGACAGGAGATTCCCTGAAAACTAGCCGTCACCGGCAAATCCGTCCCAATCCCATAATCATCCAGGTTGTGTCTATCCAGCACGATGGGAACGTTGAAAACACTGGAGATCGCACGCATGACTTCATCCAGCGACAAATTCCAAGTTCACTTTCAAGCCGAGTGCCTGATTAATGCGTTCACCATTAACACGTGCTGCTTTCGACTCACCGACACGCGACATCAGTACTGTAGAGTCATCGTCGACCAACAGCCTCATTCAACCATCGTAAGAAGTATCCAGGGGAGTCTCACCTTCCGGTTGCTCAACAATCTGGATTTCAAGAACTATCTGAACAGCAATTTAGATTGAAGATCGGGTAAAATAGGCCATAATTCCTACATCTGAAACACACGCAAGAGTAATTACCATGTCAAATTTCAAACTATGCCTCAATGCCAGTACCATCATGACGACCGACATCATGACTCAGATCGATGTCGCTCAAAAAACGGGCTTTTGTGCTATCGAGCTTTGGTTTGACCATATCGACGCGTTCGTTAATTCGGGTAAGGGCAGTGTCAGTGATATTAAGTCCGCGTTGGATGACAATGGGCTGGCTGTCCCGACGTGTATTTATCTTGGCGATTGGTTTGATACCACAGGTGACGCTTATGCGGCAGCACTCGATGAAATCAAAAGGAGACTTGAGATTGCAGCGGTTATCGGGACGCCTCATGTCATCGCCGGCCCTCCAGGCGGACAAGCCTGCTATGACACCGGGGCCGCACATTATCGGGAGTTACTGGAACTGGGTGACGAATTTGGTGTCAAGCCAGCCATGGAGTTTCTGGGATTCGTTGAACAGTTAAACACGATCGAAGACGCCATGGAGGTCATGGAAAAAAGTGG
>DEAW01000167.1:0-341 GCA_002348315.1 Planctomycetaceae bacterium UBA2972 | reverse complement strand
TCAAATCGCAGTGAGCCATTTCAACGATGTGCCGGCCGAACCAGCAAGGGAAGTGCAGCACGACAAGGATCGAGTCTGGCCTGGCGATGGAGTCTTCGACCTAAGACGGTATCTGCAGCTGATCAACGAGACCGGATACGAAAGCTATCTATCGCTGGAACTATTCCGCGAAGACCACTGGGCCGCCGATCCCTACGAAGTCGTGGCTGAAGGCTATGAGAAAATGGTTGCTGTGGTAAATGGCTAAACGATTCCGCCTAGTTGTTTTTCCACTGCTCACCAAGCGGTCCGCCATCTCGACGGTCACCAAGTCGGTTGTAAGTGATGTAGTCGATATTTTC
>DEAW01000183.1 GCA_002348315.1 Planctomycetaceae bacterium UBA2972 | reverse complement strand
TCTATCTTTCGAGATAAATATGGGGAAATACACGCTCGGACTGTACACCCCAGTTTCTATGACTCCAAACGTCTCCAAATTGCAGATCTGGGACGCAGTTATCTCAAGCCAATTTTCACAGATGCGATTGGTGCAGATGATACCGAATATATTCGACAATCTCTTTTTGATACCGGAAACTTGCACCACGGTTATAAAAGCATCAATGTAGATATAAATAAACGATTAACCTTTCTGGAATAACCATGAAAACACTTACACGACGCGCGTTTAATTCCGCTGCTCTGCTTGGAAGCTTGGGCGCCAATGTCGCCTTGGCCGACTCACCGGACTTTAAGCTTAAATACATGCTTGCATCATCGATGTATGGCAGGATCGATGTACTGGAATGTATCCGGCAGGTAAAAGCTATTAATGCCTCCTGCATTGATCTCTGGCCGCCCAGCCATGGAGACCAGAGATTACAGATCGACAACATCGGTCATGAAGTATTTCTCCGTGCATTATCCGATGCGGGTGTAACATTTGAGATGTCCACACGATATGATCTCGGACCCTATCGCCTTAAGGATGAAATAGAAATTGTAAAACGATTAGGTGGAAGTATGATCGTATGCGGTTCCCGGAAACTCAATCCTGGAGATGTTAAGCCACAAGTTCAGGAATTCATCGCTAGTTTAAAGCCCCACGCAATGTTGGCGGAAAAAGCCGGCGTACGAATTTGTATCGAAAACCATAGTTCTGCATTAATCAACTCTCCTGACTCGATACGTTATTTTGCTGAGCTCAATCAATCACCGGCACTCGGGATCGCGTTGGCACCCTACCATCTTCCACAAAAGACCGGTACGATCTCAAATCTCATCGGCCACTTAGGCGACCACCTCGCACATTTCTACGCGTGGGAACATGGGATGGGATGTCATAAGCCTATGCCGAAACCATTAGAGTTAATGCAAATGCCGGGACAGGGAACTCTTGATTTCGCACCGATCATGTCGGCTCTTAAGGATATCAATTACTCTAATTACACCGAAATCTTTATGCATCCCACTCCACGCGGCATCCCAATACTTGCAAATGCTAATTTAGTTAGTCAGGAAATCAATAAATCCCGCGACTATCTGACGCGTTGTATAGAAAGGATTTAGGGAATTATTCTTGTTGATTTCAAATAACGACCAACAGCAATTCCTAGAAGAAGGGTACTTCATTTTAGATTCGGTTTTGACTGACAAGGATTTAGAACTTCTTCGGTCTGCTTGTGACACATTAATCGATGCCATGCACGTTGAAATGGACCGGTTGAACACCGATCATATTCATATCAGCCATCGAGGACAGCGATACCATATTGCAAAGCAATACAATTTAGTTCCTGACTTGGATCAGTTTGTATTCGGTACCGTTATGGAAGGCATCTGCAAAGCAACCATTGGGGACAATGCTTACCTTTTCTATGATCAATACGTCGCCAAGGCGGCTGAAAAGGGTCGTCCATTCTCATGGCATCAGGATGGTGGTTATCTTGGCTTTCCGCACTCCCCTTATGTAACCGTTTGGACCGCTGTCGATGATATGACAATTGAAAATGGTACGGTTTCTTTGTTACCGTATAGTGTCGCTGGGACGCGTGACTTGATTCAGCACAAAGTGCATTCTGAATCCGGTGATAAAATTGGGTATTTCGGAAAAGAAACGGGCATTGCCGCGGTGGTGCCCGCCGGAAGTATCGTCGTCTTTAGCAGTCTCGTATTCCATAGCTCAGGTCCGAACACGACAGACACGATGCGGCGTGCCTATGTAACACAGTACAGTGAACAGCCAATTGTGGAACCTGGCAGTAATACACCTTTCCATCTCGCCGTCCCATTCCTGGCCAACGGTAAAAATGTTTATACGACAACCTGCTGACGCTATTATCTCAACGATTTATAATAGACAGCACGTAAATACTCACGCTTGATACTTATACTTTAAGGGTCATTGATATGTCTCGACGTTTCTTAATCCTGATGTTGCTTGTCATAAGTCCCATCTCAACCAATTCGCTGACAGCGGAAGACGGTTTTGACAGTATATTCGACGGCAAGTCGCTCAAAGGTTGGGATGGTAATCCGGATTTTTGGAGCGTTCGCGACGGCGCTATTACCGGCCAAACCACCAAGGAGAATCCAACCAAAGGAAATACCTTTATTGTTTGGCGTGAAGGTGAAGTCGCGGATTTCGAACTCCGTTTACAATTTCGGATCGTCGGTGGTAACAGCGGTATTCAATATCGAAGCAAAGAAGTCGACAAGTGGGTTATTTCGGGATATCAGGCAGACTTCGATGGCCCCGGAGGCTGGACTGGCACTCTTTACGAAGAAAGGGGACGAGGCGTCCTAGCCAAGCGAGGCAATAAAGTTCTTATTACTGAAACGGGAGAAAAGAAGGCCGCCGGCAAGACGACGCCAGAAGCAGATATCCTCGCAGCGATCAACAAGGAAGATTGGAATGACTATACAATCATCGCCAGTGGCAACCGGCTTGTACAAATTATTAATGGCAAAACCACAATAGACGTTACCGATGAACAGGCAACCAAAGCAGCTAAAAACGGACTACTGGCATTACAACTTCACGCCGGCCCGCCAATGACGGTCCAATTTAAGAATATTCGAATTAAGCGATACAAGCAAAAGAAGATCGCCTTTATGGCTGGCACACGTAGCCACGGATATGGAAGTCACGAACATTTCGCAGGTAGCATGATTCTGGCTAATGCAATCCGCGAAAGTATGCCTGGTTATACGGTAGAAGTCTTTCGCGATGGCTGGCCTAGTGATCAAACAGCCTTTGACGATGCAGATTGTATTGTCATGTACTGCGACGGTGGAACAAGACATCCTGTTAACGAGAATCTCGGTCAAATTGACGCGTTAGCAAAAAAAGGAGTCGGTGTCGTCTGCATTCATTATGGTGTCGAAGTACCCAAAGGCGATTCCGGCAACAGTTTCCTAAATTGGATTGGTGGCTACTTTGAAACGCATTGGTCGGTTAATCCTCATTGGACCGCAAAGTTTGACAATTTACCCGACCACCCGATTACCAACGGAGTGGAACCTTTTGAGGTCAATGATGAATGGTATTATCACATGCGTTTCAGGCCGGAAATGGAAGGGGTAACTCCAATATTGAGTGCATTGCCGCCGAAAACCACTCTGACAAGAGCCGATGGACCACATAGCGGCAATCCTCATGTCCGCGCCTCTGTGGCCGCAGGAAACATACAACACGTTGCCTGGGCATCTGAACGGCCAAATGGCGGAAGAGGCTTTGGTTTCACCGGGGGCCATAACCATTGGAATTGGGGCGATGACAACTTCCGCAAAGTGGTACTCAACGCTATCGTTTGGTGTGCCAAAGGCGAAGTACCAGAAAACGGCGTATCCGATGCAGAAGTAACTTACAAACAACTTGAAGACAATCAGGATTTCCAACAGCCCAATAATTTTAACAAGCTAGATATCATCCGTAAGTTTGATCTCAAGCTTGGCAAAGCAGGTGTCAAACAAGTTAAGCCGCTCTTTCGCAGCGATATCATCACCACCAAAACACCAAACCATTCCGTGTACATCAGCGTCAATCTTAATGGTGCAAAGACACTTGCCCTGGTCGTAGAGGACGGGGGCAACGGTTATGGATGTGATTGGGCGAACTGGATCAACCCAACCATCAAAGGAAAAGATTGGGAAATGTCACTTACCGAATTGAAATGGAGTTCTGCCAAAACAGAGTGGGGACAGGTTCGCGTTAACTTAAACGCGGCCGGACAACCTATGCGTAGTAACGGCAAAGAGTACGATGTCGGCATCGGTACTCATTCCAATTCCACCATCGTGTTTGACTTGCCTAGCGGCGCGCAATCCTTTCAGGCGACCGGTGTGTTAGATGAAGGTGGAACTTCTCAGGCGGACGGAACGGCCACTTCAGTTCGGTTCGTCGTCTACAACGAAACTCCCAATAGCGTCAATAACGATGGCGTTGAACGTCATCCGGACCTTGCTGTTAGCGGATTAGAAGTTGCTGACGGCATGCAGGCCACTTTGGCCGCTTCTGAACCAAAACTCTATAGCCTCACTAATCTGGATATCGACCATCGTGGCCGCGTCTGGGTTTGTGAAGTCATGAATTATCGAAAACATAACAACAAGCGTCCGGAAGGCGACCGCATTCTGATCCTCGAAGATACAGACCAGGACGGTGTCATGGACACGCAGAAACTCTTTTACCAGGGTCGGGATGTTGATTCAGCAATGGGCATCTGCGTTCTTGGTAATAAGGTAATCGTTTCTGCAACACCGAAGGTGCTCGTCTTTACTGATGAAAACGGAGATGACAAACCGGATTCGAAGCAAGTACTTTTTGACAAAACCGGTCAACCTCAGCACGACCACTCCGTACACTCATTCATCTTTGGTCCTGATGGAAAACTCTACTGGAATTTTGGTAATACTGGCAAAGCAGTCTACGACGGTAATGGTCAAATCGTTAAGGACCTTACCGGCCAGGAAGTCAAAGACACTGGAAAACCTTATTACGGAGGGATGATTTTTCGATGTGACTTGGACGGCTCCAATTTCGAAGTGCTGGCCCATAACTTCCGAAACAATTATGAAGTGACGGTCGATTCGTTCGGACGAATGTGGCAGTCCGACAATGACGATGACGGCAACAAAGGTGTTCGTATCAATTACATTCTTGAATATGGCAACTATGGCTATCGTGACGAATTGACCGGTGCTGGCTGGAGACAGGAACGCACGGGAATGGCGGCTGAAATACCATTACGGCACTGGCATTTAAATGATCCGGGAGTAGTTCCTAATTTGATACAAACCGGAGCAGGTTCACCGACAGGGATAACGATTTACGAAGGTAATTTACTCCCTAAACGCCTCCACAATCAGGTTATTCATTGTGACGCAGGACCCAATATCGTACGTGCCTATCCTGTTAAACGATCAGGCGCTGGTTTTACGGCGACAATCGATGATGTGGTGGAGGGAATCGACAAGTGGTTCCGCCCAGCTGATGTTTGCGTAGCACCGGATGGTTCTATTTTCATTTCCGACTGGTATGATCCGGGCGTCGGCGGACATAATATGCAGGATCTGGAACGTGGCCGTCTATTCCGTGTGGCACCTCCTGGTGCAAAGTACATGGTCAAGCCAGTTGACACTACTACCATTCCCGGAGCCATTGACGCCTTAAAGTCACCCAACCTTTCGACGCGTTATCTGGCCTGGACCGCCCTTCACAGTCAGGGATCATCCGCCGAAACTGCGCTTACCTCACTATACAACGACGGCACCCCTCAAATACAGGCCCGGGCTTTATGGTTGCTTTCAAAGATAGAAGGTAAGGCCTCCAAATATATCACACTGGCGGCGAGCAGCGCCAATCCGGAAATACGGGCGATGAGCGTAAGAATGGCGCGTCAAAGCAATGTAAGCATTACTGCTCATCTAACAAGCTTGAAGAATGATCCTTCGCCACAAGTACTTCGTGAAGTTGCCATCGCTCTTCGATTCGATGATAGTGACACAGCCAACTCTCTCTGGGCCCAACTGGCTTCACGGCATGACGGAAAGGATCGTTGGTTTCTGGAGGCATTGGGTATAGGAGCTGACCTTCATTGGGAAGGGCGTTTTGATGCATGGCTAAAATTGGTCGGCGACGAGTGGAATACTGCCGGCGGACGCGATATTATCTGGCGTAGTCGTTCAAAGCAGGCTCCCGCGTTACTTGCAAAGATTCTATTGGATGAAGACACCAAAGAAAGCGAACAACCGCGCTACTTAAGGGCTTTTGACTATCATCAGGGACCGGAAAAGGATGCTGCTCTAGAATCCATTTTGTTAGGAATGTAACTGAATGATTATTCGCCGGTTTTACTCGGCCACCATTACCCTCGTACTCGTCTTAGGCACGTCTATATTAACAGTAGATGCACAGGACCCTGCACGAGACAAACTTGTCGTTGAAACACTGGTTAGACTGAAAAGGTTCGACGTTTCAGAAAACGAAAAACTTCGGGCATCTGTTACTCGTCATCTAGATGCTATCAAAGGGTCAGCCAAATTCGTTGAGTATGTGAAAAGTTTTTCTATCAAAGAAGCGGCGCCGGATTTGATTAAAATGGCGATTCAACAACCCGATGAAACCATTGGGGTGGATGCTTTAACTGCGGTGTTGTCCTTTGGTGACACTCAAGCGGTCGAAGCCGTTATCAAAGGGGAGGATTCGGTAGCAACCGTCGCAATCGTAAATTGCCTTGGAAAAATAGGGTCTAAAGCTTCACTCGATATTCTAATCGCTACGTATAAGTCTTCCCCTCGCAGTCAACAGATTCTAATAGCGACAACACTAGCGATCAGCAAAACATTTCCGGGGCAGTTGTTCCTAATTGAGCAAGCAGAAGCCGGAACCTTACCCAAAAGCGTTCAGTTTGCTGTCGGTAATGCATTATATGCAAGTATTAACCCTGATATTAAATCACGTGCTAAGGCAGCTATAAAGTTACCTGCCACTGCCGATTCTAAACCTCTACCTCCAATTTCAGAATTAATAACCAGAACAGGTAATGCTACAGGCGGTAAGGAGTTGTTCTTCAACAAGGGTACTTGTGCAAAATGCCACAAGGTTGGTGCCGATGGTAAAGAAGTAGGTCCGGCCCTTACAGAGATTGGTAGTAAATTATCCAGTCAGGCGTTATTTACGGCGATTTTAGATCCCAGTGCGGGTGTAAGTCATAACTACGAAACCTACTCAGTAATTACATTAGATGGAAACATATTAACGGGAATTAAACTAAGTGCCACCGATACCGATTTCGTTATTCGAACAGCAGAAGGAATCGACAAACGCCTATCGCAAAATGACATCGACGAAGTTATAAAGACGGGAACTTCCCTAATGCCTGCCGATCTACAGAGATTGCTATCCGTCCAGGAACTCACGGATATTGTTGCCTATTTACAAACCCTCGTTAAAGACTAAAACTATGAAGAAGGCAACCTCGCTAAAATCTCGTGTCCTTGTCATTTTAATCGGCATCGCTATCGGCTATCTCGCCAAAGCAATCGTCGCAATCACTACTCCTGACGAAGCCCCAAAAGAGGCCGCTCAAGAACTCCTGATCGATTGGAATTGTTAGGCCGATGCTTCTGCAGAATTCACTTTCGCTTTCCGTTTAGATCGCAAGCGAATGTTTAGCATCTCCACAATTAGCGAGAAGGCCATCGCGAAATAGATATAGCCTTTGTTGAAATGCGCTCCAAATCCTTCTGCAACCAACATAATTCCAATAAGAATCAAAAAACTCAAAGCGAGAATTTTCAGAGTCGGATGCTTTTCGATAAATGACGAAATCGGCCCAGCCGCTGCTAGCATCACTAGCATCGAGACCACCATGGCGACGACAATAATCCACAATTCGCTCACAATCCCAACAGCGGTAATCACTGAATCCAATGAAAAGACGACGTCGAGCAATGCTATTTGCATCAGCACTCCTTTAAAGGTAACCGCCTTAGCTCCAGCATGATCTTCTGCACTTTCATCGTCTAACTTATTGTGTATTTCGTGTACGCTCTTTGCTATCAAAAAGGCCCCTCCCAAAAGTAGTACCAAATCGCGTAGCGTTATCTCGGCCACTTCCTGTGCATGCGAGTCGGACTCAGTCTCTTTCTGAACATCTGATTCCTTTTTAGGATGCGGTTGTTCGTTACCGTCATGCACACTTGCCTCTGTGAAACTCTCAAATCCTTGTGTGATGGAAGCAACGGGAATCCCTGCGTCATTGAGATTAAAGAGTGATTTACTAAAGAAGGGATTCCCTGGTTCCATAATGAACGCCAAGGCAAACAGAAGTACCAAACGCGTCCCCAAAGCTAACGCCAAGCCAATATTCCTCCCTGATTTTTTCTGTGCAGCCGGCAGCTTGCCAGTGAGGATCGATATAAAAACAATATTATCTATGCCAAGTACGATCTCCATTGCTGTGAGCGCGAGCAAGGGTATCAGGTGTTCCGCAAATTCTGCCATGGTTTTGATGTCCGAAGTTCATGGTTGATGTTTTAATTTTCCGGAGGTTCCAGTAATATGCCATTTCTTATTGGTTCAGACAATGTTGATTTCAGGTTTGAATAAAGGTAATTCCAAGATGGCCTTATGGGGCAGGAAAAAACGACTGACAGACTATGCTAGTTGTGCCGGCTGAGCTGGAAAGCTGCCGCAAAAGGCGATTGCACAGGTGGTGCAATCTTTACCGGTAAATACCGACGACCGTCTCCTAATCGGAGCTGAGAGCTTCTCTGATGCCTCTGCGTATCAACTTGACGATGGTAGTTTGATGGTCCAATCGCTGGACTTTTTTCCGCCGCTCGTGGACGATCCCTTTATATACGGCCAGATTGCGGCAGCCAACTCCTTATCCGACTTGTTTGCCATGGGCGCAACGCCACAAACTGCATTGAATATCGTCGGTTTTCCTGACGACAAGTTGGATCTCTCGATCCTCACTGAGATTTTGCGGGGTGGAGATGAAAAGGTTCGTGAAGCCGGGGCGGTGACAGCAGGTGGACATACGGTACGGGATGCGGAAATAAAATACGGATTATCTGTCACGGGAACCTGCCATCCTGATAAATTATTACACAACTCGAACGCCCAACCCGGTGATGTCTTAATTCTGACCAAACCATTAGGAACTGGCTTTCTAACGACAGCTTCCAAAGCCAGTAAATGCTCTGCTTCTGATTTTGAGACTACCGTTAAATCGATGTGCTTGTTAAATGCAAATGCTGCCAGTATTGCTCAGGATCTTAATGCTAGCAGTGTTACGGACATTACCGGTTTTGGACTCGCCGGCCACGCAGTCGAGATGGCCAACGGCAGCAACACGACCTTGACCATTCAGGTTGATCTGCTTCCCGTCCTGCCAGGTGCGATCAGTGCATATCAGCAGGGGCACATTACACGTGCTAGTAATTCAAACCGCGAGGCAAACTCAGCTCAGATTACGGGTTTGACTGATGTTGATATCGAACAGTCCGAATTGCTTTTTGATCCGCAAACATCCGGCGGTTTACTTGTTGCTATTCCGTCCCAAATTGCTGACCAGTACCTAAGGCGAGTGAATGATCTCCAGCCAGTATCGGCCAGCCTCATTGGCGAAGTTACTGGACGCGGCGATGTTGCTATTGTCGTTAAGTAGGACGATTTACGTCTCATTGATATCTGGTCGGGTCTTTGATCCCATTTTCAGCAAATCCTCTTAATCGCAGTAGACAGGCATCACATCCGCCACAAGCATGATTTTGTTGGTTTGGATCATAACAACTAGTAGTCATTGAATAGTCCACTCCCAGCTCAATTCCTTGCGCGATTATTTCAGCCTTTGTTAAATGCTGTAGCGGCGCGATGATCTGAATAGGCGATCCGGTAACCCCTGCCTTCGTGGCATAATTCGCCATCTTTTCAAATGCTACAATGTATTCGGGACGGCAATCGGGATACCCACTGTAGTCCAGGGCATTCACGCCAATATAGATGGCATTCGCTCTTTTTACTTCGGCTAGTGCGAGTGCATAGGACAAGAAAATAGTATTACGTGCGGGTACATACGTGACCGGTATATCCTGCCCAATCTCATCGACGTTTCCATGTTTCGGAACAGGAATATCTGCTGTCAAAGCAGATTCGCCAAAAGCAGCTAAGCCCAACTCAATTACCGTGTGACTTTCCACGCTAAACGTCTTTGCAATCATCCTGGCCTGATCTATTTCATGGCAATGGTTTTGTCCGTACGAAAAACTGATCGCATGAAGTTTGACACCCTGATCTTTGGCAATGGCCAGTACAGTCGTAGAGTCGAGCCCACCGCTTAATAGAATCACCGCGTGTTTATCCATTTGTGATAGAGCCTTAAATTTATTTTGACGGAATTGAACCAAGAAAATACTGCCGATTAACGAATACCAGCGTGCGGAGTTGATTTATACCGGCTTTCTAACGTATAACAACTCTACAGTAAATCACCATTATCTTTTTTCAACCGGGAGTTTTTTCCAAATGGCTAGTCTTGGATTTGGAGCTATTGCATTAATCTGTCTAGGTGTCGTGGTTTTCATTGTCGTTATCATTGCCAGTATCATCTGGTCATCATATAACACGCTCGTAAAGTATGACGAGCAAGCTAATAATGGTTTTGCAGACATTAACGTAGCTTGCAAACTTCGTTACGACCTTATACCCAATCTAGTCGCTGTAGCGAAGCAATTCATGGCACACGAGCGAGACACGCTCGAAGCTGTCATCCAGGCGCGCAATCAAGCACAAAGCTCCCTCCAATCGGCAGCTGCTAACCCTGGTGATTCAGGTGCCGTTGCGGCATTTGCACAGGCAGAACAGGCTTTATCTGGGTCCATGGGGCGAATTATGGCGCTGGCAGAAGCGTACCCGGAACTTAAATCCGATACGCAAATGGTTCAGTTGCAGAGTGAATTAAGTGAAACTGAAGATAAGATTGCGCGTACACGCGAACAATTCAATGACCAGGTCACTCGATTCAATACCACTCGAAAAACATTGCCGACCGTCTTGTTTGCCAGTTTTCTGGGTTTTGCAAACGATCGCGATTTGCTTGAATTTGAGGATCAGGCACAGATTTCACAGGCCGTAGACGTTGGCGCCATGTTCGATGCCTAATCTTTGGTAGCATCCTGACTGTATCGAGCGTTCAGGCCGTCGATAATACTGGCAAGACTTTCCCGGCAAGACAGCGGTGTCAGAACTTCAGCATGTTCCCCTAATGCCAAAACCTTCGGAATAATCTCCAAATCATGATTAGCCGGCACTTTTAACAGTACGGACGAATCAGTTTGACTTTCCAGCGATTGAGTTGGATGCCAGGGGTCTTCCTCCACCCATATGGCAGCGGCGGCGGAAAGCTTAATTTCATAGATATTGGCCGTTGCACCGCCAAAGATACCAAGCCCTG
>DEAW01000009.1 GCA_002348315.1 Planctomycetaceae bacterium UBA2972 | reverse complement strand
ACCACATACCGTGACCTGGCGTGGTACTCCGATGACATACTGATCGGATTGGTCGACCAGTCAGATCCATCTGGTAGCACTTTAGAATTCATAGACATGGATCTTCAGGAACGCAAAGACGTTCTATCGCTAACCTATGCGGATCCGCTTCTCCAATACACACAGGATGGTAGTCCTCTACTAGTACGGCGAAGCGGCGAACTGTATACCTTTGAGCCTGACTTTGCCCTGCAACAACTTCCTGCTGTTCCAACACCATTGTTTTCAGACACCCCACTTCTTGGCGATTTTATAATAGGCAATACTGGTTCCGCATACCTCGTCAGCAGGAACTTGCCCCAACGACTCGATACACATTATCCCACAAATCTTTCAAATACCACGACCACCGGGCTCGTCGGATTCTACAGCGACGACGGCTTCCAACTCGTGGATTCCACAACTGGTGATTCACAGTCTTCTCACTGGCGTTTACCTAACAATGTGCGTGCTCTGCACCTCTTCATGAAGGACAACGTCGTCGCATTGTTCACGGCATCAAATGAGGGTCTGTTTCGGCTCGAACTTTCAGACACCAGTACTTCTGCATCGGACATCACAACTGAATCACTTGCCCTTTCTTCTTTTTTTGTTGAAGAGGACGTCTCTTTATCCAGAGATCCACAAGCAGTTTCCACAGCTGCACACCAATACTCAGTATCGCACGAGGCCTCCATTGATGGAAAACTCAGCTGGCTTAGAAATAACAGCAGGAGAATTCAGGAAGACACCTGGCGGCCTTATTTAGAACAAACCACACAGTACTACGAAAAGCATCGAGGTATTTCCACTCAGCTTGCAACCCAATTCCTTGACGAGTTGGTCCTGGCACAAATCGGTTCACGGGATTACCGGGACGCCCACCGAAGTTTAATCGATGGTTATCAATACACACGACAACTTCGTCATCTCTATCAGGCCACCATCCTGGCCGCATGGCTTGACGATTCGACACTTTACAGCGAGTCCGTTGCACACATCGCAAATCGTGCAGATCTTACAAAACCACAGGAATTCGTTTATACCGCCACGGCAGTCGGTTTACTTAGTCATCAGGAGGACGTAAACAACGTTCATGAAATTTACAACCAGTTGAAAACTCGACCAACTACAAACCCAATTCTCTGCCGTAGCATATTACTAACCTCTCTTCGACAAAATGACCAGGAAACACAGCGTCGCGTCCTTAAACAACTACTTTCCCGAACCACTCCACTACCCATACGATATTTTGCACTTGCCACCAGCCTGTTACAAAGCGATTCGCATTCGACGATCGCTACTCGCCTTAAAAACATCCGGCATATCGCCGCCCTGCTCCCGGAGATAAACGAAGGGAACCCAGGGAAGAACTGGACTGAACGTTGTTTATTAGACATTGCGATTGATCAGTTGGAAGATCATTTGAAAGGAGTGCCACAAGAGTAATGCAATCGCTTGAAGAACTACTCCGGACTCAGTTGACTACACCAATCGCTGCACAACAGTTTTACCACGCACTGGCACGCCATCTCGACAAATCAATTCCAGATATTGATTCCACGATCGATATAGATTTTGAAACAACGCAATTGCTGGCCTTACTTTACAAGGATGAGCAATACCGGGATATCATTTGCCGCCTTCGCCCCCATTTTGCAAATCAAACCATAGATCCTGACAATGACCCACTTCAGGATACTCACGCGCCCAATTCTCCGATCTCTGATGAGACACATCCTAAACTGACACTCGGGACGACCATTACGCATCCTTCCCAATTAGAGCGTCTTGGCCGCGAGTCCATTCACTATTCCAAGTCTTTCCTGAGTGACTCCACAGGCTACGGGGATGCCTGGCTTGCCGCTGACGAAGTTCTCCAAAGAAAGGTCCTACTCAAAGAACTAGAACTTACCGAGCGTACTCCAACCGCCAAAACTGAAGAATTTGTGCGTGAAGCCCAAATTGCTGGTCAACTGGAACACCCTAACATTCTTCCGGTCTATTCGTTAGCCTGGTCTGCTGAAAACACTCCTTACTACACAATGCGTTTCGTGGATGGAATTAGTTTAACGCAACTCGTTCGACAATTACATGACGATCATAACGCGTTAAACCGTATCACTCTTAAGCCAGCACTCGACGCCGTTATCGCCGTTTGCAATGCAATTTCCTTCGCTCATTCCCGTGGTGTCTATCATAGCCACCTTGATTCTAATTCCGTTTCACTTGGTGAGTTTGGCGAGGTCATGGTCCTAAATTGGTCTCAGGCTGTTGTCGCTAACCAGACAAGCGACTTAAAGCAGTTACAAAGGGGGGATCTCACTGCTATTGGTGCGCTACTCTACGAAATCGCAACCGGAACTCCGCCGAGCACGCATTCACTTGAGACGATCAGCCAGTTGCCTAGTTCAACTCCAGCTGTTATTCGTTCAGTGATTCTCGAATGCTTCTTTGACGACTCTCGTTATTCTGACATTTCCGCATTGGCTCAAGACCTAACAGCGTTTCTTCACGATCATCCAACACTGGTACATCAGGACTCGATTCGAGAAGCAACTGGTCGATGGGTTCGTCATCATCCAATGCATGTTATCTATTCGGTTGCGGCGGCAGTGCTTGTATTGTTTACTCTCGTCACCGAAACCTTTATCCTCCGCACCGCCAACGAACAGGCCCAGCAATCCCTTGACTTTACACGCCACCTTTCCGCCTTCCTTTTCCGGGATAACCAAAGGATCGAGGAAGAACGACGGGAAGAGCAAATCGCAGAAGAAACGGCACTTAAATCTCTAAGCATCGCCGAATCATTGTTGCTGGAGGCAGAAAAGAACGCGACTTTGGCTAAGAAGCAGCAGGATATTGCTCTAACGCTCGAAAAGAAAAGCATTCAACTTCAAAACCTTGCCACAACCAACTACAGGCAAGCATTGGAACAGGATGCCATAGCAGAGTCATTACTGCTCCGCGCTCAGCAAGACGAACAACGCGCTGCTGAAGCGACAGAGTCTATCACACAATCTTCGATTCGTGCTTTCCAGTCCCAGATGTTATTCCACGCTGCCAACGGTGATATCGATCTCGCCTTGGAAAATGCTACCAATCTCGCAACGCTGCATCCAGCTGGAAACATCGATTCCATACAGGAGTCGCGTTTTCTTTCAACGCTCTGCGCTCGCTCCTACGTACCTAACTCTACATTATCGCTGCAAGCTAGATTCAACCCGGACACGACACGAATATTTAGTGTCTCACCATCCCAGGCGTTGTCCTTTGCGAATTATGATCCCAGCAAACTTGAAACTGTTGTTTACACCGTCGATCGAAAACTGGCCCATCACCACCATGTAATTAATGGGCGAGTCGATTATCATTTTTCCGTTGACGACAAACTTGTCACCCTAAGTAATGACATCGATGGATGTATTGTGGCAATCCACAAAGACAAACACGTCGACTTTGGACGACTTCCACATCCGTGCACGGCCGCCACCATTAACAACAGCAATCTATACGCGGCGCTTAATAATGGCACTGTGGTTAAATTTTCGCTGACTGATTTGACGGCGTCCTCACCTTTATTAACACTGTCGGCAAACGCCCATCAATTGGCAATTTCCGCCGACGGGGATTTGATGTCAGTAGCCTTTTCGACATCCTTACAAGTTCATTCGCTTCCGGCAGGAAAGCTATTGCATTCCGTCCCTCTTCCCTCTCAGGCCGAAGCTATGTGGTTTGCATCTGAAGGTCGGATTGCAGTCATTACGAACCAATACTATGTCAACGAGTTCTTATTCAATGAAAACATTGTCCGCCGCATACGGTTTCGGCCTCCGGCACACGACAACCATTTAGTAAGCCAGCTTAACACGCCTGCCGCACATTATTTGTTGTTTTCCAAAGGGACACTAGTACGCCTGGACAGCCAACTTAACCCCACCCTAAGTAATAGTTCGCGTCTCCACTTCGGAACAATCCTTGACGGAGACGAAAACGGTCTGCTGGTAACAAATCGGACCGGGACGCTTCACATCCTTGACCCATCCACTTTGCGCCCCCTCGAAAATCCGATTCTAAATTCACGTCCATTTATCGGAGCCAAACGCACTACCGACGGTCTCCTCACAGTGGATGCACTGGGGAATGTCCAAACCTACGCACCGCCATTCTATCAACGATCATCTCCGCTCCCCCCTCCGGAGACATCCTCTAAATTCGATTTATTGGCAGATGGATCGTCCTGTTACCTCACCGAAAACAACTCTCTTCTCATACATTCACGGAAGCAAAACAACCCGATCCGCTACGAACATCCCAAGCCTATATTGGACCTGCGGGTACTGGCGCACGGTCATATCCTTTCCCTCCGTGATGCTTCAGAAACGATCTTGTTCACGGTTGCTGAAGAGCAACTACAGGAACAACTTCGAGTTCCAGGCAGTCTGGAGTTTGCAGGAGTTCATTACAACCCAGCTAGCTTTACACTGTTGGTCGCCACTAAAACGACACTCTATAAAGTTATCAAGGACGAGCTACACACCTTTACGCATCCGCAAGAACTTAACGGCCTACTGCAACTCGCAGTAGATCACCAACGGGATACAATCCTTCTATGTAGTAGCGACGTTCATTCCCTGGTATACAGAATCGGCCTCCAGGATCTAATTTACAGTCAATTGCACGAATTCCCGGGGTTTATCAGAGACCCATTTTGGGATTCCAAGCGAAACCAATTCGGATTCATCACAACAAATAGCGACAATTCGAAGCCTCATACTTTGGTAACCATCCGCCAAGACGGAAGCCAAGAAGTCAAGGATCTACCCTACGGCTTAAAGATGCACCATTTTGACGCCGGGCAATCTACCTTGTTGTTGGTTACAACTGACAACAAGGTATTGAGCTATTCATGGCAAGAACACGTAACCCTCAGTTCCTACCAATTTACAGGTATTATAGAACACACCCTTTTAGACCCAGTTAAAAGGGTGATGCTATTACAGTCCCCGGACGGGATTCTAATCCTGGATACCCAACGACTTTCACCATTAACGCCGCTGATCGAAGGACGCTTCGCCGCACCTAAACAAGTCGGTGCGAGTTTCTACGCTATCCAGATCGATGGGAAGCTAGTGCACCCACTGCCCCTCTCCAGCCTCATCAACACAGACTTAACGAGCGTCCAGATTCACGCAGTCCTGGGGACTCCGTGAATTTGATCTTCCATGATGGCCGCTGTTTAGAGCAACTCTCTTGGCACTACACCTTTTTCATAGAGATGGATTGGGCGACCTGCGAGATTTGGGTACGTATCTTCTGCTCGTAAACCCAGGGCATGATAAATAATAGCATTGAGATCTGCAGGTTTCACCGGTCGATCGATCGGGTGTTCCGCCTTTGAATTAGTCGCACCGATAAATTGCCCGTGTTTATAGCCCCCGCCGGCTATCAGGATACTTTGAGCCTGAGGCCAGTGGTCACGGCCTGCGTTTGCATTGATCCGAGGAGTACGACCGAATTCACCTGCAGTAATTACAAGCGTATCATCGAGCATACCGCGATCAGCAAGGTCTTTGATTAGAACGCCTGTCGCGCGATCATGACGCACCATTTTGTCATTTAATGCATTCTTGATATTTGAATGGTCGTCCCAATACCCCGTGTTGAGCGTCACAAATCGCACGCCAGCTTCTATGAAACGTCGGGCTAACAAAGCTTGCTCACCCCATCCCGGTCCATAGGCCTCAACCAGTTTCGGATCTTCTTGTGATAGATCGAATGCTTTACGAGCACGGCCTGAGAGAATGATCTCCTGCGCCTGTGAGTTCATGTCATCGATTCCGGCAAACGTGCCGGTACTATCAGCGTCCCGCCGCATATTGTCGAATTGTTGCAATAACGACACCCGATTCATGACGCGACTTTCTGATAGGCCATCAACCAACGTAAAGCTCTTATCGCTGCCGGTAGGTAGTCGCCCCGCTTCGTTGCCATAACTGAAATCACCGATCCGAAACGGATTGTGATTCACGCCTAAAAATGCTGCTCCATGAAAACCGAATCCACCATCGTTAATATTGATACCACTCGGCACACCACTGCGACGAGGCCCAAGTAGATAAGAGGATACCGATTGCATCGATGGGTTACGAGCAATGCGATCCGCTCCTGTCGCACCGGTGTAACCTGTCAACATCCAATGCGCTGCGGCCCAATGATCGCCATTACCATGTGTGAAGCTACGGATAATTGATACCTTGTCCATGACTTGCGCATGATGCGGCAACAGCTCACTAATCCGAACTCCGGGAACGCTCGTCCCAATAGAAGTCCACGGCCCCCGAACTTCCTCGGGCTGATCCGGTTTCATATCAAAGGTGTCCAGCTGGCTGGGACCTCCATGTTGCCAAATCAGGATGACCGAACGCTTTGATTGTTTCGGATAGGCAACAGCTGCTTCCGCTTCCATGAGGTTTGCGAGCGACATACCACCAAGACCTAATCCGCCGACTTGCATAAATCGCCTGCGAGACATGCCGTTGCAGAATTTACCGGTTGATTTTCCAACGATTGAAAGCACTTGTCTTTTCCTATAATGAAAGGAGCCTTTGAACTACTCTATTCTACTCTGCGATCTTCAGACGACGCAATTCCATCTAAATTA
>DEAW01000048.1 GCA_002348315.1 Planctomycetaceae bacterium UBA2972 | reverse complement strand
GGTTTCCAATCTACTGGTTGTCCTTTGCGGCGATCGCCATGCTCAACCCGTTGTCAATACAGGTACGTTACACAACTAAGTTCCCGCGTCTACCTCTACAACCACTCATTCATAAATCAGACATGGCTAAACGAGACTCCTTTCTAGTACGCACGGACCCTGCTATCATCAACTCTTTAAAGAAATGGGCTGCCGATGAGCTGCGTAGTGTGAACGGTCAAATTGAGTATGTCATCCGCGATGCATTGCGTAAGGAAGCACGGCTCCCCGAGCCGAAACCTGAAAACGACGAGTCAGATGGATGAGTATCGTACCGACTGAGACGACTATCGCTAGGCGTCATGATCTGGATGCCCTACGAGCCATAGCGATGCTTCTGGGCATTCTGTTGCATGCGCTAATGCCCTTCATTGGCATTCCAGAAGAATATTTCCCACTTCAGGACACCTCACAGGCTCCATGGATGGCCATAGGCCTATACGCCATTCATGGCTTCCGAATGCCGCTCTTCTTCTTAATTAGCGGTTTTTTTACAGCCATGCTTTGGCGCAAACGCGGCCTAGCCGCATTAATCAACCACCGTTTCAAACGCATCTTCCTACCATTATTAGTCGGCATGGTTACAATCATACCGGCCACCTGGATGGCGTACTCTTTACCCAATTCAAGCCACGCCGACATCTTTGATCGAACTGATTCTGTACCGACCGGAGTCCAAGCCAATCCAGAGACTCCTGAACTCTTTCTAGCCATTGAAAACCATGATCTCCGTGAAACCACGCGTTTGCTCGACAACGGCATATCCCCGGATAGCAGACACCCCGATGGTTACACGGCATTAAATGCCTGCGTTTACGCCAATTCTGAGACGCTAACTCAACTTCTACTCGAACGCGGAGCCGAACCAAACTACCCTTCGATATCCGCGGACCAAAATACACCGCTACATGAAAGCGCATTTTGGGGTCAACATAAAATTACAGTCCTACTTCTTGACCATGGAGCAGATCCTTCGATTCCAAATCGCAACGGCATCATACCTGCAGTGATGGCCATTGTGGATATCAATTTAGCTCACCAAATCGCAGACGCTATCGGCCTAAATCTAAGTAGAAATGAGATCCAACAGGGACGACAACTTGTGCTGGAAGCCCTCAACAACCACCTGACCGAGAAGACGGACAAACCAATTCCGGCGGAGCCTGTACTGGACAATTCCATCAATCTCTTCGAGGCTGATCCCGAATACATCTACCAGCACAAAGAGGATGTCCTCACTGACCTGATGTACGCTCCTGTTTTTCACCACCTTTGGTTTCTCTGGTACCTCTGCTGGCTCATCGCCGCATTTGCACTTTGGGTTCTTTTTGCGGAGGGAGTCAACCTTTCTATTCCCCGTTGGCTGGTCATGCCACCAATCTGTTTTGTCTGGCTATTGCCACTCACCTACCTATTTCAAAATCAAATGGGCTTTGAACCTGATTCTTATGGACCGGACACAGCAACCGGCCTTGTCCCTGTCCCGGCAATTCTAGGTTATTACTTCATCTTCTTTTTCTATGGTGCTTTATACTTTGACAGCAACGACGAAAAGGGCAAATTGGGGAAATACTGGGACATCACTCTTCCGCTGGCAATCCTACTCGTATTTCCACTTGGACTTGAATTCGCAACCGGACACCTTGAATTCCGACATGAATTAGCCGACCGCTCTCAATACCGCCTAATCGCCGTAATACTCCAAGTCGCCTACGTCTGGCTAATGACCTGTGGATCAATCGGACTCTTTCGACGATGCTTTAGTCAAGAGAGTGCCAGAATGCGATACATTTCAGATTCATCGTATTGGCTTTATCTCGCTCACGTACCCTTGCTAATGGCAATGCAGTTTGCGATCAGTGAAATACCACTGCCAGCCATCGTGAAAGTCATCGCCACGGTTGTTGTTTGCTCGGCTCTGCTACTCATTAGCTACGAGTACTGCATACGCTATACACCGATAGGCACATTACTCAATGGCCCCAAAAAGAGAAACGCCGATCCCATCGCGGTAAATCCTGTCGTCGATCTCTCTAAATACAAATCAGAAGCGTCTAACAATCCGTACCGACAGGACCCTGAAGCAAATCAGATCGATTAACGCTGATGCACTTCCACTCTCGGCTCGAAGACAACATTTTCATCCAGTGGAAACATCGGACGCTCGCAGATGGTATGCCCCAGGCTCTTGAGGTTAGCACTGGTTGAACCCGGCGCGTCTACATCCAGATAAAGTGATGCCCACTCTTTAAACATTTGCGGTTCACAGTGTGGCGACTTCATGACTACTGCATCGAACCTGGACGGCTCCTGTCCATGCGCTCTAAAAAACGAGCGGTCAAACAAATGGACAGCCCGACTGCTAACAACCACCGTAAATGACCGGACTTCCAACACCACCGTTGGCCCGGCGTGCCAAAGCAAATTAAACGTCTCACTATGAAAATCTCCATCCGAGACCATTCGAACTTTGGCCTGAACTGTCAGTGGCGTATACCGTCCGGAATCAATGGTTCCTC
This sequence comes from Planctomycetaceae bacterium UBA2972, assembly GCA_002348315.1. Taxonomy (GTDB): domain Bacteria; phylum Planctomycetota; class Planctomycetia; order Pirellulales; family Pirellulaceae; genus UBA721. The sequence goes on along the minus strand of DEAW01000048.1, from coordinate 7,535 downwards.
CCAGCGTCAACTCAACGTCATTTCCAACTCCGGCCTGCCTCGCAGCACGCACAGCAGGTTCGTCCACAATCGGAAACAGTAATCGCCCCTGATAATCTGCCTGATACAACGCCGCTAGAATCGCATTGGAATCCCCGGACGCGCCACTACTGGTGGCATCAGCAGCATCCACCAATACAACAGTACCATCTGACTCTGTCGTATGCTTTTTCGTTTGTTCCACCGCGTCTTCCAATGACGTCAACGGGACCTGCATACGCTCACGATGCACCCAGAACAGCTCGGCCATCTCAGTAGCATACTGCTCGGCCAACTCCTTATTCCCATCGATCACGACAAGGCTATTGGTGCAAAGCTCTGGTACATCCGTAAAGGGATTTCCAATAAACATCCCGGCGGACAATCCTTCATCACTCTCTTCGATTTTTTGTGCCAGACGAATACACTCGCCGTAGATTCCGGAATCCGTAATTAACTCATCGCCTCGCACCAACGCCGGCACGCGAACTCGCACGGTCACGGGATTCAAATCCTCTCGCAATAACCTCATCAACAGTCGGGCCGAACGCTCGCCAGTTTCCTTCTGATCTACGTGGGGATAAGTGTGGTAAACCACAATCGCATCGCTGTGTTTAAGCATGCGATCCGTGACAATCCCATGCAAATCCATCGAAGTAACGATTGGAATGTTCTCTCCAAGTATCTCCCTTGCCTTTTCCAGAATATAACCTTCCGGATCCATTTCTGCGGGCGAAGCCATTGCCCCATGCATACAGAAATAGGCTCCATCAATCCCCTTATCCCGCAATCCTTCCAATGACTCGACTAGCTCAGCAGATAATTTCTCCCACGACGCCGCACTGAAGGGCCCACCCGACGAAATGCTCTTGGCACTAATCGTGGGAACAAGCTCAACATCGTCCTCGTCAGTAAACACCCCCAGAGCGCCACCGATTTCATTAAGTGCACCGTGGCTACCAGCCAGCCAATCGGCACCCTGCTTCACAACAAAGTCGTCATAGTGAGTCTCGCTCGGATTGAAGGACGAGATCTCCTGCATCAATTCAAACATTGCTATTTGCGGCATTGTTACTATTCCTTCTATCCGGTTGTATGGAGAGTGTTTGCATTAGACCAACCAAAGAAAGTCGGCCGTTCTATGCTTCAATTTGAGGTTTTTGGCCTAAATCCAAAACCTGCGGCGGGATCCCCGAGACTAGCCGCAATTCACCGATATCAAACAGAGAATTCATAATCGTCGAAATCAGATGGCTTGGATTCAGTGGATTATCTGCTGGCTCGCCACCAGTTTTATCCGACGCCCCGATCACCTGTCCATGCTGGAATCCACTTCCATACAACAGTAGAGGAGCAAGTTTTGCCCAGTGGTCGCGACCACCATTTTTATTAATCCGGGGAGTCCGTCCCATTTCACCACAGCAAATAAGCAGAATGTCATCCTGCATGCCCCGAGCTTCGATATCTTCAATGAAGGTCGATATTGCATGATCGAACGACCAACCAATCGCATTCATTCCATCGATCAGGTTTAGATTCCCCAAATCGGAATGCATATCCCACACACCAGCATAACTGGCATGCACTGTCACAAAACCACACCCCGCTTCACACAAACGCCTGGCAAGACACATTAACTTTCCTATCGATCCGGCGTTGGCACTATAGTACCCTGCTCTACCACGCTTAACTCGATCCCAGGCACCTTTCGTTACATATTCAGAAGTGTCATATTTCGCTAACACTGCCGGATCTTCAAGAGACAGGTCCAACGCCCTGGACACTCCGCCACCCAGCAGTATTTCATAAGCCTGTTGCTGAATTTCATCCAACGCCTCAAACTGACCGCTGGTATCAGCATCTCGTTTGAGCTTATCCAGTCCCGATAACAGGGTTCGGCGATCCTCGAAGAATCTCTCTCTCGGGAGATTCAGTTCCATATCCTTTTGGAGTTGGCCATCCTTTCCAGGAACAAAGGGAGCATAACCTGCTCCGTAAGGCCCTGTCTCCAATAAATTCCCTCTTGCCAGTCCGTTGGGAACGCCTTCCATGACCGACTGCGGATATAGCACCGCACTGGTTGGCATCCCTGTCTTTGGCCGAGTCGTTCCGACAACACGAGAGTAATGAACCGGGATACTCGTATCAAGCGAATGTGGACCGACCATCGGTTCGATATTGTGATTGGCATTTTGAGTCTGGAAACAGCGAACATTCGTAAAGCGATCGGCCAAATTGGCCAGCCTCGGTAAAAACTCGCCAAAGTGTACGCCGGGGATCGCCGTGGGAATCACATCACATACTGTACGGACACTGTCATCCGCTGTTGGCTTGGGATTCAGGGTCTCTAATTGACTCGGCCCACCCTGCTGAAAGACGAAGACAACCGACTTATTTCGAACCGCTTCGCTCAGGGTTGCCGCCTCCGCCTTCACTCCCATTAACGATGCTAACGACAAACCGCCCAATCCCAGACTACCGATACTCAGTAGCTGGCGACGATTCAGCTTCGCATTCCCATCATTAATCGTTAGCACGGATTGTATTCCCTATCAGACACTCTGATTATACTTTGGCTTGAATAAACATTACTACAGTAACTTTTACTACTGGCCACTAAAACGCCGCAACACATTCGCCGTAATCGTACTAATATTGTCATCGACCACAATACAGGCATTCCAGCAGATAGAACCGACAGAAAACACCTCTCCACCGCTGGGAACGTCGTAATAGACCATATGTGCTCCCCCGTCATCCTGATTCAATCCTTTAGCCAGCAATTCCGTGTTTTCAGGCGAAAACGGTGAAATCTTATCCGTTTCATGACCGCTCGCACCTCCCGGAACCCGCTGATGAAGACTCTCAGTTCCAAACAGATCGCCACGCCCTAGTCCCGTGTCGCTAAAACACCAATGACTCGGATTAATGACTTCATAGGGTGCTGCAGTCATGGCACCCGGCCAGGTGAACACCTGCCCTAACAACCCGGCCTGAGACTCATGCCTTCGATGCATTCGGCTCTCCTGAGGTTCCCCCGATTCGGCATAGTTTTGGCCGGTGTGACTCCATTTAGTGTTTTGATAAATGATGCGATGATCATCAAGGAACTCAGCTTCGCAGTCGAGTCCATTTCCACCAAGATAAATCAACTTACCACCATCTTCATGCACCCATTTTTTTAGCTGCTCGACCATCTTCACAGACCAGTATTCCGGATGCACACTAATAACCAGCACGTCATACTCATCCAGCGGAACCACGTCAAAGTGTAACTGCGTTTCGCTGTAATAGTCGTACTTAAATCCTTCTCGTTCCATCCAACCCAGGAATCTCCATTCAGCGGACGCCAAATGACAACCCTGTCGGCCCTGAATTGGACTATCAAGCTCTTCTGAATTCGGGATGTGATTATAAGGGTCCGGACGGTCCAGTGAGAGTGGAGCGTATTGCTCTGAGGAATAGGTCATATGATCCGCGTGTACATACCGTTTTAATTCCAATCTGGAATTAATCGTTGGCGTAGCCGGAAACTCACTGGTATGGATATAGTTACTGCGGCCACCAAAACTGTTGTAGGCATTCCAGTTAATATCGGAAGCCAGAACAGCAACATTACAAGTCGGAGTAGAAGGAGCAACCACCCAGGGAAAATTAAAGGACTTGCCGGACTTCGAAGTCGCATGCAGGTAATACAAGCCACTGCGATCCGGAGCGATAATCGTTTGTTTCAGATTTTTATTGCTATAACCATGCTTGTTCCACATCGCACCGGTTTGAGTGTAATCCCCATCCGGGGTGATTTGGATCGTGGCGCGAGGTCCATGTTCGTCATACGTCCCGATCCGACTGATCAGTTCCTTCGTTTGTCCATACCGCCAAAGCTCTAGCGAATACTCCTCATCACTATGCACACGAAATTCTGCGATCTCACCAGCCTGAACGCACTTGGGCCACATATACCCAAGGAGCCCATCGGCGAGCAAACGAAATTGGTAGGGCTCTGATTCAGATAGCTCCGCCGTTACAATTTTCGAACCAAACCCCTGTTTACCAAACACGACTTCATAATTGCCTGGTTCGATATCTGCGTAGACGGCTCCTGAGATTGATGAGCGCGACAACACGACCTTGTCATTACCGCGGAATTCAAATAACACGTCACTTAACGCCAAGTATCGTTCGTTACTGACATATCCAACAAGCATGGGAATTCCTCGCTATTTGCAGACACTCTGCATGAAGCCATTTCAACTTCGATAAACTCAGTATACCTCGTCAGCAAGACTAACTACCAAAACCGAGATCGATTCAAGATGCTTCCGGGGCCAGTTTCTTAAGGAAATGCCGAGCTCCACTGGCCAGTAAGATTGTATCTGTGCCTGCCACAACCAGCGTATACCCCTGATCAACGTAAGGCTTGATCGCATCAGGTGATACTCCGAAATAACCTAACGGCATACCGGCCGCCTGGCATGTTTTCGTAACGTGATCGATCGCCGCAATAACTTCGGGGTCATCAACCTGTCCCATTTTCCCCATACTGGCAGAAAGGTCGTAAGGCCCCAGAAGAATACAGTCGACCCCCGGTACTTTGATCGTTTCTTCGACACAATTGACGGCATCGATATGCTCAACCTGAATAATACAGGCAATCTCATCATTGGCTCGATCTACATAGTCCCCAAACGAGACACCATATCCATGGGCACGCCCAAGTCCAACGCCGCGTGTTCCTTCCGGAGCATAACGAGTCCAACTAACGACCTGAGCAGCGTGCTCCGGAGAGTTGACTTGCGGAGCGATAATTCCAGCTGCTCCACAGTCCAGAAACTTCTTGATCCAAACTTCGTCTGCCACAGGCACTCGAACAACACATGGTACTGATGGTTCTGCAGCCTGCATAATGCCCATCATATCAGTGGTTTCAAGCGGACCATGCTCACCGTCGACGAAGAACCAGTCAAAATCCAATTGGGACAACATTTCCGTTACAGCGGGACTCGCTAGCGTAATCATCGTCCCCATTAACAATTCCTGATCTTTGAGACGTTGGCGGAGATTATGCATTTTCATTGAGGAACTACCTTGGCTGAGGGAATCAGCATTCTCTAAATTTTGTAATGTAGATATTGTATCATGACTAATACCATTAGCTATTGCACCTAATAGACACATCAAAGAAGACAAACCGCCGTCATGTAGCACGACCAGAAATTCTGGGCGGATTAAAGGTCGCCTACGACAAACAGGAGTACGGATGAATTTGTCGTGAGATTACGCGCCTACACTTCAGCAAACTTAACTGTCACTCGTGAGCGTTCAGTAATCAATAGGTTGATCGCAGGGCAAGTTTGAATACGGCATACCCCATGCTTTCGCCGCCTGTGCGAATTGGCTTAGCGTCTATTTACGCATTCCATTACATTCGCAAACGCAGTTCATCAGCAGTACCATTGATTTCCGGAGTTTTGGCAGCGGGGACTATTACAAATCGTCTGCTTTATTGGACGCAACCAACGCTATCGGAACCTGGAAGTGAACAAAGACGCCTGGCAGGTCGATGCCGTCGATGAATTTCTGGCGAAAGTCCACGATGTGGTTCTCGCCAGTGGTATCCGAAACCCCTTTTCTGTGGCTCACTCCCTGAAGACGACTCTCTGGATCGAATCGGAACTTAACACTGCATCGCACCAAACTCTGGCTAGCTTGCTGGCCATGTTAAATCGGTTGGTAAACAGCCCGATTAAGCAAAAAAACATTCGGGGCGTCTTGCCAATCTAACAATCGTTCTGGTAGCAGGAGATTTGGCTTTGATCGTATCAGCACGACTTAGGGCAACTCACGAATACGTATATTACGGAAATGGATTTCCGAGCCTTCCGCTTCCAGGCACAAGTGACCTTCTGAGGGATTGCAGTCCGAGCCACCAGAGACTTCTTCTCCATTAACCCAGAGCCGTACTTCTCCGTTGATTGCACGGACATAATAGTGATTCCACTTTCCGAATCCATTGCTGCGTTCTTTGCGAGGGAAACTACGTGACCCATTGGGCGAGATTGGTTCAAAGGGCTTAAAAGTCGATTTCCCGACGGCGAAGACGTCACCGTTGGTGGTAAACCACTCGGACTTCTTACCATTCTTTTTGATCCAATTTTCTTGATATCCGTGATCAAGCGCCTGGATCTCTATGCCACTCCGGGGCAATTGGCCGGGTTTGAGTATATCCAGCGCATCCTTCTGAACCCAAAGAAACATGCCGGAGTTACCCGCATGCTTCATGTGTTTCCATTCGTAGACGATTTCAAAGTTTTTGTAAGTCTTGACCGTACGATTCACTCCGATCGGCGTTCCGGAGCCTGTTACATAGGCACCATCGAATTTCCAAGTATTCTCATCACCGTTGACGTCGACGAAGTCCTTTTCCTGAAGAGTGACCCAGCCGGGACCGGTACCATCGATAAACGCTCGCTTCGGTGCAGCTTTATCTTCTGCCTGGAGAATGAGCAGAGGTGCGAGAACCAGAGCCGGAATACAAAAGGATGTGATAATAAGCTGCAGTCGTTTCATTAGTGATTCCTCAAACGCAGGGTTTAGCGTAACTATTCAATAGTGGGCGTTGAATACTTCGAAGGCCTACTTAACTATACCAAAACCAGAGACACGTCGACGGGGCATTGCAACCCTTGTCACCTGATGACAATTTTCGAATAGACGACGTAGCCAATTTGCCGTGGTTTGACCATTTTCAAAGTGATGGAGAGATTTCCGTCGGTTAGTTGAAACGGTAGTCTAATTAAATTTTCGCCTGTCTTGAGCGATTCGATTTGGACCGTAACTAATTGGTCGGACTGAGCAATCACCAGCTTACCCTTCCCGGCAGTACCCGAAACATCAATGACGAATTGCTGTTTGTTCGCCGGTATATCCATAAGTGTTATGGCTACCGCTCCGTAATCAGGATTCAGTGAATTGAGGCCAATGAAGGTTGGTTGATGAACAGGTTTGAACTCCGCCTCCGTCGTGGAGCCAGCCGTGTCCGGGTTCTGGTGGATTCGAATCGTTCCCTTGTGGCCGTACAGGATGTCGATTTGAGGAGCATCAATATAGGTTAGTGGGTCCAGCCCTGCACGCTTCCAGTGAAGGAACCATTGGTCGGTCTGGTTCGTAACGGCCCAGCGTCGTGACTGGGGTCCGGCTTTCCTTACGTCAGCAAAGGAAATTGTTTGGTTTTCTTGCTGAAAGTAGGTCCCCCAGGTGACGTCGAAAAAGTTCCAACGATTATCAAAGAAGACTTCGACTCCTATATGGGATGAATTTTCATTAGGTGTCGCACCATGGAAATAGATTTCAACCGGACGTGCGCGAAGGTTTAATGACAGGGCAAGTTGCAGGAAGCAGGCGACCTGACTTCCACAAATTCCCGCTCCGCTTGTCAGGCATTGATTGACAGAAGTTGGCAGCGGTTTCTTCGCAGCGGCCAGGACCGAGTAACGCAGCGGACTGACGTTACGTTG
>DEAW01000084.1:5453-8923 GCA_002348315.1 Planctomycetaceae bacterium UBA2972 | reverse complement strand
ACAATTACGACTAACGGCAGTCATTTCGTTGCACAAACCTGGGATGCGGACCCGGCATTGGATGAAGTCACCATTGTTCTAACGAGGCGACCTACGGAAGGCCCGGATTATATGAGCGTAGGCCAGGCAGGGCTGATTGGATATATGGGATTAAACGCATCAGGGATTGGATGTTGCGTCAACACCCTACCTGCTCCCTCGCGTGGCGTTGGTGTCCCTCATTATTTTTCTTTAAGGCGTATCTTTGAGCAGACCAGTCTTGACGACGCTGTGGACGTGTTGGAACAGGCGTATCGGGCCATACCAGTGAATATCATGATGACAACCCCTCAGGGTCCAGCGAACATCGAAGCGACCCCGGAACAGGTATTTGTCTTAAGAGACCCGGAATGTTTGGTCCATACAAATCACTGTCTACATAGTGAACTTGTTTCTATTAACGAGGAGTATGATGAGTTGTGCCAATCATATTCCCGATTACCTCGTATGAATGCACTTCTTGCCTCGCGGACCTCGGATCTTAGTGTGGCTACTATTTCTGAATGGTTCCAGGATCATGACAATTACCCGGGTTCCATTTGTCGACATGCAAATCCGGATGACTCCAAACATGGATTCATTGAAACTGTATTTGCCATGATTGTTGATGCTGAAAACCGTTCGCTTTATGTATCAAGAGGGACACCTTGCAATTCCCCTTTTGAAGAGTATCGCTTCTAATATCCGACAAGTAGAACGGGAAGGATTGGTTAGTCTTTAGCATTCTTGGAATGCTTAGCATGCTTTATAATAAGAGTCTGTTTATCTAGTGCCGTATAGATTGAGTTACAGTAATGCGAAATCGAATTCCACATTGTTCGTGGGTGATTCTATGCTTGTTGATGTTCCAGGTTGGCTTTCAGACGCTTTCTGGGGTTGAAGTTCATCATGCTGCCCACATGAGTCCTCATGCTCAGCCGATCACGCGGTTGGGCGATCATTTATTTGTGGTGAACACTCCGGCTGATACGGTAGACGTGATCAGTGTGAAATCCCGAAAGGTGATGCATCGTATCGCGGTTGGTATAGACCCTGTTGGACTAGCATTGCGTCCGGATGGAAAAGAGTTGTGGGTCGCTAATCATATTTCAGACTCCGTCAGCGTCATAGATATCAATGATAAAAGTCCTACTTATCTGCATGTCGTTGGTACAGTACAGGACATTGATCCGCGAACCAGAGCCACACGGTTCGATGAACCTGTTGGCATTGCATTTGCCAACGACAACAAAGCATACGTGGCACTGTCTTCGGAAAATCAAATTGCTGTCATTGATGTTGATTCAAGGCAAGTAAGAAAGCGGTTAACCATCAATGCTCAGGATCCCCGCGCAATTCGAGTGCGCGATGGAATGTTATATGTCATCCCGTTTGAATCGAATAATCAAACCCAGCTTTCAGGAGGTACTCCTCCGCTGGACGGCAAGTTAAAAACATTTGATGCGTGGGAGCATTCGATACGGCATAACAATGTGTTATCGATCGGCCACGTCGTGGACATCGTACGGCATCCTGAAGTGCCGGATCGTGATCTTTATGTGTTCGACACGGAGACTGAGAAACTGGTCAAAGTGATAAGTAATCTTGGGACGTTGCTATACGGCTTGACTGTGGATTCGAAAGGGAATGTCTTTATCGCACAAGCAGACGCGAGAAATGATGCAAACGGTAAATCCGGTTCCAGTAAACACGGCTTAAAGGAACTTGAGAATAGGGCGTTTCTCAATCAGGTTACGAGAATCAATACGAAAGCTGACGAATACGCGGTGGAAAGAATGGAACTCGAACCTGTTCCGCCGAAACATCCTGAAGCCGGTGCGGCCTTAGCTACACCCTTTGCTATACAGATTAGTGAGGACGACTCTACATTGGTGGTAACAGCTGCGAGCTCGGACAAGCTCTTTACAATGAATGCCAGTACGGGAGAAGTGTTAGGTCGAGTATCTGTTGGGGCAGTACCGCGGGGAATCGCTCTAACCTCGACAAACGACGGCCAGGCTAAAGAAGCATGGATTCTGAATGCAGTTGCCAATACCGTGTCGTTGGTTGCGTTAACGGATCTTTCTAATCCACAAGTAACAGCTTCGATTCATTTAGAAGATCCGACGGATCCGATCGTGAAGCGTGGGCGGATGATGTTCAATTCGGCCGCCGCCTCCACAACGGGTACATTTTCGTGTGCGAGTTGCCATCCGGATGGACATACAGATCAATTGCTGTGGGTGTTGAATACCCCCGTTGTTTCAGGCGGAAATCAGATCATGCCACGTTCCACGATGCCAATACGGGGTCTACGGGACACTGAGCCATACCATTGGGATGGAATTCCAGGTGATCCGTACGGAGGAAATAACAGCTTTAGTATTCATAAGTCTGTTGAGCCGAACAGTGATGTCGCGGATCCTGTAACCAGTACGCGTCATCTGATTGATGGGGGACTGGCTAACACAATGATGACCGTAGGGCATGATGGCAGGAATGACAAAGGCCAGCCTGGCGAATTAACAAATACGGACCGTGACGCCATGGCTAAATTCTTATTGAGCATTGCGTACCCTCCGGCACAGCGTCGACCGTATACCAATGAAGTAACTCAACGAGCAAGGAGCGGATTCGAATTGTTTCACGTGCATGGCGATCTGCAACCCCGGCAAAACGTTTGTGGAGACTGCCATCGCATGCCGTTTCTTGTGAGCACCAATACTCCCGGGACAGGGATGGATGCACCGACATGGCGTGGTGCCTACGATCGGTGGTTGATCCTGCCGCAGGGACGCCTCAATATCATTGACTTCCCATTTTATCGGGGGCTTGCCGAACGTGGAGCTCCGGAACGTGGGGTTTGGAGAATGTCATGGGGAGGCCGAGAGCGATTCGACCCGGTGTGGGATATGGTATTGCAGCAAAGTAATGGTTATCCGGGAGGTTATGGACGGCAGTTTACGTTAACCAAAAATACGGCCGACGATGCATTGGCGATGAATCTGTTGGAGGCCCTAGAACGATCGGCGAGTGAAGGTGCATTGATTCTTGAGGGTAATGGCGTCTGGCTACGAAACAAAAAGAATAAAAGGGTTGTGCTTCAGTTTCTGGATGGTGAATACCGTGGATTCGATGGTGAGAAAACTACATTCGACCGAACCGAGTTGATGGATGCCGCACGCAATGATGAGTTAGTTGTAACTTTCACCGCACATATGGGTGCGCAATTTGACCTCAATAATCCGCAGCCGGCTATCTGGACGTTGGGACCAATCCAGTCACAGCGAGGTCGGCAGCGTTTTCCCGTGCTTAATCAACAAAAAGCGCAAATGGCCGTCAGCGTTCGTCATGTTGAAGCGTCCGCTACTGTTTACGTTGATGGACGAAAAGCCGAAGGCAAGTTGGCAATTAAAGATGGGGTGGCGAGGATAGATCTGGATACTGTGCCG
>DEAW01000084.1:0-5037 GCA_002348315.1 Planctomycetaceae bacterium UBA2972 | reverse complement strand
CACGCGCTAGTGGCGAATAAAGAGTTGAGTATGTACGACAATCTATTTGTCCGTATTGGAAAATGTCGAAAGGTTTTGTACGGATAGTTTCCCGTCGGATCCAGCCAAGGCAAACAGTCCACGCGGACGGTCGTAAGTGAGCGCGTATACCCACTTTGGCAGAGTGGCAGTACTTTTAACAACCTCAACATTAAGAGTGTCGACGGTATACAACATGCCATTGTTGCAGGTCGCGACCAAAATGGTTTCATTAACCCACACAATGGCTAGCGGCCGGGCTGGCAACCGAATAAATCGCATCATACGACCGATCGTTGGCTGCCAAAATCTGACTGTCCTATCTTCAGCCGCCGTCGCGATGAGCGGTAGCCCTTCCTCCGAAGGACATTCTGCGATGCAAGTCACTGGGTGAGTGTGTTGTGTGAGACTCCGCAAGAGTCGATTGTCGGAAAGGCTCCAGACTCGAATGCTATTATCAAGGCCTCCACTGACGAGTAGGTTTTGCCGAGCAAGGTATCTTAGTGACGTTATTCCCCTGGAATGGCCTGAAAGTGTCTGAAGTGATTGTCCGGATTCCGCATTCCAAATCATCAGCTTGTTGTCCAGACTGCCGGTTACGAAGGTTAAGTTAGATAGCCATGTCGCAGTTAAAATAGAGTCCCCCGGTTGTTCGATTTGATGCAAAGGCTTTAGCTCCGGCCAGGAATATATGCCAATAAAGGCTGTGTCGGCAGGGTTACCTCCTGCTAACAGTAGTGCCGAACCGTTCGGTGAAAATGCGATCGAGTTTAGGTTGGCGGTGGGGATAGGATACGTCTGTTGATGGGTTAGTGTTGGCCATGTCATTTTTTTAAGGCCGGATTGGGAGACACTCAGAATCGCTTTCCCGTCAGGGCTAATCGCAGTAGCCGTTACCGGCGGCGTGGCTTCCAATCCAACTGTAATCAATCCAATTAATAGGAGTGATGAGATAAATGCGAATAGGCAATGTTGGCGTAGGAGCATCAAGCGGGATCCGGAAATTAGCCAATAAGAGGTCGGATTACGTTAGCATGGTCCGGTGCTACACGGACAGGACGACCATCGATAGTGTGTAATTCATAACTCGGATCTATACCCAGCAATGTAAAGATAGTGCTTGTAATGTCGGCTGGGGTTACCGGATGATCCTTAGGGAATTCCCCCAGGGGATTACTTGTTCCATAGACTTGGCCGCCTCGGATACCTCCACCCGCCATGGCAATGCTAAAAACTCGAGGCCAGTGATCCCGGCCACCGTTAGGATTTACTTTGGGGGTACGTCCAAATTCTCCCATGACAACGACAAGCGTTTCGGCCAGCATTCCGGATTGTTTTAGATCGGTGATCAGCGCTGCTAAGGCTCGGTCAAAGGAGGGAAGCTTGGCATTGCGGTCCGTAGCATACCGTTTCTTGAGATTGTCGATATTGGCATGGGTATCCCAACCCGCGTTATTGACTGTGACGAACGGGACGCCACGTTGTATTAATCGTCGAGCCAGTAGACAACTTTGGCCGACAGGATCTCCCATTCCGTATCGATTTCGGGTTTCCGCAGATTCTTCGGATAGATTGAAGGCTGCTTTGGCCTGTTCCGAGGAGAGCAGGTTGAAAGCACGCTCCAAATCAGAATCATTAGCATTCGAGGATAAGTCTCGTTGTGCAGTAAACTGATCGAAGGCAGCAACTATTTTGCGGCGGCGGTCGATTCGTGGGATATTCAGTCCGTTATAGAAGTCAAGGTCGCGTACTTTAAAGTCCTGGCGTTGTGGATTACCCCCTATCGAGAACGGTTGAGCCGCTGAGGGTAGGAATCCATTTCCGGAGATATTATTGGTGAAACGCGGGATAGCAATATTCGGTGGAAGGACAGTATCCTGTTGTGAGGTTTGTGCTATGACAGAACCAATGTATGGATATTCAAGTGCCGGGGTGGGCTTGTAGCCGGTCATTAAATAATGGGTACCAAAATTGTGCTCTCCTAAAGGAGAAGTGACAGACCGTATTATTGCCAAATCTTCCATAAGCTGAGATGTTTGCTGCATGCACTCGTTAATGCGGATACCGGTAATGGAGGTGGCGATAGACTCCATAGGGCCACGCACCTCGATCGGGGCATCAGGTTTTGGATCGAACATTTCTAAATGGCTGGGGCCGCCTTCGAGCCAAATTAGAATGCAGGACTTCGCTTTAGCCTGGTTGGCCGAAGCCTGAAGACGCTGAAGCGAAAAGTAATCGCTTAATCCTAGTCCTAATACCGATAGTCCCCCAACACGTATGGCGTGTCGACGATTAATGCGAAATTCTGCGGGTGAATACTGGTTGGTCATGTTCGTTTCAACTATTTCTGTTGAGCTTCAGTTTCCGTCGCGGGCTTGGTGACGCCATAGAGTTTGGCCCATTTGAACAGATGGTATTGAGACCGTTCTGTACCGTAATTAGACAGATTCCCACTGTCGATAATCCGTTTGGCAATGCTACCGAGTTGTGCTGCAGCGACTTTGTTCTTTTCGAGCACGACATCGATACGCTTTGCCGCGTTGTCGATCTGCTCATCGTTAGCCTCTTTGTTGAGAACAGGAGCAATAAGTGCACGTACGTCTACGCCATTGGGACGCGCATTTGCGTTGTCACGACTCCGATTAGGATATGATGCAGCTAACCACTCTCTCATTTTTTCTGGTTTGGCCTGAATGATCTCGCTAATGGCCCCTAGAACGTGAGGATCCGGCGTAAGCATACCCTGAGGAAAGGGGAAATTGTATTTTACTTTGCCATCCTCAGCGACAATGATTGTCATACTGACGTTGCGATCTAACCCGTAACTGCCTGGTCCTTCACGTCCGTCGCGAGAAAGCCCAATGGTGGGATTGCCCTGTACGTATTTCCCATACTTCTTAGCATTTTCGGCGAGCTGATTTGTATCATCGCCCAGATAGACAACGATGGCATTCAGTTTGATATTGGATTTATCGTTTATCGTTCCTATAAAGCGGGTCAAGCCGATGAGCCCACGGACAGAAGATCCATATTGATCAGAGAGGATTAGAACCTGAAGTCCTGAGTTGTTTCCTAATGCATCGATCGCTTTGCCATCGTTGTCACCACCAACAGCAGTTACATTTAGTTTGGGTAGTATTTCCCCTGCCTGTGGGCCGGAGAAGATCTCCTTTCCGCCAGCAACCTTAAAGTCTTTGGGATCCCGGATTGAAATGGCAGTTCTATAATCACGATTCTGCGGCTGATTGGCTGGTTGAGCGGCGAGTGCCCTTCGAGCTGCTGTTGCTTCTTCGGCTGATAATTCCCCGTCCCCATCCTTATCGAAACGCTTAATTAATTCAGCTTTTTCAATAGGAGCCCGTCGTTGTGGTTGATCAACCTCCTGAGCACGCTGCCCAGCGGATTCTTGTGCGAGACCAAGTGCACAGCTAGTTGAAATTAGTAAAGCAATTAGAATTCTCATGGGAATATACTTCCAGGTGTAAAGTGAACGGACTAATGATTCGTTACGAATTCGTTAGAGGTAAGTATGCCCCAAACGAAGTCTTCCAAAAAGGGTGTGACTTCCTCTTGGCCTTTTAATTGGTTCAACTGCGAATGCCAAAACTCAGTTTCGGCTGGTTTCGGAAAACGTGAGAAAGCAGCGAGATAGTATTCTGTTATTATATCGATCGGTTTCGTTCCTGTTGATAGTAAATCATCAAGTCGACTACCAGATACATTTATTCTGGCGTTGATAAAAGGACCGTTAAAGAAATGGAGCTTTTGGGTCAGTCCATCAGGTGATTGGCTGGTGGTTTCACAGGAATCCTCTCGCCCACAACGTCCAAGTATATCGAGCGTACGGGAAACGGTGGTTGGATTAAGTATGTTAATTGCGCGTGTACCTAATGGTAGTTCTCCATATCGTTCGGAGATCCCCAAAATGTCCGAAACAGCATCTGCGTGAACAGCGGGGTCGAGTTGAACTCTTAGTGTGTGCGAGTAAAAAAGGTCATCGTATTGATTTTTGGCATTTGCATTAGAGCTACGTTGGTATGCCGCGCTTTGTGTGATTACTTCAATCGTATGACGTATATCGTAGTTGTGTTGCCTGAAGTCATCAGCCAATGCATTGAGTAACGCCGGATGTGTGGGTGGGTTCGTGGACCGGAAGTCATCCACAGGTTCTACCAGCCCTCTACCCATTAGTTGCTTCCAAATACGATTTACAATTGCTTTGGCAAAATAGGGATTATCGTCCCGCGTTAACCAACTCGCTAATTCGCCGCGTGGATCAGTGTTTTGGTCTAGCAGACGTGTTTCACCTGGAATTCGCAATTTAGCTGGTTCCAGAGTTCCAGGGTGAATTGTGGTACCACCAGGCTTATACCGGACATTCTCACTTATATCAAGTTTGGAAAAAATCGCGGCCAGGCCATGATAGTCATCCTGTGTCCATCGATCGAGCGGGTGGTTATGGCAATTGGCACAGCGAAGCCTTGTCCCCATGAATAGTTCACTTACAAATTCGGTCTGGAGTCGGGCACTGGTTGTTGTCCTATAGAAATTGGCAACGCCGTTAATCGAAGTGTCCCCCGAGGACAACAGTAATTCGCTGGCAATATCCTTATAGCTGGCGTTGTCTGCGAGGCGTGTTCGAACCCAGTCGAAATACGCCTGAGCGCCTTCCCCGCCTAATCGTTGGGGCCGAATTCGCAGGTAGTTAGCAAAAAGGTATGCCCAATAATCCGTGAATTCCTCCGACGCGAGTAACTCCTTAACAAGAAGGTGGCGTTTGTTGTCAGCTCCGGATGCATGAAAACTACGTACGTTGGCGGATGGGGGGAGCCGTCCCGTAAGGTCAAGGAACAGGCGACGAATGTATTCTGAATCGGAACTTTGATGGGAAGCAGGAATCTGTAACGTGTTCAAAGTTGAATTTACGTGTTCGTCGATATAATTATGCTTCGGCAAGTTATCGATATCCACCTGCGTGTTTGATAGTGGCACAAGTACTTCAATTGGTAATACTTCCGT
>DEAW01000019.1:6494-6805 GCA_002348315.1 Planctomycetaceae bacterium UBA2972 | reverse complement strand
TCAATTGCACGTGGCAGCGACTGTCGAATATCGTATTGCATAGCGAGATTAAATGCCATTTGGGCGTCCCAACTTTGTCCATGCTTCATCCAGACAGCAAAAATAGTACGTAGTATTTCAGAACGGCCGGTTCGTTTGTATTGAATCGTACTGTTTGTTTTTCGTGTATACATTTCATTGCGAAATGCATCGTAGTTGCATACCGAATAAATTGTCTTCACAGACGTGTCGTCAACCTGAGTGCCTTTCAGTCCACCCACAAACAACAGGGCGGCGACTGTTCCCAATTGGATACTGTCGCGTTTGTAAGT
>DEAW01000019.1:0-6120 GCA_002348315.1 Planctomycetaceae bacterium UBA2972 | reverse complement strand
GAGGATGGTTGGCGGCTGAGATTTCGCATGATGGCGGGTTCAGCCCTACACATTAATACGAAGAGTCTGCGGGATTCACTGGATGCGCCGGCTAGTTCTCGGAAGTCTGTCCAGCCGGGCAGAGCCGCGGCCTCTTCACCAGATTGCATGAATGCTTCGAGTTTTAATTGATAAGCGTTTTGTTCGACGGAGTCTAATACGCGTTGAGCCCGAAATCGTAGTTCACGATTACCGTTGTCCATCGCCTTTTCTAAAGCCGGGATTGCAGGTGAGCCCAATCGGATTAACTGGGACATGGCATTTTGTCGTTCAGCGAATTTCCTGGAAGAAAGTTCCTGTACAAGCGACTCAATCGACGACGCAGGTTGATATGCATAGCTGTTTTGAAGCGGATGCGTAACAAAAAGCAGGGTGATAACTAGGACTCGTGAATAATTCATTTGGCTATCCGGATTAAAGGCTATGGCATTAGATAAAAAGAACCAGCGGAATGCTAGTCCCTTAACAATCTAAGGCCTGGTCTAAATCAGCAATTAAATCGTCGACGTCTTCTAATCCAACGGATAATCGTATTAGCTCGTCATTGATTCCATGTGCAAGGCGATCTTCTCGATCGTAGCTGGCGTGAGACATCGATGCTGGCTGTTCAATCAGGGATTCGACGGCGCCAAGTGACACCGCCAATTGGAATAGTCGAGTCGAAGCGGTAACCCGTTTGGCCTGTTCGAAGTCTCCGACTATTTCGAAACTTAGCATCGCGCCGAATCCACCATCCATCTGTTGGGCGGCAATAGAGTGACCTGGGAAGGCTGGGAGTCCCGGATAGAGGACGCGTGAGATCCGAGGATCGTCATCCAGGTATTTGGCAATGGACAACGCCGACTCCGATTGAGCACGTACCCTTAGGTCCAGAGTTTTCATTCCCCGGGAAATCAAAAAAGAATCGAGCGGACTCATGCAGTTGCCAGTGGCATTTTGTATGAAATATAGTTTCTCTCGCAAGTCAGGGTCTTGGACGACTAAAGCACCGCCCAAAGCGTCTGAATGTCCGCCCAGGTATTTCGTTGCAGAGTGCATGACGATATCGATTCCCAGCTCTAACGGCCGTGTCAGGACGGGTGATGCGAACGTATTGTCAATTCCAATTAGCACACCGGCCTGTTTTGCAATATCGGCGCAAGCCTTGATGTCTGTGATGGAGAGTAATGGATTTCCCGGACTTTCAATCCACACCAGTTTGGTATTATCCTGGATTCCCTTGGCGATGTTTGCTGGTTGGCTGGCGTCTACGAGCGTGATTTCAATCCCCGCTCGATTACAGATTTTATGGAATAATCGATAGGTTCCGCCGTAGATATCCGTTCCAGCTACGATATGATCACCGGCGGATAGAAGCATGGTGACGCAGTGGGTCGCGGCCATACCACTGGCAAATGCCAAGGCATCACAACCGCCTTCGAGTGCAGCTAAGGTATCTTCCATGTTGTCACGTGTTGGATTTCCACTACGTGAATAGTCGTAATCTCCCCACTCGCCGGGATGCGTTTGGACGTAGGTCGAGGCAAGATGAATGGGTGGGACGACGGCACCGGTAGTTTGGCATCTCTGATTTCCTACGTGAATGGCTTTCGTGCGGAATTTCAATGGTCTAGCCTTTCAAAGCCTGGTCAAGGTCGTCGATTAAGTCCTGAGTGTCTTCGATTCCAATGGCCATACGGATCATATTGTCCTTGATGCCGTAAGATGCTCGTTCGGTAGCTGGTAATTCATAATAACTCATAACCATGGGTTGTTCGATTAAAGACTCAACACCACCAAGCGATGGGCCAATTTTAGGAATGCGACATCGATCGACGATGTCAGCCGTCTGTCGCCAATCGGCATCCTGAACCTCAAAGGTAATTAATCCTCCGAATCCAGACATTTGGGCGCGTGCTATATCGTGGTATTTGTGGCTGGCGAGTCCGGGGTAATAGACCTTTTCCACTCTGGGATGCTGCTCGAGGAATTCGGCCACGGCCTGGCCGTTGGCGTTGTGACGAGCCATGCGGACGTCAAATGTTTTCAAACCGCGTTGTAGTAGATAACAATTATGTGCGGAATTGATGGACCCAAGGATGCCTCGTAAGTAACGAATGTCCTCAAGCTTAACCCGGTCTCCTATGATGACACCGGCCAGGAGATCATTGTGTCCCGCAAGATACTTCGTCGCAGAATGAAGCACGTAGTCTACGCCATGTATCAATGGTCGGCAGTTGTAGGGAGTTGCAAGAGTCGCATCAATTAAAGTTTCTACGTTGTTACGTTTGCCAATCGCTGCGAAGCGATCAAGGTCCACAACACTGAGGTGGGGATTTGTCGGGGATTCACTAACCAACAACTTAGTATTTGGCGTAATTGCCGCTTCCATTGCGTCGTAATTACATGCTTCAACCTGACGAGTGACAACGCCAAAACGCGACATGTGCTTAGAACAGAACTCGCGACTTCGATGATAACATTCGTCAAAAAATACAACCTCGTCGCCGGCACTGAGTTTGGCCATAATGACACCGACAATGGCCGCCATCCCGCTAGAATAGAGTACGGCATCTTCGCCTGCTTCAAGCTGCGCCAGTTTGCTTTCAACAACGGCCTCATTTGGATTGCCGTATCGTCCGTATTCACCTCGTTGCTGATTCTCTTCGATGTAATCGATGACAGACTGAGTGTCACTGAATGTGTATGTGGAAGCCATCACAACCGGATCGGTGATAGAATCTAAGGCTTTGTGATGTGCTTCGCCGCCGTGTACTGAAACGGTGGAATCACCGTATTGTCTATTTTTCTCTAATCCCATGTTTTTTTACGCTGGCAATTAAATGGAGTCCTAGTGTTGCTTGGATAGAGATCTGCGACAAGCTGCAACACTTACCAGAAGAAACCGTACACATTCTAATCGTGTAGGTGGCACTTTAGCAGATAAAGGCTGCAAGCGGCCACAAACCCCTTTGCATCTAATTTTACAACGGTTACCCCTAGACACAAGAGGCATTCAGCGTGATTTTTTAGTGATGTGCTCAATACCAGGCCGTTTACCTTCGAAGCGGATTGGTTGGGATCGTAACATCTTGCTGTGGATTGGATCTAATAATCACTTGATTACCAGAGATAGTTCGAATGTCCCGTGACATCGAGTTATTTACTGTTGGAGTTGATTTCGGTATTCGGCGATAAAGCACGGAATCATCAATGATCTCCGGTTCTACTGTTTCAGGAACACTATCTGGTGTAGCCGGAGTGGGTTGTTGGCCTGCCGGTTCAATAATGACCTCCTGGCCGATCATTAGACTTCCGCAACAACCAGAAGAGTAGAATCTCTCTGAGAAAAGAAGCCCGCGGCCTGAAAGTCCCCGCATCCCTCGACATGGCAATAAGGCATTGATCGTGTCTCGCAATCCTTGAGTGAGCGTTGGTAGCAATGGTGCACAACAACTTGCTTGATGCGAAACTGTTATCGGTGCATTAGCAACGGGACGTTGTGAAGTGATGATTTCAGTATCCCGAGTCGCACTGTTACCACTAAGAAACGGATAATTCAGGGATTTGGTGCTGGAATAATATTCTGTTTGTACCGTTCCGATACCATCCTGTGCATTTCCCAAACTAATAATTAGAAGAGCAATTGATAACGATAAATTAAAGGCCTTAAACATCCGATGGTTCCCTAACTCATTAGTTATGTAAAGTTGTCTAATCAATCTTTCGGCAGAATCCCGCCGCTACAAGCAGTGCAGTCCGCACGAGCGTTACAGACGACCCAAACGACCCAGATTCACATTTTCTGTGGCATGTAATGGTTGGGATTGACGGGATGGTTGTGAATGCAGTAATTAGTTGTCAATACAAATTCAAAGATTCGGCTGGTAGAGTTTCGTGCAGTTTCATTTAGCTATTAAATGCTTCTTGGTTACCGTGATGTTATTCATTGCGCCTAGTTATTCGCTGGGACAACGGTCCATAGATTGGGCTGATGGAAGCTCTTCCTTGATGCTGGTTACATTTCAGGATGGATCTGAGATAGGAACGCCGGATTTCGATCCGTACGATAACTCTGGCGCCCCTAAGCCTCCTGGATTTGGAAGCGAGGGAATGGGAGCACCGCCTGATAAACCATGGTTTGGACAGCCATATACGGCTCCTAAGGAACCACCATCCGGTTCTATTCCCAACCGTCTCTTTGGATCGAATTCCTCGACAAGGTTTTCTGACCTATTGCGTTTTGCTGAGACACCCCGTTTCCAGTATGGATGGATTCATGATGGAAAGGGTGGAAACGATCTGTCTCTACAAGAGATCGACTTATCAGTAGTCTTTGCGTTTCCGAATTTTCTAAATACGGAACAGCCTATCTATGTCTCGCCAAGTTTTGGACTAAATCTATTACAGGGTGGCGGAAATGTTGGATTGCCAAACCAGGTTTACAGCGGAGTATTGGAAATGCAATGGCAAACAGATCCCAATGAAAGATTTAGTATGGATATTGGTTTAGGGATCGGAGTGCATTCGGACTTTCAAACCTTGACCGGTGACAGCCTTCGTTTAACTGGACATGCACTATTCAATTTGGGTTTGACTGAGGACACTACGTTCAGAGGAGGAATCGTTTACTTCGATCGACTGGAAATCAAAATGTTGCCGGCCATTGGGTTGTTTTGGCGCCCTCATCCGGAAGCACGAATCGATCTATTCTTTCCACGCCCTCGGGTCTCGCAGTACTTCACCACGATAAATAATTATGATGTTTGGTGGTATTACGGTGCCGAAATCGGTGGCGGTAGCTGGACAATGCGACAAGCAGGTGGCTCCAAAACACAGACGGACATTAACGATATTCGCGTGACGACCGGTTTTGAATTTGGATTGCCGGAGCAACTACGTGTTGCTGAGCATATCGGCTTCATCGAAGCTGGACTCGTTATAGATCGCGAAGTCCGGTTTCGTTCTACCCCGGGAAATGATTTTGACCCGGGCACGACGGTCTTGCTGCGTGCGGGCTTAGGGTATTAGTTAGTCCCACTGGAATTGCGCTGTGCTCTGGTCCGAAGTTGTTGCCTGGACCTTTACACTTTTTGCTTTACGATTTGCGTGTTGAATGCCTAACACAATTCGAGAGGATCCCAGTGGGAGTTTGACTGTATGTTTGCCGTTGATTAACGGACTTGGTTTCCCATTTATCCATAACAATATGTGTTCACTGTTCTCAATGGTGATTGAAAATTCCCCAGCCTGAGTTACATCGAGCTGTGTCCGAAGAAAACTGATGGGGTTTAGTCCTGTATGCGGTTTAAACACCGGTCGGTCGAAAGTAGGTATATCACCCTGAACGGTGGCATAATGAGGTAACCACTGGAAGGCTTCATTATCCTTGGTACTGCTGTCTATTCCCGTTCTGTTAAGAATTCGATTACTATCGTCTGAGTATTGAAGCGATTCCCATTTCCGGGCAAGCTTTTCTTTACCAATCGCAAACTCGCCAGTTTTCCCGAGTTTCGACAGGAACGACACCAGATCGACCAATTCGGAACGAGTAAGTTCATCCACGGTACCATCTGGCATCAGAGATCGGCTTTCACGCTGCAAATCAATGTCCTGCTTTTTAATAGTTACCAGTTCGTCCTTGGCAGTTCGAAGAACGATGTTATTTTCATCGGCTGTAATGACAATGCCACTCGTGATTTGTCCATCCACATCAAGCACTTGAATTGCATGAAAGTTTTCTTTGATCTTGGCATTGGGAACAATTAGGCTTTCAATCAGGTAGTCGATAGGTGCACTAGCGCCGATGCTTATCAGGTCGGGCCCAACCTTGCCTCCAGCTCCCCCGATTCCATGGCATTTCATACATTGAAGCGAAGCCCGTCGATAGATACGTTGGCCGTTATGCGGATCCCCGGTGGCCTGAATCTCGTCAATGAGCTGTTGTTTGAGCTCCTCCGTGAGGGACCAACCTGAAGTATCTACACTTCCAGCTTTCCGTAATGCGGCAATTACGTCTGGATGTTCATTGCCAGTTGATCTCACAAAGGAGATTGCGCTTTTCGCCTGATCTGCTGTTAAACTGACGTCAGACAATGCCGA
>DEAW01000191.1:6642-6814 GCA_002348315.1 Planctomycetaceae bacterium UBA2972 | reverse complement strand
ACCGCAAAGCAGAGATTCGAAAGATCGCTTTTGCTAATCGCCGTGACCAGGAAAACAAAGACGACATCAGTCGAACTATTATGGCGACGTTCATGGCACAACCCGAATATGCCTCTGCACAGACTGTCATGTTCTATGTAGACGTACGCGCCGAAGTTCGCACTCGCCACGA
>DEAW01000191.1:0-6264 GCA_002348315.1 Planctomycetaceae bacterium UBA2972 | reverse complement strand
GACGGTGAATTGGAGCTTTTTCATCTGGAATCGATGGATGAACTCGAAATCGGGATGTATAAAATTCTCGAACCACGTCCGCATCTACGGCAACTCTCGTCCAAACAGGTCGAAGTTAAAGAGTTGGATATCGTAATGGTTCCGGGCGTCGGCTTTGATTCTAACGGCGGACGTACCGGCATGGGTAAAGGGTATTACGACAAATGCCTTCAACACGCTCGTCCTGATGCTATGCTCACCGCCGTCTGTTTCGACTGTCAGATTTTCGATGAGATTCCTGTACAGGAACACGACATTTATATGGACAAGGTGATTACAGAATCGAAGGTTTATAATGGCATTGGTCGTCCGGACGTAGCCTAACTCTCATCCAGGAAATCATTTAATGAACGGACATGTTGAAATAGACAACACTTATGCCGAGGCATTTCGAAGTATCTACGCCGAAGTCTTAATAACGGCAAAGGATCAATATTGGCTGGACCAGGCCGTCTCAGCTTGTACGGGCCACGCATCCAGTACCATCATGTGCGACTGTGAAGCTGGATTAGATCACTATGTCGATGGCAAGTGCACACCGGATGGTCGGCCGGGAGCAGTCGTGCAATTCCACGTTCCCCGCTTCCTGAAAAACCGCGAACGTCACCTGGAAAAAGTCTTACTGGCAAGGTTAAGTCAAAATGTGCTTACCTGCCCCACAGCCAAAGTGTACGATCACCTTCCGTCCGAAACCTTTTTTAAGCTCGGCAAAAAGATTGCCTTCTTCGGGGATGGACACCAATTCCGCGACACTCGCGATGGAATGCCTGTCTGGGTGATTCCAATTATGGGGGGAGAATTTGTCCTGAGTCGTCGTTTTGGTTTTTCCGATGGAATCATGGGCGGCAATTTATGGTTTATGGGATACGACCAGGATTCGGCAATAGACGCAGCACGTATGGCGGCTCTGGCTGCGGATGCTACGCCCGGAATTGTGACTACTTTTCCTGGTGGGGTTGCCGCCAGCGCAAGCAAAGCTGGCAGCCGCTATTCCTTCTTATTTGCCAGCACGTATGAAAAATACTGCCCAACACTCAGAGACAAGCCCGGCGTAGAAACGGGCGTACCAAAAGGCGTTACCTCGATCATGGAAATAATCATGAACGGTTGTGATTTAGCAACTGTTGCCAAGGCTACCTACAATGCACTCGATGCATGCAAAAATGCTTCTGGGCTGGCAAAAATCACCGCTGGTAACTACGGAGGGCGGCTTGGTAAGTCCTTTATTTATCTTCGTCCCGAACTTAACGAACCTGCCGAGGTCGCCTAAGCCAGCTATTTTTCTGTTGTCGAGCGAAGATCAAGCGCGTAGTAGATTTGACGAGCAACCTCTTGGAATCCAAGCTGTGGGTATAAATGCTGCCCAATATCGTTTTGTTCTAATGTCTCGATCCGTACGACTTCCGCGCCCAAAGTACGCATCTCTTCGATCGCATGCGTGAGCAATTTCCTACCAATTCCCTGGTTTGTATATTCCCTGGCAACAGCTAAATTTGGAATAACGCCTATCCTACTTTGGTCATTGACAGTAAACGTAACGTATCCTGCCAGGTCTCCGGCTACTTCCGCAATTTTACAGTTGCCGTCCTCTCGACCGAGATCATTATTTAGATGACTTTGCTTCCTCTGAACCCAGTTGGAATTGCCTATGACACCAAACATATCTTCAAGGTTCTTTTCATAGGTGGACGGCCCAAAGACAGCAGCGGTGATCGACAGGATTGCTTTACGATCAGAAGCCTTTGCATCACGAATCAAAAACAATTTGCCATCCTGTTGCTCGTTCATTTTCTAACGTCCCCAATAAACCAAAAAGTAGAAGCCGACTGCGAAACAAATCAGAGCAACAATCAGGCGGCCTGTACTAATAGTAACTTTGTCTTTCTTCATCTTTTATTTTCCAGATCTAACTTTTTTCCCAGGGTTATAAGCATTCGGATTATCTGCTTGCCCAATCATTTCAAAGAGAAAGCGACTCGGTATCTGCTCGTAAACTCGACCCCATTTCCGCCGTGTTAAGGCCATTGACATCGTTAACTCATCCTGAGCTCGAGTAACTCCTACATAAGCCAAACGTCGTTCTTCATTAACAGCTTCACCTTCGACGGCAACTGCACGCTTATGTGGCAGTATGCCCTCCTCGAGCCCCACCATATACACAACGGGATATTCAAGTCCTTTGGACGCGTGCAATGTCAATAGAGCAACTGCATCCTTATCTAGTTGTTTATCCTTATCTTCCTCCATGTCGCTGGCAGCTAAGGCGATTTCCTCGAGGAATGATTCCAGTTTGGGAGATGTCCGTTTTTCAGTAAAGCTAGAGACTGAATTCACAACTTCCTCTACCGATGACCAACGCATTTCACGTTCGGCATCATCATTACTATTTCGCGCGACTTCTTTTTCATAACGGCAGTCAGTTATAAATTGTTGCAGACGGTCTGCATCGATACGCTCTTCAAACAGCTTGATTCCTCTGCGAATCAGTTCAATGAAGTTACGAACGGCGTCACGCGCAGGAACTGCCAGAATCTTTAAGGCCTCATCGTCGAGCATCACTTCCCATAATGAAACGCCGTGTTCGGTAGCAACGTCAATCAATTTCATCACGCTCGCATTGGAAATACCCCGAGGTGGCGCATTGACAATCCTCCGCATACTGGGCTCGTCCTGCGGATTTGAAAGAACTCGAAGGTAACTGACAATGTCTTTGACTTCTTTGCGGTCAAAAAACGATTTACTGCCAAGAATCACGTAGGGAATGTCGTGCTTACGCAACTCCTGCTCGAAGACTCGCGGTTGTTCATTCGTCCGGAACAGAATGGCGATCTCGCGCGGATTCCTTTCACCTCTGGCAATCTGAATTCTAATGGATTTAACAACTTCCTCAGCTTCAGATTCTTCATCTTTGAATTGTTCGATCCTAGGACGCTTACCTCCGGGTCGAGCAGCCTTCAGTATTTTGTCGAATCGGTTACTGTTATAGGCTATAAGCGTATTTGCTAATTCGAGAATGCTTCCAACCGACCGATAATTTGCTTCCAATCGGATTTCAGTGGCTCCGGACCAATCCCTGGGAAAGCTCAGGATATGCTCAACTTCGCTTCCCCGGAAACCATAGATGCTTTGATCGTCATCACCGACGACACAGATATTACGGTGGCCCTCGGCTAAAGCCCGCACGATATTGTATTGAATTCCATTCGTGTCTTGATATTCATCGACTAATAGGTGGTCGAAACGGGATGCCTCTTGCTTACGGATATCCGGGTAAGTGCCAAAGAGATCGTCTACCAGGAG
Organism: Planctomycetaceae bacterium UBA2972; assembly: GCA_002348315.1. Taxonomy (GTDB): domain Bacteria; phylum Planctomycetota; class Planctomycetia; order Pirellulales; family Pirellulaceae; genus UBA721. Next base: position 2,925 of record DEAW01000191.1, on the reverse strand, counting down.
CAGTAGATCATCAAAATCCACGGCCGCGCAGCGCATCAATTCATCCTGGTACCGACGATATCCCACCGCCGCGATATGTTCCTTATCCGTCGTCGCAATGTGGGCCGCCTGTGCGACCCGAATTCCCCGGTTTTTCCAATGGCTGATCAAATACTGCAGATCACGAGGTCGTAACGTACTGTCGGCCATTCGGATCTCACGTAATACTTTTCGACAAATGGAAGATTGATCGGAGGCGTCGAGGATCGAAAACTTGGCCGGATAGCCCAGAACTTCCGCCTGGCGACGCAAAATTCTTACACAAAGGGAATGAAATGTAGAAATTTCGGGTCGTTCATCCGGTTTTAAGGAGATCAGTTCGGCCACACGATGCTGCATTTCCTGAGCAGCCTTGTTCGTGAAGGTTACCGCGAGAATGCGTGAAGGCTTGGTTCCGTGCTTGATTAGGTTCGCAATTCTGAATGTCACGACACGCGTTTTGCCACTGCCAGCACCGGCAAGTACCAGCATGGGGCCCGCGAGCGTGTTCACGGCAAGTTTTTGTGCATCATTCAGTCCTGCATCCATGCGAAGTCCCTATTTTGCTCCTTATTTTTATTTATTTAACCGTTGGATTTTCCCATCCCAACTATACGGCATGGGATGTAAAAGATAACATATTCTTGTGTTCAATATATTACATTGATACATCATTATTATTAATCCATGGACGAATTATGACAGACGACGCGCAACAAGAGATACCTGACACTCCGGAAAACGAATCCGAAGATCAATCTTCAATTATTTCCCAAAGACGTGCTCGTGGGAATCGTGAGGATGCCATTGATGAAGGTGAACCCGATCGACTAGACCAGTTGCGCGAACAGTTTTCATCTCGAAACACAATTTTATTATGTGTGGGGCTAATCATCGGCGTTGCTCTAATAGCCGGAGTAATTAGTCAGGAAGCGGGTCCTGCCGCCGTCGATCAAGACTGGGACGAAGTATCCAAGGAATTATTGCTAATTCAAGAAGAATTAACTTCCAATACATTTGACGACGTACTCCACAACGCAACTGCAGAAGGAATTGAAAATCCAGCCGCCAAAGGATGGCTGCAGTTAGAAATAGGTGTAGCTATGCTGAATTCGTCAATTCACCCAATCGCTAACGATACACCTCAGAATATGATGTTTAGCCAGCCTAAACCTTCGATAGTTTTCGGTAAAAAGGAAGATATCGAAAACCGTGTCACCAATCTAAATGATGCCTATGGTTATCTGGAAAAAGCGATTACGTCATTTCAAGCCGCTGATGGCGACAACCCGCTGGTTGGTTTAGGCCAATATCGGGCTAATTATGCTGCCGCCTATATAAAGGAGGGACTCATGATCCTCGGCCCTTCCGCCGACTTTGAAACTAACACGAACGCTGCGAAACAGCACCTAGAGTCCGCCGCCAGCGCACTACCTAATGCCGCTCCATCAATTCCTGATTCACGTCGATCAAGTACTGATAATGCGTTAGCCAATCTTGACAAACAAATCAACGACCGGTTGGCCGCTTTGGACTCACTATCCAAAGACAACTACGACCCAAATGATGCTGAGCCACAGATCAAAGCAGATCATTTTTATTCTTGGCTCAACAGTTATATCAAACAAAGGCATACTGAGCAGGAGGCTGCTCAGGCTGCTGCCAAAGAAGCAGCCGCGCAGGCTAGCAAGGATACTTCCAATAAGCCAACGACCGAACCGGCCGTAGATCCCGATCGAGAATCTCCTTTTGAATCCAACGACGAATCTTCCGCAACGCCTACCGACGAATCTACCGAGCCCACTACCGAAGGGTCGCCGTCTGACGAAGCCACTCAGGACGACAATGCGGAAGTTAATTCCGAAGCTTCAGACACGGACACACCGCCAGCGGATACCCCTGCGAGCGACGAATAAGCAGACTGACATCTGCACCCACATCTCAAGGTGTTGCCATCGAAGTCCATCACCACGAATCGAGTATTGTCGAAGTCGACGATGACGGAATGCGTTTGGATAAATACCTTGCCAATGGGATCTCTGGTTATTCCCGAGTCCAGCTAAGACGCGCGATTACGGCAGGCGAAGTATTAGTTGACAACAAAACAGCCAAGCCATCTTATCGACTACGTATTGGCCAGTCAGTTGTGTGCAATCTAACAAATCCCGCGGTTGAATTACCACAAGCTGAAAATATCCCTATCGATATCCTCTACGAAGATGATCATTTAATCGGTATCAACAAACCAAGTGGGATGGTCGTGCACCCTGCTAAAGGTCATTGGAAGGGAACACTGGTAAGCGCTTTGTCCTTTCACTTCCAAACGCTTAGTCGTATTGGTGGGGAGCAACGCCCCGGCATTATTCATCGTCTCGACCGGGACACAACCGGCGTCATGGTCGTTGCTAAAACCGACTCTGCTCACAAGCTTGTTGCCGCACAATTTGAAGCTCGAACCACCAAAAAGGAGTATCTATGCTTAACTCTTGGTTGCCCGGATCGCGATCGAGATGTAATCACAGAACCTATCGGCCCACACCCGTATCAACGTGAAAAAATGGCAGTAAGACGAGATCATCCCAAAGCACGAGACGCAGAGACGTTTTATGAAGTCGAACAACGCCTACAACACATCACGCTCTTAAAGTTAACCCCGAAGACAGGACGAACTCATCAAATCCGTGTCCACCTCACCCATCTTGGATACCCCATCCTCGCGGATAAGCTCTACGGTGGAAAATATCCAGTGACTGAAACATTTCTACGTACGGGGCGAGACGCCGAAACAAAAGACCAAGTGATTTTAGAACGGCAGGCATTACATGCCGCACGGCTTGAGATTACTCATCCCCTAACTGGAAAGCCGCTTGTCTTTGAAGCGAAGTTGCCCAATGACATGCAGCAAGC
>DEAW01000029.1:668-3661 GCA_002348315.1 Planctomycetaceae bacterium UBA2972 | reverse complement strand
GCTTTCTTCCCGCTCGCTGCAACCTCCTCCAGGTCTGCCTCGAGACGATCCAGTTTGGCACTAGTACCTGTCAAAGGATCAAAATTGCAGATCTGCTTTAATCGCAACACCAGCTCGAACACATGTTGAATCGTGAGTGCATCCCCCATCTTATTGAGCTTGATGACGCCATCGTTTTCAGCCACTTGATATTGGTCCCATTGTTCCGGGCTAAGAGCAATCTCTGCATCGCGATTCATACACGGTGGCATATCCGTCATCACCATCGACTTCGTACGACGCAGGATGTAGTCACCCACCATTTCGCCCATTCGACTCGGCTCCAAGCCTGTGTACAGATACCCGGGCGACAGGAACTCAAAAATCCCAACCAGATCCTCACAACTGTTCTCAACCGGAGTTCCCGTTAAGGCCCAACTTCGCATTCGGGGAATCCGCCGAATCACTCGACTGGTCGAACTGGCCTTATTCTTGATTCGCTGAGCTTCATCTAGCACAACCAAATCGAAATGACGGTCTTCGTCGGTCACCACCAGTTCATCCCGCAGCACTAATTCATAATTAGCGATCGTCACGGGCACATCGGATGTTTGCTCCCATTGCCATTGCCGGCGACTCGAATTGCCCTGTACGATACTAATAGGAATCTCCGGTGCCCAAAGCTCGAATTCCTTCTTCCAATTACTTACTAACGGCTTCGGACAAACCAGCAGTACATTACGTATTTCGCCGGAACAGAGCAGCATGCGAATAGTAGTGATTGCCTGCATCGTTTTGCCCAAACCCATCTCATCTGCCAAAATTCCTGCAAATCGGGAGTATAAGAATGCCACACCTTCGAACTGATAGGGAAACGGTGTAAAAGGAAACCGTAAAGACTCGGTCGTCGCAATAGATTCCAGTGGCGGTTGCAACAGATAATAAAGCCTGTCTTCCAGCTTAATGATGTCACGAGGAGGTATTACACGCGTACGCCCTCTGGGTGCTTTCTTCGACCTACTGGAATTCGTTTTGGAAGTCTTCCGTTTCGGGCGACTCTGGTGTTCCTGCTGCTGTGACTGTTGATCTGCCTTGCGAGCAAAAGACTCCCAACTAGCTGACTCAGGAAAAGCAAAACCCAGCACTTTGACTTGCGGCGTTTTGACTGGAATGGACACCACCTGAGGTAAAGCGACTTTCCAATCCAATGAAAGCGATTTCACGACCGGGTCACGTCGCAGTGCCGTCTGCCAGCCAGTCGCATAGATCTCAACGACAGGCAACAACGACTCTGCACCGGCAATCCGAACTTCATCCGGCTTCGACCATGAAACGACCTCCGGCAAGTCATTCGCACTTTGCGCATCGGTCCGATTCGTCAGTTGTCCACCTGACGAATCACTTCGATTTCTACTGGCTTGCCAACCCTCCAAGGCCGCTCCTTTGCCTAAATGCTATCTAACTAAAGTCTCTATTGCATCACCCAATCATCATTGCCAACCGCTAGGCGGCTCGCGCCCCACGCTGGGCCTCTTCTATCGCATCCCGAATTCGACTGAAAGGTTCATCCAAATCAATGGTCTCAATGAATCTCCTCACATACCGTGATAAAGTCTCGATCTGAACTTCAAACTGACGAGCCACTTTCAATTGAAAACTATCAACCTCAAATCCCAATAAACCAAGACGCTCGGTGTCCATCGCCGGATCTGCCATTAACGCCACCGGTAACTGTGTGAGTCCCTGCACTGAAAGTGCTTCCGTCTGATCGGCAAACACAACGCTCGGTTTGATCGCTGCTTTATCAATCAACGCCCTCGCAATTAACTCTCCAAATACAAACGGAGTAAGCGACGCTCCGTAGAGTATCTGCTGAGCACGGTTAGCTCGCACCGGTGCAGTACAGTGGAATTCCAATGGCCGACCTCCCATATTCAAAATGAGATAGCCACCAACACAACCGGCCTCACCACTGTCGACCACTGTCAAAAATCCTAAAGAAATCTGACTCTTCTTCTCGCTTACAACCATTTAGTTTCCCAGGCTAATAACCCAAGCTGCCATACTTACCGGTTTTTAATTTCCAGCAATACCTAAACAACCCGCCTTAACACCGGGTCGTGAACAACTTTGCCCAATAGTTCGGACGGGATACCAACGTGACTTTATAGAAATGTTAAGAAGAAAAACACGTATTCTCGCGTATACAAAGCCTAGGAAATAGGACATGTAAGCTAGCGAATTAGCGGCTCAAGCAGCGTTGCCAATGGAGCGGCATGTTGGGAATACATATGATCCGCGTTTGCTACAACCTGCACAGTGACAACGTCCGATTTACCGGCTTCTGCTGCCAGCTCTTCGACGGACCGGTCCAGCGCCGCAAAAGCGATGCCACTATACTCAAGCTCATGTCCGCCAAACACAAAATCGGTCGGTATCGTCAGCTGATCGATGAACGTTTCGATATTGTACTTTTCCTCAGGTCCATACTTATCCAGATAGGACTCTGCAGTAATCAAAAGTGGAAACGGAACGGTGACATCGACCAGACGCTCAGGCTGACCCTCCTCGATGGCGGTGCGGGCATTTTCAATCGAGACGCGAAATTCGCCACTACGCTCACCCGCTAAGAACGCTCGATACGATAATCGCGGTGGCGAAACAGCAATCACTCGGCTTAACGTTGCCTGCACCCGATTAACCTGATAGTAAACCGCTTTGATCGCTCCCAGACTATGCCCCAGGAGAATCACCTGTTCATATTGTTGGTCAGCCCAATCGAGCCAGGCATCAATATCTTCAAGACACTGTTCCACTCGCTCATAACCTGCCCCCAGACGACGCACTCCCATACGACTCATCCCGGTATAGCAGTAGTCATGGCCGCGTGTGTTAACCCGCAGACAATCAGCATTCCAGTCAGCGATTGCCAACGCCAACTCTGACATCATACGACTTCCATAGAAATTACTGCCCACGCCATGGAGACAAATCACCAGCTTCCTGGCGGCCTG
>DEAW01000029.1:0-277 GCA_002348315.1 Planctomycetaceae bacterium UBA2972 | reverse complement strand
AGTTGAACAATCATTTCGTTAAGTGCATTTCGTTAAGTTAGCTATTCTGAAAGCACATGACCGATTGCTGACACAATCATCCAGTTTGATAGAACAACCACAGCGGATCGACCACAGCCAGTTACTCGGCCACCGGTTGCGACACGAGTCAGGACGCATCTTTTTCAGCGAGTTGCGAAAGCACTTGCAACACGCCATTGAGATGGGCAAGCCGAGGTCCATAGCGATCGACAAATTCCTGCAACATATAATCGCTGTCACGCAACGAATATTCATT
>DEAW01000074.1 GCA_002348315.1 Planctomycetaceae bacterium UBA2972 | reverse complement strand
AGCCATGCCCAGCGTCCTGCCAGTCCTGTCTCGACGAATACCATCGCCTGATCACTGGGAATAGCATCCTGCTGTTGTTGCAGTTTCATGATCGCTTCGACCGTGGTCATGATGCCGTAGGCGATGCTGCCCATAATCCACACGGCGAACCAACCAAAAGAGGCAATACGGCTTTCCCGAGTGAGCGAGCTAAGCATCAGTGCAAATAAGGTGGTTGGGACACACAGGACAACCGATGCCAGTAAAATTCTGAATGGTAATTGCCAGGTAACCAGTAAGACCGAGATGTCAGGCGACAGTGAAAGTCCCAGAATATATAGCATCAGCGCCGGTAAAGTGGTGAGCCCACCCAGGAAGGCCCACACGATGGCACATTTTCCAAGTAAATATTGCCAGGGCGTAATGGGTCTGGAATAGTACAGCAGAAAGGCTCGGTTTTTCATATCCCGGCTAATCAGTTTCGGAGCCACCATCCCGATGACGATGATGACTGAAAAAGCCTGCGGTAGACGGAAGAACAGGAAAAGAACTTCTGACCAAAGCGTCGGCCGCAGGTAGTCCACCAATTCGGTGAAGTCGACAACTTCGTTTCCGTCTTTATCAAACTCGATCAGCTCGACTGCGACCGCTTGCGAGTATTTGATGGTTTCAAAAGACTGCTTTGCGAAAGGAGCGGGTGGTCCCCGGCGACGACCTTGAAATCGGTTGCGGAGTTGGTCAAGCATACTATTATTGATGAACTCATAGGCTAACCTGAGTTCAGCGTCGGACATATTTGCCACGAATTCCAGGTCTTTCACTTCGAAGTCAACGCCGGCATTCATGATCTGACGTTGGGAAGGACTTCGAGGCTGGCGCTGAGTCGTTCCGTTTTCCTTATTTTCGTCATCACCCTGAAGCAGGTTGCTGAGGAAATCGGTAAGGGCATCGGCGCGTTTGCTCCACTGAGTCATCATCGTCAGGTTGCTGATTTCAGGACGTTGATAGACGATCGCGGCAACAAAGAAACGTCCGACATTCTGCGGAAACTCATCAGATTCAACATCCTGAATCGATTGTTCGATCACAAACAAGCCGGCTCCCATAATGAATATAGGAATCCAGGCCATGATGAAAATTCGCCTCAGCCAGTTACTTCGCCAGGCAACTCGAATACCAAAGCCGGCAATGGTTTTCCATTGCCCGTTGTTTTTCGTTGCTGTCAGATCCCATTTTCTGTATCCCAGATCGTTAATTGCCATGGTCCGCTCCCTGAACAATCTGGATAAAGACGTCCTCCATGCTGACTTTGGCAGGGACGACACTTTGGATTCCCACATTGGCATCGAATGCCCATTGCCAGATCAGAGATTCGTTGAGATCTGTAGATGACTCCAGAGTGATTACGCCAACGGCACTGACGGTGGGCATCACATTGTGTTGTCTGGCAATTTCCATGAACGCATTTGCATCGCCTGTTATCCGGATTTGATAGGAGGGTGACCGTGGCCGTTGCAGGTTTTCCACCGTTTCGACCACAGGGATCATGCCATCGACGAGTACTGCGGCGTAATCACAGATCTCCTGCACATCTTTGAGAATATGTGTGCAGATGATGACCGACATATCGGTGCCTTCCCCAAGCAATTTAATGCGTTTAAGCATGGCCTGGCGTTCCTCCGGATCGAGACCGCTGGTTGGTTCGTCGAGAATCAATACTTGTGGGGAATGGACGATTGCCTGAGCGAATTTTAATTTTTGACGCATGCCGGTTGAATAAGTTTCCACCTGCCGATATCGTTCCTGACCTGTGCCACAGAAATCGAGTATTTCATGGGCGCGTTGTAGCGAATGCAGTCCCGGATAACCTGTGAGCTGCGCTGATAACTGTACCATTTCAACGCCGGCAATTCCTTCGATAAAACAATCGTCTTCAGGCATGTAACCCACGTGTCGACGAATCGACTGGTAGTTTTGTTCAACCACCTCATAGCCGAGGATTTGAGCCTGCCCTTCTGTTAGTGCAGCCAGCCCCAATAAGGTTTTAATCAGAGTACTCTTTCCGGCACCGTTCGGTCCGAGCAATCCGATCACTCCCCGGGGTATCTCTGCCGTGATGTCGTTGAGCGCCAGAAAACTGCCGTAGCGTTTCGTGACGTTTTGTAGTGAGATCAGAGAATCAGTGGAGCTGGACATGAATGAAGGATCTTGAGCCTGAGTGTGAGCAGCATCATATTGCTACTTCGTATTATGGGCAGACCACTACCCTTCGACAATCATTAAGTGCGCATAAAAAAAGCGAGAGATGAAATCGCTTTCCAACTCGCCAGATTTATTTCGATTCCCATACGTCGTAGCTGAGCTTAACTGGGCTGCAGTGGACTTCCCATGGTGGTTCCCGGAGCGGGAAGTGTGCTTTCTCCCTGGAGATATCCATCAATCGCTCGAGCTGCACCGCGTCCTTCGTTAATAGCCCAAACGACCAGTGATTGGCCACGTCGGCAGTCCCCGGCAGCGAAAAGTCCATCGACACTGGTTCGAAACTCTCCGTGATCTGCTTTGTAATTACTACGAGCGTCTGTTTCCACGCTATCGCCAAAGGCGTCCAGAATGTATTGCTCGGGCCCTAGAAAGCCCATCGCAAGGAGTACTAGATCAGCTTCAATTGTCTTCTCACTTCCTTCCACGCGTGAGAAAGGGGGTCCGTTTTCAACTGGTTTTGACCAATCTACCTGAGCTACTGTGATGGCTTTCACATTCCCGTTGTCGTCGGAAATAAACTCAACGGATTCGATGGAATATTCGCGGGGATCTTCGCCCCATTTTGTTGCCACTTCTTCGTGACCATAGTCGACTCGGTAAATTCTGGGCCATTGAGGCCAGGGATTGTTGTCAGCCCGGGCGTTGGGAGGCCGAGGCACGATTTCCAGGTTCACGATACTGGTGGCACCATGGCGTAACGAAGTTGCGATACAGTCGGTTCCCGTATCACCACCTCCGATCACCACGACTTTTTTCCCTTCTGCGGAAATGTAATTGCCATCTTCCAGGTTACTGTCCATCAGACTTTTGGTGTTAGCCGTTAGAAATTCCATGGCAAAGTGGATACCATTGTATTCGCGTCCGGGGATTGGCAGGTTACGTGGGTTCGTTGCTCCGGTCGCCAGCAGCACAGCATCGTTGTTGTCCATCAGTTCTTTGGGGCAGACATCGACTCCGACATTGGCATTGGTGACGAATTTGACACCTTCCTGTTCCATTAAACCGACGCGTCGCAGGACATCATTCTTTTCCAGTTTCATATTGGGGATACCGTACATCAGCAATCCGCCAATACGGTCTGCTCGTTCGTACACAGTCACGTCATGCCCGACACTGTTGAGTTGATCAGCGGCAGCCAGCCCGGCGGGACCCGATCCGACAACAGCCACTTTTTTGCCCGTGCGGCTTTCCGGGAGTTCGGGCTTAATCCAGCCATTTTCAAAGCCGCGATTCACGATCGTACTTTCGATGTTTTTAATCGTGACCGGTGGATTCGTAATGCCCAGCACGCAGGCTCCTTCACACGGAGCGGGACAGACTCGTCCGGTGAATTCCGGAAAGTTGTTGGTTTTTTGAAGTCGCTCTAAGGCTTCTTCCCAGCGACCGCGATAGACCAGATCATTCCATTCAGGAATGAGATTGTCGATGGGACAGCCTGTTGTCGATTGACAGAACGGAACGCCACAGTCCATACAGCGAGCGCCCTGAGTGGTCAGGTGTTCTTCTGCGGGTGTGGTATAGATTTCCTGGTAGTCGTCAATACGAACCAGTGGCAGACGATAGGGAATCGTCTCGCGTTGAAATTCTTTAAAACCAGTCGGTTTTCCCATTAGTATTTACCGTTGTTCTAAGTTCCTGATTATTCAGGAGCATGTTTGATTTTTAATACGACGAAAAAAGTGCGAAGTGGAGATTGCTGTTAGGCGGTTTCTGCGGCCTGTTTGGCTTTTTGCTCTTCCAAAACGCGTTTGTAATCCGTGGGCATCACTTTGACTAATTGACTCAGGAAATTGTCCCAGTCTGCCAACACGGATTCAGCTACAGGCGAACCTGTGAATTGTTGGTGCTTTTTAATTAATTCGCGGACTTCTGCGATATCATCGGGGTCTTCCACTTTTTCCAGAGCGACCAATTCCAGATTACATCTGAGGTTGAAATCCCCTTCACGGTCCCAGACATAGGCGATACCACCGGACATGCCGGCAGCAAAATTTCGCCCGGTTGGTCCCAGAATGACGGTACGTCCACCAGTCATATATTCACAACCATGGTCACCGACCCCTTCCACGACCGTACTTGCTCCTGAATTTCTCACACAGAAGCGTTCTGCCACCTGCCCCCGGAAGAAGGCTTCCCCGGACGTTGCTCCATACAGACAGACATTACCGCTAATGAAGTTGTCTTCGGCATTAAAGGAGCTGTTGGCTGGCGGGTAGACAGCAATTCGTCCACCGGACAATCCTTTACCAACATAGTCGTTGGCGTCTCCTTCGATTTCCATGAAGATTCCCTGAGCCAGAAAAGCACCCAAGCTTTGTCCGGCAGAACCATTGAGCTTAATCCGGATGGTGTCTTCGGGGAGGTTGTTACCGCCAATGGATTTGACCAGGGTGTGACTGAGCATGGTACCGACCGTACGATTTGTATTGACGATTGGTAATTCGATCGAAACAGGTTCCTGATTTTCAATGGCAGGTTTTGCCAGTTTGATCAGTTGGTTGTCTAAGGCATCTTCGAGTCCATGATCCTGTGCGATGGTACAAATGACATCGACGTTCTCGTGAGGTTTTGGAGCAGGTGCGAGGATGGAGGACAGATCGAGTCCGTCTGCTTTCCAGTGATCAATGGCGGCTTTGGTTTCCAGGCAATCGACGCGGCCCACCATTTCATCAATTGTGCGGAACCCTAAGGACGCCATGATTTGACGTGCTTCTTCAGCGACCATGAACAGGTAGTTAACAACGTGTTCGGGCTTGCCATTAAACTTATCCCGTAGTTCGGGGTCCTGTGTGGCGATTCCCACCGGACAGGTATTTAGATGGCACTTACGCATCATGATACAGCCGAGTGTAATCAGTGGCGCGGTGGAAAAACCGAATTCTTCGGCTCCCAACAGTGCACCGATCACGACATCCCGTCCGGTTCTTAACCCGCCGTCAGTTTGGATGACGGTACGACTTCTCAGATCGTTCATGACCAACGTCTGATGCGTTTCAGCCAGCCCCAGTTCCCAGGGAAGTCCGGCATGTTTGATACTCGTAAGAGGCGATGCTCCCGTTCCTCCGTTGTGTCCCGAAATCAAAATATGATCGGCATGGGCTTTGGAGACGCCGGATGCAATCGTTCCTACGCCAACTTCAGAAACTAGTTTGACACTGATGCGGGCACTGGGGTTAGAATTCTTCAGGTCGTGAATGAGCTGTGCCAAGTCCTCGATCGAGTAAATGTCGTGGTGAGGAGGAGGGCTGATTAGTCCAACGCCCGGAGTGGAGTAACGAATGCGAGCGATATTATCGTCGACTTTACGTCCGGGTAGTTCACCCCCTTCGCCGGGCTTGGCTCCCTGAGAAATTTTGATCTGAATTTCGTCAGCATTGGCCAGGTACCAAATGGTGACGCCGAAGCGTCCCGAGGCTACCTGTTTAATGGCGGATCGTTTGGAGTCGCCATTTTCCAGAGGCGTAAAACGGGCAGGGTCTTCACCTCCTTCACCTGTGTTACTTTTTCCGCCAAGTCGATTCATGGCGATGGCCAGAGTTTCATGGGACTCGGCAGAGATCGATCCAAAGCTCATGGCGCCAGTGACGAAGCGTTTTACGATTTCGCTTGCCGGCTGAACTTCATCCAATTCGATTGGACCTCCGTTAGAGCCCTCTTTGAATTCAAGCAGGCCTCGCAGTGATGCTCGCTTACGCTCTTCGTTGTTGATGTGAGCGGCAAAATTCCAGTAGTCATCGCGACTGTTGGTTCGTGCAGCGAGCTGCAGATTCGCGATCGAAACCGGATCCCAGGCGTGACGTTCACCCTCGGCTCGCCAGTGGAACTCTCCGGGGTTTGCCAGAATTGGCAAACCGTCGTCTTCACGTTCAGGAAAGCCCAGATTGTGACGTCGTACAGTTTCCGTGGCCAGGATGTTGAAATTAACTCCCTGAACCCGGCTGGCTGTTCCAACAAAACACCGGTCCACGACTTCATCCTGCAGGCCGATTGCTTCAAAGATCTGCGCACCTTTGTAGGACTGTAGTGTGGAGATGCCCATTTTCCCCATCACTTTGAGAATGCCTTTGGCGACGGCTTTCTTGTAGAGAGCGACGACTTTATCATCATCGACGATATTGTCAGCCAGAAGGTTGTCACGGCGAGCCTGCCAGAGTGATTCATAGGCCAGATAGGGATTGATGGCATCGATACCGTAGCCGATTAACAGGCAGTGATGATGAACTTCACGAGCTTCGCCTGATTCCAGTACCAGACCGATCTGCGTACGCTTTGCCTGAGTCACCAGATGGTGATGTACGGCTCCGGTTGCCAGCAAGGAGCTGACAGGGATCCGATCAACACTGACAGCTCGATCTGACAGGACGGCAATACTGTAGCCATCAGCAATGGCCTGTTCCGCTTCCTGGCAAATCCGGTCGAGTGCGGGAGCCAGACCTGCTGCTCCTTCACTGCGTGGATAGGTAATGTCAATCGTCCTGGATTTCCACTGCTGATGATCCATGTTGGCGATTGCGTCCAATTCTTCATTGGTCAGGATCGGGTGCGGGATTAGCAGGCGGTTCGCGTGTTCCGGAGTGGTTTCCACGAGGTTCTTTTCCGGCCCGATGTAACATTCGAGAGACATAATGATGCCTTCGCGTATCGAATCAACAGCAGGATTGGTCACCTGAGCAAACAGTTGTTTGAAGTAATCGTAGATCATCCGCGGCTGATCACTGAGGCAGGCTAAGGCTGCGTCGTTACCCATCGAACCGACAGGATCACGTTCCTGGTGAAGCATCGGAATCAGCATGAACTGCATCGTTTCGGTTGTGTATCCAAACGTTTGCATACGTGGTAACAGCGACTCAGGCTGGAAGGACTTGAAATCCTGTTGAGGATTTAGGTCCGAGATTTGAATGCGGTGTTCTTTGAGCCACTGAGCGTAGGGCTGACGGCCGGCGAACTCTTCTTTTAGCTCAGCATCCGGGATCAGACGGCCCTCTTCGAAGTCGACGAGGAACATACGGCCCGGCTGTAACCGACCCTTGTATTTGACGTTGGCTGGATCGACTTTGAGTACACCCACTTCACTGGCCATGATGACGCGGTCATCGTGAGTGAGGTAAAAGCGACTTGGTCGCAAGCCGTTACGGTCGAGAATGGCACCGATATATTTGCCATCGGTATAGACAATCGATGCCGGTCCGTCCCACGGTTCCATGAGGCAACTGTGGTATTCATAGAAAGCACGCTTGGTTTCACTCATCGTATCGTGCTTCTGCCAGGCTTCGGGAACCATCATCATGACCGCTTCCTGTAGCGTTCGGCCTGACATGAGCAGGAATTCCAGAGCGTTATCGAAATTTCCTGAATCAGAGCAATCAGCTTCAATAATCGGGAAGAGTTTATGCAGGTCGTCACCAAACTGTTCTGTTTGAATGACGCCTTCGCGAGCAGTCATCCAGTTTACGTTTCCTCGTAACGTGTTGATTTCACCGTTATGCGCCATGAATCGGCAGGGTTGAGCTCGGTCCCAACTCGGAAACGTGTTGGTGGAAAAACGCGAGTGGATCATCGCCAGATGAGTTGTGTAGTCTTCGTTTTGTAAGTCATGGAAGAACGGGACAACCTGATAGGTGGTCATCATACCCTTATAAATCATGACGGATGAGGAAAGCGAGCAGATATAGAAAAGCTTAGACTCGCTCATCGTTTCATCGGTACGCAAGACATGACTGGCACGTTTGCGGATGATGTACAGCTGGCGTTCAAAGTCTTCGTGTTCTACACCCTCAGCGGCCGCAATGATCACATGCTCAAACACGGGCATGGCAGATAATGCTGTTGGACCGATATTGGCTCCGGTTGGATCTGTCGGAATAGTTCTCCAGCCGACTAAAACCTGCCCCTGTTCACCGATGATCTCTTCAACGGTCTCTTTACATTGCGCGCGTTGCCCGGCATCTTGTGGCAAAAAGACCACGCCAGCTCCAAAACGTCCGTCTTCGGGAAGCTCGGAATTGAGTTCTTCCCGAGCGACTTTGCGCATGAAGTCCGAGGGGAATCCGGTGAGCATGCCGGCGCCATCGCCGGTGTTGGCTTCACAACCACAAGCACCCCGGTGCTCCATGTTCATCATGATCTCATTGGCATCCAGCACAATCTGATGACTGCGCTGGCCTTTAATGTGAGCGACAAACCCAACACCACATGCATCCTTTTCGAATGCAGGGTCATAGAGCCCTTGCTTTTCAGGTAATCCAAATTTTGTGAGATTATTCATTTTCATGTTTCTTCTGATCTGGTCTGAGTATCCGACCTATTTCGCGGATGGAGCAAATTCGGAGGAAGAATCCAAATCTGTTTGTTGTATGGAAGAAGTGATGGTTGCCTGAGTCGATGCCTGAGCATCCTCAATCAGCAGTTCAATAAAACTTTCGGTATTCACACCGAGCTTGATGTTATCGCGATGAATGATACCGACAGGTCGGATCAGTGGATTGGACTCTACTCGGACGGTCGTCAGCGTGCCTGCGATGACTTCACGCTGAACGTGCGTCTCGGGCAGGATACTAAAACCGGCATTGATTTCAATGGCGCGTTTGAGCGTCTCAATATTGTCAAATTCCATCACGACGTTCGGAGCCGCATTCGCGTCAGCTAAGACCCGGTTTATCTCCTGACCAATTCTCAGGTTTTGATCAAACCCGACCATGTCAAAGCCATTGAGATCATTGAGAGTGACGGACTGGTCTGCTGCCAGAGGATGATCCGGAGCGACTACCACCGCCATTGCTTCTTCCCGCCATGGAATGGCAGCAACCGCATGGGTTGCCGTGGGATAACTTAGTAAACCCAAATCGGCATCGCCTGACTTGACCAGGTTATACACTTCACTGGGGTGATGATACTCAAGCTGCACGTTGATCTCCGGATTCAACTCAGTGAATCGCTGGACAAATTGCTTCATATAGATCAGACCCACCGAATAGATCGAAGCAACCTTTACCGTGTCCGACGATGTGCTGTGAAGATTCTTCAGTCTGGATTCCAATGTCTCAAACTGACGAACCAATTTGATGCAATGGTCAAAACAAACTTTTCCCTCTTCAGTCACTACAAACGGTCGTTTGGAACGGTCCAGTAACTTAACGCCGAAATGACTCTCTATCTGATGAATGGTCTGGCTGGCTGCGGATTGTGTGATCCCGTTATCAGCGGCGGCTTTCGAAAAGCTCTTACGTGTGACAACGTCACAAAAAACCTTCAATGCTCGGATTTGCATACTAATACCAATTCCATTTTCAACTCAAATCTCCACTCTCAAAGATCTGAGATTAGTAGTGTTAATATAATGACCCCTAATACTTGTGGCCAATCATTCAAAATATCCCTGTTTTTACAAACGGTCAACGGTGTAGAACCCATATTTAACAGATTATTATATAACTATTAGAATTTCTAATAAAAAACAATTCTGTGGGGTGTGGGCAATGCTGAACATTAGAGAATGCGATACAAGCGGAACTGGACCCGCTGTCAGGATAGAGGCTGAAAAGTATCAGCTCAGGCGATTTGGCTGCGGAGCGAGAGGTCGATATTTCGGAGTGTTTTGAACTAAAACACTATTTTTTAGGGGGATTACGGTAGTCAAGCGGAGGTTTTTGGCCGGGTACCATGAGTGTTTGATAGGGTTGTCCCCCTAGTCTTTGCCGGAGTTCCGCCTGAGCAGCCTGAACGAGCTCAGGTGTCGTAAACAGGTCGTATGCCGTGGCAGCCAGAACGCGTGATGCCAGTTGCATACCTTTGCGAGCAATCGTGGTGCCTCCGCTGGCCACTGCTTGCCAGCTATGGCCGGGAGTACCTGGCACAAAACAGGCCGTATTAAATCCAGTGGTGGGTACGACCCAACTGACATCCCCGACATCGGTGGAACCCATGCCGATTGTTCCGCTCACATCGACGACCTCGTTGATGGACGTCAGTGGTACCGGCACGTCCAGCGTATTCTGGATTCTGGCTGCGAATTTGAATTCTTCTTCGTTCCATTCGAGTGAATTTAGATTCCGTAGGTTTCGTAATGTCACATTTGCCAGAACATTATTAGGTAGGATTTCAACGATGCCGCCCTGGAAATTGATCTCCAGTTTTGTTTCGGTGGCTAACGCTCCGGCCTGAGCACATTTAACCAGACGTGCATATAAATCGCGGACCACATTCGCTTTGGGATGCCGGATGTAGTAATAGACTTCCGCAAACTCGGGGACGACATTTGGAGCACTGCCGCCCGCTGTAATGACGTGATGGATACGAGTGTCGTCGGGTGTATGTTCCCGCAGGAGCTGAGCGGCAAAGTTTGTTAATTCAACGGCATCCAACGCACTTCGCCCCAATTCCGGTGCTCCGGCGGCATGGGCAGCCTTCCCATGAAATCGAAACTTCACAGCATTTCTGGCTAACGAACTGCGATCACCGGCCGAGTTGCCACTACTGGGGTGCCAGTGCAGAACGGTATCGCAATCTTTAAATAACCCTGCCTGCACCATAAACACTTTCGCGCTACCACCCTCTTCTGCCGGACATCCGTAAAACCGCACGGTTCCGGTCAATGTCCCGGATTTAATCTGTCTGGCAATTGCAACACAGGCTTCGGCCGACGCAACGCCAAACAAATGATGCCCACAACCATGGCCATAATCAGAGTTCGTGTCCTCGAGCCGTGCTCGTTCTGCCGAGGCCTGCTGGTTGAGTCCCGGCAACGCATCAAATTCCCCGAGCACACCGATGACAGGTTTGCCCTCGCCAAAAGTCGCAGTAAACGCCGTTGGAATACCAGCCACTCCCATCTTCACTGAAAACCCGGCAGCTTTGAGGTCGTCTGCCAGCAGTTTGCTACTCTTCGTTTCCTGATAACCCGGTTCAGCCCATTGCCAGATTTGCCGGGCACGTTGCCAGGCTGCATCCCCTCGAGATTCGATAATGTTAAACAGAGATTCTTTTTGAGCAAACAAATCGCTAGTTGCCAGAACGCAACAAACAATCAGAATCAAAACACGAAACGGACGCGATGTCATGATGGAAGCCTTTGAAAGGTACTTGAATGGTGAAAGTGCATGCAGTGTTTCAGTATACCAATTCACTACAGAATACATGGACGCCTACAGAATGACCGGTGTCCTACTGTAATTGCCCACAGGCAAACGGTAGATTGGAAGAGTAATTTCAAACAAGACAACTACGATCATCCGGTAAAAAGATCGGATGATACAGCATGGATAGGAATGAATCGTGTTAGCAGCTGAGATTTACGGTGAAAAGCAAATTCGAATGATTGATGTCGCAGAGCCTTCGCTTTCCGACAGCGAAGGTGGAGATATTATTTTCCAACCTGAATTGGCGTGCCTTTGCGGCTCGGATTTGCTTTACTTCGAGGCGGATAACCCAGCGTACAAACCGGAAATAGGTCATTCATTACATGAGATGATTGGGACGGTTGTCGACACCAACGGCAGCAAATTTCAGGTCGGTGAACAGGTCTTATGTGTTCCCTACCGTCAAATGGGGTTACAAGAGCGATTTATCTGTACTGAGAAACAGGCGATCTCAGTGGATACTCGTCCCGATCTACGTGAAGCATTGCTGGCCCAGCCACTGGGGACGGTACTGTTTGCCACTCGGCGTCTGCCCAATCTACTGGGAAAGAATGTTGCCGTCGTCGGCCAGGGGCCGATGGGGCAACTTTGGAATTGTACTCTGCAACAACTTGGAGCTCGACAAATCGTTGGCGTCGATCTCAATGCCGACCGTCTTAAAGTTTCACCTCAGATGGGTGCTACAGACACACTGCAGGTTTCGGCAGAGCAAACCGATGAAGAGATCGGGGCGGAAGTTCAGAAGATCCTCGGAGGAGAACGCCCGGATCTTGTCATTGAGTGTGTCGGTCATCGTGAACAGGTAGTCAACCTATGCTTCGAAATCTGCAAAGAGCATGGAAGTGTGTTTTTCTTTGGCGTTCCCACTCAGGCTCTCCAGCAAATCAGTCTCTTTAAGATGTTCTGGAAAAATATCACTCTATATGCCAGTGTCGTACCGGACTTTGAAATTGATTTCCCACTGGCTATGCGGTGGATAGGCGAAGGACGCGTGGATGTCTCACCGATTATCACTCACCATATGCAGCTCAAAGATATTCAGGAAGCGTTTGATATCTTTAGCCAGCGACAAGACCGAGCATTAAAAGTGTTCCTCGATTTTCCTGCCAGAGGCTAGATCTGTTAGATCGGACAACACAAAAAAAGCTTCGACCAAACCGGCCGAAGCTTTTTTTATTATTCAGTCTTCACAGTTAGCCATCAATGCCATTGGGATTGAAGTACTCAGGCTCCTGAGTTTCCACCCACTTGATATTACATCCGATACTGGGGGTCTGTTGCTCGGCAACCGGTTGTCCTGCCAGCACGGCATCGAGGGCCGCTCGCAAATCGGAACCTGTTACAGGGATCTCATTACCAGGACGACTGTCATCGAGTTGACCGCGATAAACCAGTTTTTGGTCACCGTCAAAGATGTAAAAGTCAGGAGTGCATGCCGCATGATAGGCTTTGGCAACTTCCTGTTCTTCGTCAAAAAGATATGGAAAAACGTATCCTCGATTTTCCGCTTCATGCACCATCTGTTCCGGCGAATCTTCGGGGTATTTTGTCGAGTCATTACTACTGATGGCAACCACGCCTGCTCCTCGTGATTGATATTCACGCCCCAATGCGGAAAGTTCATCAGCGATGTGTTTTACAAACGGGCAATGATTACAGATGAACATCACCAGTAAGGCGGGTTTACCGGAAAAATCTGACAGCGATACAGTTTGGCTGTCGACGTTAATCAATGAGAAGTCCGGCGCTTGCGTGCCTAGCGGAAGCATTGTGCTTGCAGTTTTTACCACGTTGAAGATCCTGTATGGGAATGAGTCTATTAAGAGAACAAAGTTGTCCAATCAGTGATTCTATTCTTTTGGAATCTCGACTACAAACCGAGTGATCCCAATTCTCAATTCATCTCCGGACTCAATCGTAGATTCGTTGATCTCCGCTTCATTAACATAGGTCCCATGTTTCGAACCGAGGTCTCGAATCACCAGACCACTTTCGTTCACGTCAATTTCACAATGGTTACGGCTCAGCCAGCGATCCTCGAGGCGAATGTCAGCAGATTCACAACGGCCCAATCGTACCGGATATTTGTTGATCCGCACGGGCCGATCTAACTCGGTGGTTGCAGGAACCAGTAAGGTTGGAAATGTGGTTGGGTAGGTAGGTTTCATGAGTACCCTGAGGGGGAACATGTCGTCCTGACGATGGTCGTAGCTTCTTCATGAAGGCCACGTCGCATATGCGCACTCTTAGGTGGGAATGTTTACCCTATTCGTTGGGTTGCTCCAAGTCAACTATTGAGATCACGTTTTGAAAACTCAGAAATCCAAAGAGGATTAGAGCATTTGGTATAGTGAGAGCAGACAGCACTGGCTTTCATCGCACCTCGTTTTTGAGTTTGTTTCTCGCATGCAATCACTCGTAATCCGAATTGTCGCAATGTGGCTGGTAGTCGTCGCAGTTTCTTCGATTGCGAACGCTCAATCACCTCAAGTGGACTACTCCCGGGATATCACTCCCATTCTGAGTCAGCATTGTTATGCCTGTCATGGCCCGGATGAAAAGGCTCGTCAGGCGAATCTCCGATTGGATGATTTAACCAACGTGATTCAACCTCATGCTTCCAAATCATTGATTCGACCGGGGGCACCGGAAGGAAGTCATCTTTGGCAGAGATTGATAGCCGAGCCAGAGCAACGTATGCCTCCCGCCGAGCATGGCGCTCGTCTTACAAAGCAACAGTTAACGACTATTCACGACTGGATTTCTCAAGGTGCCGAAGTCAGCACGCACTGGGCCTTTCGTGCTCCTCGACGCCCTCCATTGCCCGAGGTAAAGAATAAGAAATGGGCGAAAAATGAAATTGATCTTTTCATTCTGCACAAACTCCAGTCTGTCAGGCTTCATCCTTCAGAGCAGGCTTTCGCAACCACACTGTTACGCCGCTTAGCTTTGGATACGACCGGCCTCCCTCCAACGCTTGAAGAACAAAGCAAATTCCATCAGGAAGAACGTAGCTGGAAGGCCTGGGTTGATTATTTTCTTGATCAACCGGCCTTTGGGGAACATCAGGCAAACGATTGGCTGGATGCCGCCCGTTATGCAGATACCACGGGGCATGCCGCCGATAAGCCCCGCCCCATGTGGCTGTTTCGGGATTGGGTGATCAACGCGATTAACGATAATATGCCTTACGATCAATTCACGATCGAACAACTGGCTGGCGATATGCTGGACGAGCCCACCGTCTCTCAACTCATTGCCACCGGATTTCATCGAAATTCGATGCAGGCGTTGGGAAACAATCCTCGCAAAGAGGAATTTCGGGTCAAAGGAATTATTGATCGACTGGAAACAACAGGCAAAGTGTGGCTGGGCCTGACGGTTGGTTGTGCTGAATGCCATGACCATAAATACGATCCACTGACTCAAAAAGAGTATTACCAACTCTACGCTATCTTTAATAACGTGCCACATCTTGGTGAACGATTTGATGTTCACGGCCCACGCATTCAAGTACTTCCACCAGCCACTCAGCAGCGAATCGACAAACTTCGAACTCAAGTAGCTTCTTTAGAAAGCAAGTTGAAGACGCCGGCAGCTAACGTCACAGCTCAGCAGGCGATAAAGGACCTACAACACTGGCTTTCGGACCCGGCCCGGTTAACGGCGCTACAAAAGCCGGCGTTCCAACTTGCCGAACTTACTCTCGACGGATCAAAGGCCTATCTGGTTCCCAAGCAACAGACTCCGAATCTTACCGGGAGCCTGTCGATCGGAATGTGGATTAAAACGACACAGACAGAAGTCGATCTGGTGAGCAAATATGATTGGAAGTCTCAGCGACGTTCCTATGTCTTTGGCATTGGTGGTCAGAGTGACCCGGGCAGCAAGCCAGGCACTCTGTACGCCTGGCTTTCCGAGAACCAGCATCCATTTCGCGGACCGATTATTTATGGCTCCACTGCAGTTAACGATGGAAAGTGGCATCATATTGCTCTTCGCTTCGAGGCGGGAAAATCGATTCAACTCTATGTGGATGGCAAATTAGATTCGGCAGCTGAAATGACCGGTGAAATGATTTCTTCGATAGCCCATTCCCCGCTCCCCTTAGCCATCGGCGGTGGATTTGATAATGCTGACCAGCCGAATAAGTTTTTTCTGGACGGTCAAATCAAAGACCTACGACTATTTGATCGCCCGCTGAATGGCATTCAGTTAGGAGCGATTACCCGGCAGCAAGCCAATGAACTGCATCAGGCAATTGAGCAAAGTGAATTCACCCGGGAAGTGGCTGAGTACTACCAGCAGTTACAGGAAAGCATTCCGGACGAATTGACAAAACAAATCACCTCTCTACGTACAGAAATAAGTCGCTTAGAAAAGCAGACGCTGGAAGCTCAGGTGATGGCAGAATTGCCCACACCACGTGAAACATATATTCACATTCGCGGTGATTTTGAGAATCCGGGCCCGGCAGTGGAACCAGGCATCCCAGCAGTCATTGCGAGCACAGAAAATCATCAACCAACTCGCCTGACCTTCGCTCGGAGTTTGTTTGACAAAGAAAATGCCTTGGTTGCTCGCGTTGCCGTCAATCGAATCTGGCAACATTATTTTGGCCGCGGGATCGTCGCGACGGTTGATGACTTCGGCTTACAGGGAGAATATCCCAGTCATCCCGGGCTGCTCGACTGGCTGGCTGTTGAATTCAGAGAAAGTGGCTGGAATGTTAAGCATATTCATCGATTGATTCTGCAGTCTGCTGTCTATCAGCAGGCATCTACCAAAAACCGTGCTGCTGAAACACCAGACCCGGAGAATCGATGGCTAAGTTACGCTCCTCGTATACGCATGAACGCTGAGCAAATAAGGGATCTGGCTGTATTTGCCAGTGGAAAAATGAATCAGGAATTGGGAGGGCCGAGTGTTTTTCCTGAACAACCTGAAGGTACAGGACAATATCGTGACGAGACTGCGGGACAGTGGGTGAATTCGCCTGAGCCTGATCAATACCGGCGGTCGCTTTATACGTACTGGCAACGGATGTCGCCCTACCCTCTGTTCATACTGTTAGATGCTCCGAGTCGAGAGCGTTGCACCACACAGCGATTGAAAACCAATACGCCGCTTCAGGCATTAGCACTCATGAACGATCCCCATCTGCATCGTTTTACAGAGGATATTGCCCGGCGACTCTCAGCTTACTCAGACGAACCAGTCGAGCAGGTGTTGCTAGCATTCCAATTGATTCTGAGTCGATCTCCGGATCGTCAGGAACTGAAACGATTTGAGGCTTATCTGGCAACGTCGCATCCGGATCGCCTGTTTCAGT
The DNA here is from genome assembly GCA_002348315.1 of Planctomycetaceae bacterium UBA2972. Taxonomy (GTDB): domain Bacteria; phylum Planctomycetota; class Planctomycetia; order Pirellulales; family Pirellulaceae; genus UBA721. Next base: position 3,143 of record DEAW01000074.1, on the reverse strand, counting down.
TTGTACAGATCTTGCTCAATCTCGATGAAGCTTTAACGAGAGAGTAATATGACCAGCGTAGATCAGTTAACAAGAAGAACGATGCTGACCAAGTCAGGTGGATTACTTTCTCTGGCCGCCATCAATCATTTAGGAGCGTGCCAGGGGAATCAAGTTTCACTCGATCAGCATTTTCCAGCGACAGCGAAGCACGTCATCTATTTATTCATGTCGGGTGGACCCTCGCATGTCGATACGTTTGACCCGAAGCCGGAGCTCACCAGACGAAATGGACAGCCGATTCCGGAGTCCTACATCAAAGACGTGCATTTTGCGATGATTCCTTCGTCAACGAAGCAACCAAACCTGCAAGCATCTCCCTTTAAGTTTTCCCAACATGGTGAGTCCGGAATTGCGGTGTCCGAGTTGTTTCCTCAGGTCGCCTCCATGGCGGATCATTTGGCAGTGATTCGTTCTGCTCATAGCTCTGTATTCAATCATGACCCTGCCGTCAATCTATTGAATACAGGGGACTCACGAGTGGGCCGTCCAACGATGGGGTCCTGGGTAAGTTATGGATTGGGCAATATGACCGAAGAGATGCCGGCCTATGTCGTTATGACATCGGGAGTGAAACGTCAGCCGTTGTTAACGAGTTATTGGTCTAGTGGTTTTTTACCTACCGAGCATCAGGGAGTGGAACTTCGTAATACAGGTAGCCCGATTTTATTTCTGGATAACCCGCCTCGGGTAACCAGAGCGGAACGCAGGCAGCAATTAAATCTCATGCGTTGGATGAACGACCGTCGTTTTACAGCCACGGCAGACCCCGAAATTCAAACTCGGATAAAGCAGTATGAACTTGCCTTTCAAATGCAGATGGAAGCTCCCAGACTGATGAACTTAGCCCATGAAACGGCCACAACACTGGAGCAATATGGTGTGCAGGATGGTAAACCATCCTTCGCCAGGAATTGCTTATTAGCCAGGCGGATGGTGGAAAGCGGAGTTCGTTACATCCAGCTATATGATATGGGCTGGGATTCTCATGACAGTCTGGAAAAGCAACATGCGAGGCAGTGTCGGGCGGTGGATCAACCGATTGCGGCTCTGCTCAGCGATCTGGATCAGCGTGGCCTGTTAGCCGAGACGTTGGTGATTTGGGGCGGTGAATTTGGGCGTACACCGGTGATTCAGGGAGGCGGCGGCAACTGGGGCCGGGATCATCACCCTCACGGATTTACGATGTGGATGGCTGGAGGAGGCGTCCGGGGAGGTACGGTCTTTGGTGCTACCGACGAATTTGGATTTCATGCATCCGAAGACAAGGTGGATGTTCATGACATCCATGCCACGGCATTACATACTCTGGGGTTGGATCACGAGCGATTAGTCTATCGTCATCAGGGACGTGATTTTCGCCTGACGGATGTCTCCGGAAATGTCATCCGTGATATTTTAAAGTAAGCCAACACTTACGCCAGTAATTTATCTACAACCGTCCCGTGTACATCAGTGAGTCGGAAGTCCCGACCCTGGAATTGGAACGTCATGCGTTCATGATTGATTCCCAGTAAATGCAGCATGGTAGCGTGCAGGTCGTGAACTGTTACCACATCATCAACGGCGTTATAACCGAGGTCATCGGTCGCTCCGACGGTTGTTCCCGGTTTAATTCCGCCACCGGCGAGGAAGATTGAATAGCCTTTAATGTGATGATCGCGTCCGTTACCCTGAGCCATGGGTGTACGACCGAATTCGCTTGCAAAGACGATCAGTGTATCTTCAAACATATCTCGTTGTTTGAGATCTTTGATCAGGGCAGTAATCCCCTGATCAATTAGCTTGGCCGTATTCTGACTCGCTCCTTTGACGTTACCATGATGGTCCCAGCCACGATGATAGAGCTGTATAAAGCGACAGCCTCGTTCTGCCAGTCGACGAGCCAAAAGGCAATTAGCCGCAAACGACCCATCTGCTCCCTTTGTCCCGTAGAGATCCATGGTGGCCTGTGTTTCATCACTGGTATCCATCAAGCCGGGGACGCTGGCCTGCATCCGAAATGCCATTTCATACTGGCTGATGCGTGTGGCAATTTCGGGATCATTGACGACCGTACCACGGAATTGATTGAGTTGTTGTACGGCTTTTACAATATCTGACTGCCCCTGGCGATCCACTCCGGGGGGATTATTGACGTACAGCACAGGATCTCCCTGACTGTGGAAATGGACTCCCTGAAAACGGCTGGGAAGAAATCCACTATGCCATTGTCGTGAGGCGATGGGTTGGTCCTGTCCTCCGCCAGAGGAAGTAAGGACAACAAATCCGGGCAGGTTTTCCGTTTCCGAACCCAGACCGTAAGTCAGCCACGATCCCATGGAAGGTCGTCCGCTGATCGTGGTTCCCGTATTCATGAAAGTGTGAGCCGGGTCGTGATTGATGGCTTCTGTCTTCAGGGAGCGGACAATAGCGATGTCGTCTGCGACGCTGCCGAGGTGTTCCCAAATTGCGGACAATTCGTTGCCGGATTCACCATGTTTTTTAAACTCATGTTGTCCCCCCAAACAGCGCAATTCGCGATTTTGGAGCTGAGCAATCGGTTGCCCTTTTGTGTAAGACTCAGGCATTGGTTTGCCATCGAGTTCCCGCAGTTTAGGCTTATTGTCAAATGTTTCGAGATGGCTCATGCCGCCGGCCATGGTCATAAAGATGACTCGTTTTGCTTTGGCTTCACCGTGTAGCCTGCCATTGAGGATGCCGGGCCAGCGGGGAACTTTGACTTCGGTATCAGCCGCCCGGGTCTGGTTCATCAGCGAGGCCAGTGCGTAGACTCCCACACCCTGAGCGCCGCGTCCAAGCAGGCACCGACGGTTCAGTGAAAATGAATTTTTAGCCATGGGAATAGTCTCCGGTTTTAGATTTCCACAGGAGTTAGTTGCGGGTAATTGTTTCGTGAAGATTAAGAATGATACGAGCGACGGATGTCCAGGCAGCCAGTTCACTCTTATTAACGTTTTCAGCAACAGGTCGTCGTCCAACGCTTAGATACTCATCGGCAGCCTGTGGGTTTGCTTGATATGCCTCCCGATGTTTTGCCAGGACGTTGAGTAACACATTGGCTTCATTTGGGTTCACGTTTCTTGACAAGGCAGTCTGATAAG
>DEAW01000079.1 GCA_002348315.1 Planctomycetaceae bacterium UBA2972 | reverse complement strand
GCCGGTAAAAGTTGTTTTAGGACGACTTCCCTTTGTACCTGTTGGTCTCGGGCAAGCCATACTCGACCAATCCCGCCATCTGCGAGAAATGAAGTAATGTTGTGCGGATCTTCATTGCTCGGTTCTAGTTCGCTGATGACAACATGCGAGTCCTTGTTGACGGAAGACTCCTTCAGGAGTTTCGCAAGATGCGATAGCAATTCCGCATCAAGTTGTTGTTCGTATGCTTCCTGAAACCGCCGAATTACCAGCTCCGGAATTCCTAACGAGTCGTCATTTGAGAGGGCTAAAGTGCCATGGGATAGGATCCAATTGGCCACGGCATCGGCAGATGCGGAGCCTGCACAGAGTGCTGTTAACTTTTCGAGTTGTTCTCCCGATAGCGTCACCGTATGTTGTCCCAATGCTAATAGATTTACAGCGAGAATAATATTAAAATTAGTCGAATGACGAAATATCGATAATTTAAAAGTACCCGCTCCGCAGATTCACGTTTGGGATTAAAAGAACTAGATGAAAAACATTTACCTAGCTGCGTTATTACTGCTTCCGGTTACGATTTTGGCCCAACCAGCTGGATTCAATTATGATGAGTCCAAAGTACCGGATTATGAGTTACCGGTACTTTTGGAACTTGAGTCAGGTAAAGCCGTTCAGACGGTCGAAATGTGGAAAGAACTGCGACGCCCGGAGATTCTGGAGTTGTTTCGGAAACATGTTTATGGACGTGTGCCAGCTGACGTAGGCACTGGTATTTTCAGTGTGGTACAGGAAGAATCTGCGAGTGCGCTCGGGGGAATTGCGATTCGACGTCAGGTGAGACTTTATTTGAAAGCTCAGGGGGAAGAGCCGTTTATTGATGTTTTGATATATCTTCCTAAAAAGGTAGTTGAAGCGTCGGGGAAGGCTCCCATTTTTACAGGATTGAATTTTAACGGTAACCACTCTGTTACGACGGAAAAAGAGGTTCCCGTACATGGAAAATGGGCTAGGAACGATCCACGAGTGGGCCACAAGGATAACCGAGCCAATGAAGGCTCCCGCGGTGCCAATGTAAGTCGGTGGCAGGTTGAGATGCTTATCAATGCTGGGTTTGGGATCGCCACCGCCTATTACGGTGATATCGACCCGGACTACGATGACCAGTGGAAAAACGGTATTCATTCGGTTTTTGCTTCCAGTAAAAAATTAAAAGCAGACGAATGGGGGTCGATTGCGAGTTGGGCCTGGGGCTTGAGCAGAATGATGGATTACTTCGAAATGGATGAGCAAATAGATCATCAGCGTGTCGCTGTAACGGGGTTGTCGCGTTTGGGTAAGACGGCGTTGTGGGCAGGAGCAGAAGATGAACGATTTGCGATTGTCATTTCCACGGATTCAGGTTGTGGTGGAGCGGCTTTGAGTCGCCGCAGATATGGTGAAACCGTAAAGAGAATCAACAACGTCTTTCCGCATTGGTTTTGTGATAACTTTCAAAAGTACGATGACCTTGAGCACCAGTTACCGGTTGACCAACACATGTTAATCGCGTTAATGGCTCCCCGACCTGTCTACATTGCTAGCGCCATTGAGGATGTCTGGGCTGACCCTAAAGGGGAGTTTGAAAGTGGGCGTCTCGCATCTCCTGTATATGAGTTGTTTAAGAAGCCAGGGATAATTCAACAACAACACCCTCGAGTTAATACGCCGGTAGGTGGGACAATTGGCTATCATATGAGAAGTGGTGACCATGATGCGAATGCATATGATTGGCAACAGTATATTAAATTTGCCAAGCGTCACTTTGCATTACCTTAAGATGGCGAGTCTATTCACCACATGCAGTTACGGACAATCGAAAACAATTCGTTTGATCGTCCTGTTCATGAAATGGCGTACGTAAAAACTGCGCATAAATCGGGCCGACACCTGGCCAGTTTGTGTCGGTCAACATGCGTGCTCTGATGTAAATCTCATTACCGCCAGCGACCATGGGTGAAATATCATAGGGGCCATTGGCTGCATGTTCGGAGTCTGTGTGTTGATGTGACTTGAATTGTTGCCAGTATATTCCGTCTGTCGATGCTTCGAGTATTACAGAAGCTGAATCTGCAAAGCGTTCGTTGAATTTAGCTTTAGTAAAAACGTGGGAACGAATCGTCAGAGTGGCCTCCCCGATCTCAAAGGGAATGAGGAAACGGTATGTTACGGTCGCTTCCACGTTGGCGGTTTCAGGCATCCAGTATTTTGCAACTCCCAGTCCTTCTTCGGTTTTCAGAATCGCATTTTCAAAACTATGCAGATACTGACTGTTTTTTTGGTCCGTCAGTTTGAAGACTAAAATGAAGTCGCCTTCGAGTGGAGGTAGGTAATGGATCTCCTCCAGCGACGGAGGCTGTTCGCGGTTGAAAAGCGAGTATGTCAATGCCGCGAAGTCCGTCAGAAAAACAACCAGAGTCTCTTCTAGTAGCCCTCGCAGATCAGAATATTGTTGGGAGTAATGTCACGGTGCACTATGTGTTGGTTATGCAATTGCTGCAATGATGCAGTAATCGCCGATACCCATTTAAGTGCTGTGTTCCGTGTAATAGTGTGATTCTGTAAATAGGTGGATAACGTGGGACCCTCAACAAACTCCATGACAAGAAATGGTCTGCCATCATGGAAATCCAAGTCGTGAATTTGGACAATATTAGCATCACCAGGATTTGCCATAGATCATGGCGGTCTTCCAGTTGTCGAAAAGTGTCGTGTTTGACACCGTTAAAGAAAGCCTGAAAAGCGTTGATTACAACATCTTCTTCATCCGCCATCCTCTTTGGTGAGGCTTGCAGGTATTTTTGAGCGATCGTTGCGAGTCCTGAGAAGTAACGTTGCCAGATCTGCGTGGCTGATTCGTCGTCACCTTCTTTGAGAGCATGCAACCATTGTGTTACTGATGAATCTGTGGAGGACCCAGTCGCAGTCATTTGTATCATGTAATCTAAAGGGAGTAGGATTTAAAACTACACTTTATATTACCTGCGACGTCAAGTGAGTCGTAATTTAGATAAACACTGGTTGATGTGTTATTTCTTGTTTCTCTCGGGTAATCCATACTCACTCTGAATATTGACCTGGTTTTCAACCCATTTCTTGAGGATCAGGTAGCCAGCGTCATTAGGTTGGTAGCGACGCCCACCTTGATGTCCATCTTCTTCGCCCGATTGAACATTGAGTGGTTTTCGAATCAGTTTTGAATTCATGATATCTCCCACGTCTACTCGGTGTTGAAGAATGCGGTAATTGATTAGTAACTGGTCGACAGAGAGGAAGCCAACCTGGTCTGGTGGATGTAATTCCAGTGAAGGAACACGGCCTGGTTCACCATGGCAGATCATGCATGATCGTTCATCACCACGTAACACCTTGGTCATTTCAGGCATTACATAGTCCCGGAAGTAGACGACATCGTTGTAGAATTCGTTTGGAATATTGATCTTGCCGTCTTTAGATTCGAATCCATGGTCTGGTTCCTTGGAGACGGCCGCCAGGAGCGACTTCTGGAAGGCTCCCTGACTTTGCGATAAAACCTTTTTTGCATTTTCGAGCACCTTTTTGTCGGTTTCGAACGCGCGTAAAGCCTCTAACGCGACGAGAATTTCTGGATTGCGTTTCATGGAAGTTTGATTCGCTAGATCAACAGCGAGTTTTCGACTGCGTGCGTCAGCCTTTTCAGCGAGTTGATCAAGAAAGACTGTTAAAGCTCGTGTTCGTAGCTCTTCGTAGGGGTCAATGGGTGGAAGTGCCTTGGGGTCTTTTACTACTTCCGGAAGTTTAGTTTTGTATTCCAAAATCCAGGGAACACTTTGCATCCAATATCGTGAATGCGCATTATTTGTAAGCTCTTGAGGAAAGGCAGTGACAAGATTTTCAAAGTGAAGATCCGGATTCTCGGCGACTGCCTG
>DEAW01000073.1 GCA_002348315.1 Planctomycetaceae bacterium UBA2972 | reverse complement strand
GCGACCATTGTGATCTTATGTTTTCGTGCGTATTCGAGGACTTCAGGCTCATTAATAATGATCGTATGTCCTGCTTCGATCGCCAGGCATTTGCCTCCCGCAGCCTTAATCGATTCAAGAGTCCCGACACCGATAGCGGGGACGTCAAACCGACTGTCCTGTTGCGGTTTTGCAACTTTGACGACAGTGAAATCACCTTGCCGACAAAGCTCACCTGCTCGTTGGATACAAAGGTCCGTTCCTTCCACGGCTTCCACGGCGAGTACTGCCTGGTTTTTGACTACCACGGTTTGTCCAACGTCCAGCCCGCCCATTTGTTTGGCTAGCTCCCAACCAAATTGAATATCAAGCTGTTGTGCTTTGGATATTTTTGACCCAGTTAGATTGCCTTCTTTCACGAGTAACTCCGGTGCAAAATGAGTGGCGGGTAAGACGAAAATGCCATGACGTTCAAATAGATTAACGAACGCCAGTAGGAACGTATCATCTTTGCGATCTTTCTTTTTGGTGACGATGAAATCATAGAACATTCGCAGCGTGGCACGGTCGGGAAGATAGTCGAGCCAGGCAAATCTTCGGAAGTACTGAACTTTGTGGACTTTGCCGGCAAACGTTATATGTTGTGCTCCATGTTGTTTGAAGAAGCGAATGGCTTTTCCCACTTTGGCGATCGGCCCCATGGTAAATGCGTCACATTCCTTTGCCAGTTCGGGATCAGCATGTCCGCGAATTCCAACGCCGATAACTTTATATCCCTGTTTCTTGAGACTGCGTGCCACCACGACCGGATAATCGCCCCAGCCAGCAAGCAGGCCGACGGCATCAGCATCAAGACGGGTTTCTGAAGTTAACGCAGGGACGGCATTCACAGCTAGGCAGCATCCTGTTGAGAATTGTCATCTCCGGTGGTTGCCGGTGTTTGAGAATCGAGTAGCTTTTCGAGCTTCTTCATGCGTTTCAATAACGCGGGTAGTTTGGCGAGTGCCGCAGATTCTTTCATCGATTGGCGGGCATCACGACAGGGCGTGCCAAAGTATGTCCCTTTCGATAAACTGCTGATGACTCCACTTTGGGCACCGATCATGGTTTGCGCTTCGATGGTTGCATGGTCAGTAACTCCCGCCTGGCCTCCCATGACGACATAGTCTCCGGTCACAGAACTACCGGCAATGCCGACCTGAGAGCAGAGGAGGTTGTGTTTTCCGATTTGACAGTTATGACCGATTTGTACCAGGTTATCAATCTTTGTTCCCTGGCCAATCGTTGTGGTCGAGAACGTTCCGCGGTCCACGCAGGCGTTGGCACCGATTTCCACTTCGTCTTCTAAAACGACATAGCCAAGTTGGTCTGATAATTCGTGTTGGCCGCTGGAGGAATCGTAGCCGAAACCATAGGCGCCTAGTACACAGCCGGCGTGCAGGATGCAGCGATTTCCGACGCGTGTATTGTCGTAGATAACCACTCCCGGAAAAATGATGACTTGTGATCCAATGCTGGAACCGTCCATGATGACGGAGTTTTCTAAAATGCACGTTCCCGAGCCGATAGTAACGTCATCGCCGATAACAACTCCGGCATTAATGGACACGTCCTCGCCGATAATCGCGGTTGGGCTTACTGTAGCCGTTGGATGGATTCCGGGAACACGCGGCTTCATCATCTTGCGGAAAAGGCGCACAACTTTAGCGAAGGCTTCGATAGGTTTTTCTACGCGGATGATACTTTTACCGGAATCGATTGAGAGCAAAGCGTCTCGGGAAACCACTGCAGCGACGAACTTAGATTCCTCGAACTCACGAAGGTTTTTTTCATCATTGGCAACAGTGATCCAGTCTGCAGTGCCTTCGCGAATGGTACCGGCATCAGTGATGAGCAATTCCGGATTTCCCTCGAGTTCTGCTGAAAGAAAATCAGCGATTTCACCCAACGTGATTGATTTGGAGGTCATCGGTCTCGGAATCCTTTCCGGGCTGTGATTAAAAAGCGAGTGTGTTATTTGTAGCTCACAAATAATCTAGCGAAATTGGCGAATCGCTCCAAGATGAACCGAGCGATTTATGGTGTATCCTAATATAGGCTGTGACAGATTCCTTTCGATTCTCTGGCAGGGGAATCTGGTATACTGACCAGTCTTAATCCCAATCCATTCAATCCAATTAGGTGAAATCATGCAATTCATTCGTCGTACCGCTGTGCTGTTTATCATTGGCGTATTGAGTTCTCCGACGGTCGAGGCTGAGGATTGGCCTCAGTGGCGTGGACCAACACGAGATGGAGTCTGGCATGAAAAAGGGATCATCTCGAAATTTGAGACCGAGGAAATTGCCTTGAAGTGGAAGGTGCCTGTTGGCTCCGGGTATAGTGCTCCGACGGTTGCCAATGGCCGAGTGTATCTCACGGACCGTACGACCGAACCGGTTCAGTCGGAGCGAGTGTTGTGTTTTGACGAGCAGACGGGGCAGACGATCTGGGAATATTCGTACGAATGCGAATACAAGATTGGCTATACTGCCGGTCCCCGGGCGGCTGTCACCGTGTTGGACGGAAAAGCGTATGCGTTGGGAGCGATGGGGCATTTTCATTGCTTTGATGCCAAGAGCGGTGACATTCAGTGGCAACACGATTTAAACGCAGAATACGATATTCAAATGCCGATTTGGGGGATTGCCGGTTCACCCTTAATTGTTGACTCTACGGTCATCGTTCAGCTGGGTGGGAAATCAGCAACCGTGGCGGGGTTTGATATCAAGACTGGTAAAGAGCAGTGGACGGCTTTGAAAGACCGGGCCTGTTATGCATCTCCTCTGCTCATTGAGCAAGCGGGGAAGCAGGTGGTGGTTGTCTGGACGGGCGATTCTGTTGCTGGTTTGGCACCACAAAGTGGTGAAGTCTACTGGCAGCACATTTGGCCCCCGAGTCGAATGCCTATCGGAGTCGCAACGCCGGTCAAATCCGGCAATCAGTTGTTCTTAACCAGTTTTTACGATGGTTGTATGCTGCTCGACTTAGCTCAGGACAAACTGGCGGTGAAGCAACGTTGGCAACGCACGGGCGAGGATGAACGCCACACCGATGGTATTCATTCGATTATCAGTACTCCCATTGTGCTTGGCGGTCATGTCTACGGAGTGGACAGTTATGGTGAACTGCGATGTTTGGATTTGAAGACGGGTGATCGGGTCTGGGAAGACCAGACTGCGACTCCCCGGGCTCGCTGGAGCACGATTCATTTTGTGAAGAACGGCGAAAACATTTGGATGTTTAACGAACGTGGTGAATTGGTGATTGGCCGTTTGTCTCCGGAAGGTTTGACCGAAATCAGTCGGGCGAAGCTGATCGATCCGACCGAAGATCAATTGCGACAGCGTGGAGGTGTATGCTGGAGCCACCCTGCCTATGCCAATAAACATGTTTTTGCCCGTAGTGATAAATACCTGGTATGTGCGAGTCTGGCCGCAAAGAAATAACTCTCTCAAATTGCGTTAAATTGGGGGTGGTAAAGGTGTCGATCCTCGGTGTAGAATTTTAGTTTACGCAGTATTCAGTACTGTGGACTGTACCCAATATTATTTTTTGAACCCTGGAAGGTAGGCACGAAAGCCGTGGTAAAAGTAATCGTTCGTGATAAAGAGACGATTCAGGAAGCTGTACGTCGTTTTGGTAAGTTGGTTATGCGAAGTGGTCTCAAGAAAGAGATGCGACGTCGTAAGTTCTACGAAAAACCAAGTGATATTAAACGACGAGCTAGACTGCGTGCAGAACGACGTGCTCAGAAATCTCGCCTTAGCTAAGACAAGCAAGAAAAAACATACAAACTTAAAAAGGCCGTTCCTCAATCGGGACGGCCTTTTTCTATGGCCTGTTATTTTCAAGAATTGCCGGACTGTCCAGTCGCCTGCGTCAAAGCAGCTGCTTTGCGAGTGATACCGAACATGACCAGTGCAGCCACGATTACCGTTGCGATCAATGCGATCAGCGAGGTAGTCGAGGTATCTTCTAGTGGCTGTAGTCGAAATGCTTCAGCGTAAAGCACAGGTAATGCTCCTAACATCACTCCGGTCAAAACCGCCAAGAGTGAATTCCGAAAATGAGTAAGCAACCATTTCAGGATCCGACTAAATACCATCAAACCGAGGAACGCACCACAGGCAAACACGACCAGCCCGATCAGGGCGTCACTACGCTGGGACTCGTCAAATAATCCTTTCGGTAGCTTAACGATGTGATGATACACGCCCAGAATCATCAGAATCATGGAACCGCTGATACCGGGCAGGATCATTGCACAGATCGCAATGGCGGCACAGAGGAAGATATAGATTTCTGAGGGGCTGGAGTCGACAGTCTGTTGGTCTTGAGCCTGCAGCTGGTTTATCAGCAAGGCAGCAATCAGTCCGCTAAGGATGAGCAACAATATGACCAGTTTAGCGGCGGCGGATTTCGCTTCAATCATTTCGATGACCAGATAGGCCGAGATTGAAATCATCCCGAAAAAAGTAGCGAATGTAAATTGACTGCTGACGGGGTCTTCAAGCAGTGTTGCCGCAACCGCGGACATGCAGAAGATACCAGCCAGGATGCCCGGCCCGAGCGACAGAATGAATCCAAGGTTGAGATGTTTGGCGGCTTTGGCGAATTGGAGCCTTCGCAGCATCTTGAGCAACTGCGTATCGACGCGCGTAACCGTCACAATGAGTTGATCGTAGATTCCCATTACCAAAGCGATCGTACCTCCGGATACTCCGGGGACGACGTCGGCAATTCCCATAAATACACCCTTGAGTGCATTGATTAAGAAATCCAGCGGCGTGCGTATTTTTACAGGATGTTCGGTTTTTGCCACTCGAGTGCTCGTAATTGAGAGTTTTGTAATGAACTTATTTTGAATGATGTAAGTATTCTTAATACCGCTAATTTAGGGGATTCGTGCGAATGTCCTTAGTTTTCATCGGCAGGATTCGTTCTGTTTGGGATATTTTTTTTGACGCGATTCGAGTGAGCGATACAATTTTTAGTAGGTCAATTGTTGCGGTTGATTGGCAAGTTGACTTGCGAAGCAGATTAGATTGTCACTGCGGGTATACCAAATACTCCAGTCGCTGACCGATATAAGACGTTTACTCAATTTGGGTTTTTCCTGATGCGAGTTTGGATGGTCTTCATTGCTTCAGCAAAACTTGTCACGAATCCATTTGTCATCAGTTGATTGCACCTTGTCATGGAATCAGATCCAGGGTGTTGGTTTTTTACAAAGAGATGACGCATCATGTTCATTAGGCAGGATGGCCCACAGCTGGAGGTATTGGCTCCGGCCAAAATCAACCTCTTTCTTGAGGTTCTTGGAAAACGTGATGACGGGTTTCATGAACTCGACATGCTAATGGCACCCGTTGCTCTCTATGACACGCTGACGCTGACTCCAACTCAGACTCCCGGTATTACTCTCAAGTCCCGTTGGGCTCGGGGGTTAGAACATCAGCCGGAGCTTCCGGTGGTAGAGGACAATCTGGTCTATCGCACGCTCTTGTTATTTCATCAGGAATTGCAGGAGGTTCGAGGGGATTCGCTTGGAATCGCTGTTGATCTGGTAAAGCGGATTCCCGCAGCCGCCGGATTAGGAGGAGCTTCCAGTGATGCCGCGGCTGCGTTGATCGGAGCCAACAGACTCAGTGGAAATCCACTTTCCTTTGATTCCTGTTGTCGTCTGGCATCTCAGATTGGTAGTGATGTTCCGTTTTTCCTTTACCAAAGTCCGGCTCGCTGCCAGGGGCGAGGTGAAGTTGTCACACCGATTGCTGCAGGACAAAGTCTGCCGCTTGTGTTAATCAAACCGGCTGCCGGTTTGTCGACACCGGCTGTTTTCAGTCGTGTGGCGGATTTTGGTTTTGACAGTCCTCAGCCAATGAACAGTATGCTGGCTGCATTTTGTTCAGGCGATGTGTCGGGAGTTGGCAGATCACTGCATAACCGTCTGGTTCAATCGGCGTTGGCGGAACTGCCGGAATTGGAATCACTGATTCAGAAGTTGGGTGGCTATGATGTGCCGGGATTCCAAATGACAGGTAGTGGCAGCACATTTTTTCTAGTGTGCCGTCACCGGAACCAAGCTAAACACATTGCTTCACGTCTTCGTCAAACGAAGCTCGGAGCAGTGATTGATACATATACACTGGGACAGTCGTTTGGCTGTGCAGCCTAAAGCAAACCTAAAAAGTTAGTAATCCTAATTAAGTTGTTTAACAGGATAAACAGGTTAAACAAAGAACAGCAAAGACTCGTTTAGACGTTGGTCGTAAGAGTGTTTGTGCAGGATTGGTTTAGGCAAAGGTGGGGTTATCGTAATGTTTGGCTTAGGGAGTACAAGCCATGGAGATTACTGAAGTTCGAGTCAAGTTGGTTGAAGACACGGATGATCGCTTGCAGGCCTTCTGCAGTATCACGTTTGACAACAGTTTTGTGGTACGGGACTTAAAGATCATTGAAGGAACGAACGGTCCCTTTGTGGCCATGCCGAGTCGCAAGATGACGGCGCATTGTTCACGGTGTCACTGCAAGAACCACACCCGGGCGGCGTATTGCAATCAGTGCGGTAATAAGATTAGGCATCGTGCCTCTGATGAAAATCAGGATAGCCGCTCTAAACTTTATGCAGACATTGCCCATCCGATAAACTCGCAATGTCGAGAAATGATCCAAACGAGTGTGTTAGTGGAGTATGAAGCTGAGCTGGCTCGTTCTCGAGAGCCTGGTAATTCGAGTCGCTATGACGAGGGGGGCGAGGCCATTTCGCCGGGAAATTCTAAATCCGGCGGGCCTCATCTTCATAAGAAGCCTTCCCAGCGGCCGGAACAAATTGGATCAATAGATTCCGAGCAGTCTATGCCGGCTGGGCAGCCTGCTGAAAAGTTTGGCTCAGGCATTTTCGACAACTAGCAGTCTATCTGGTTGCCGCTTGGTTGGTAGCTGGATCGGCCAAGTGGTTGTCTGCTTATTTGTCGGAGGCACCGGCAACGGTTGGCAGTAACTCCGGAACGAAGGCTTCCAAGATCAGTGATCCAAAGATCATTGTAAAAGCCAGAATAGCCATCACTCCTAATCCGCCTACATATTTTCGTCTCATGAACGCCCAAACCATGTTGTATCCGGGGATGGAACAGGCAAGGATTGCTTGAATTTGTTCATCTTTGACGGCCCAGGTTGCAATCGAAATGTGGCAGATCACGTAGTAAACCAGTCCGATATAGAATTCGATCTTGCAGTACGATCCTAATCCCATGTACAAGGCATAGGTTGCTTCGTCGGTGATGGGGCGAAGTTCTTTTGGGGAGTCAGTGTTGTTGCCGATAATGATCAGGTCGATTTGTTCACGCGATACGTGAATCACTCCGGAGGATGGCACCCATCCACCCGGACCGGAATTGGTTTGGTCCGGCAGCGGCTTAAAGCGAAAATATCCATTTTGCTCATCCACTCGGTAAACAAAGGTTCCGGGTTTGGCTTTTTGGGTCATCGAGCCTGTCGTGCTATTTTCGTCCTTTTTAGGTTTGGACGGAGTGGCAGAGATTTCAGCTTCAGAGACCAACAGGAAAACGGCATCCTTTTTTGTGGGATCGAGTTCTGCTTCTCTTTCCAGTTGGGTGACGCCGCTACCACGGAGTGATGCAATTTTTAATGTTTCACCGCTGAGTGAGAACCAGGTTAGCGAGAACATGGCGAGTCCCAACCCAAAGGAGATGACGTTGAAAAAGACAAACAGCCAAAACCAGTAAGGTAAACCACCTTCGGCATTAATCTCCAGTAACTCTTTTTCCATCAGTGAGGCGGCGTGATCAAGCTGCTCGTTGCCATATGAGCGGTAGGTATAGGTAGCTGCTCCGAATGCTTTCTTCTGGCGGACCTCGCCATCCCCCATGAGGCTACCGGTTTCGGCGTTATATCCACAGGCGACACAAATGATTCCACCAACGGGGATTTCAGCATCGAGGCAATTAGGGCAGGGGATTCCTCCCGATCCTGCTTCAATGCCAAGGCCTTCGAGTGCGCCGCCAAGTCCGGCATCTGCGGTGGCGGGTGCAGGCGTTGCGTTTGGCACCATGAGTGGCTGGCTGCATTGCGGGCAGGGAACTTGTTGACCAGCATATTGATCTGGTGCGTCGACTTGGTAGCCACATTGGCAAGAGACCGGAATCGGCATGAAGTGACCTTTTCAAAAAGCGAATTGGAAACAAGCTGTTCTTGTGCCATCCGCATAGGGCGGTGACTCATGGTTTATGAAGTATACATTGTGCAATAAAAGAGTGATAAATCAATCAGAAGATTGTTGTTTAGCAAATGGGCTTGTTCGAGATGGTTGTGTCATGGGAATCACCAATTTGGCAGGTTAAAACGAGTCCTGAGTGGCATTCTGTCAATTTGGCAGATTTTAGGAATTTGAGGATCACCTAAAAATCTAAAAAACTAGATCTCCCCCATAGATAAACCACCTTTTTTGACTTATCTTTAATCCTTTATGGCATGTCTTGAGTGGCTGATAGTGTGTACTCATGGTTTTGGCACGGGACTTGCAATTAGTAAACAATCTAACTTGATCGATAGATTTTTCACGAAGTGAGAATGTTGATTGGGGACAGGTTTAACAAGATAAGAATAATCAACGAATCACGATTAGCGATTCGTGCTTGCCAGAAACAAGCTTTGATTCCGGAGGTAAGGGACACAGATGGCAAAACTGCAACCATTAGGTGACCGCATTGTTGTAAAGCGTGATGAATCCGAAGAAGTAACTGCTGGGGGGATTGTGCTGCCAGATTCAGCCAAAGATGCTCCTGCTCGTGGTACGGTCGTCAGCATTGGTGATGGCATCATGACCAGTGACGGATCAAAAATTCCACTTCAGCTGAAACCAGGTGATCGCATCATTTTCAGTAGTTATGCCGGTGAAGCGATTAGCGTTGACGACCAGGAGTTGTTGTTGATGCGAGAAGCTGACGTTCTGGCTGTAATCGAGTAAATCAAAATAATTTCTGAAGGCGGTCTCCATCGAGCCGTTGACCAGACTGGATAATAAAAATACTAAGGGAGAGTTTATCTCATGGCTAAGATCATTGCATTTGATCAGGAAGCTCGCGAAGCGATTCGTCGTGGTGTTTCGAAATTGGCTCGGGCCGTCAAGGTGACATTGGGGCCCAAAGGACGAAACGTAATTCTGCAAAAGAGCTTCGGTTCGCCAACCGTCACGAAAGACGGTGTAAGCGTCGCGAAAGAAATCGACCTCGAAGATGTCTATGAAAA
>DEAW01000012.1:36975-52732 GCA_002348315.1 Planctomycetaceae bacterium UBA2972 | reverse complement strand
AGTTCCACGCCATCCTTTGCAACGGCGCTCAAATATTCCTTACCACTGCGATGTGGGTCCGGGCAACTAATCACTTTCGGATCCACACTGGTGCGGACAGCTTCGACGACATCTCGTCCGGCGAGATCAATGGCGGCAGCCTGATCGAATTCTAACGCGATACCGGCATTCTTAGAGGCGACTAACGCTTCAATGATATTACCTACATTACCCCCGGCTAGATAATGAGCTTCGAGTCTTTGGGTTGTCACAAAAGTTCCGTCATAGGGAACACCGGGCTGGCGGTCGCGTTCTGTCTTGAGGCTTGCCTGGACCGCTTTGATTTTAGCCTTCATGATCGCCTTTTGATTGACCTGACGCAGACCCATCATAACCAGTTCGAACAGGCCAATTTGTGCACCACAGTTATATCCTTCGAACCACAGAGAACCATACTTGAGGGCGATAATGACCAGCCCCAGCATGATGATGGCAAGGATGAAAATGGCCCCGATAGTTGCGGGACCGGTTTGAGCTAGTAATAGCAGCGAAGTGTTCATGGTTTTTGTCCAAAGAAGAATGAATTCACTATCATTGATAATACCCCATTACTGAAGGTGATACCAAATCTTTCATAATCGCTGTTAGCGGAAATGGTCGAACATATTATTTAAGGAAGGCAGCAGCCGGGTCTACCGAACTGTCGATTAACTCAATTTCAATCAATTGATCACGTAAGTCAGTCCAACGCTGGAGATTCATCGCTCCAAGATGTTCCTGGGAGGCGCTGTCTGGCAGACAGAGGTCCTGAAGCACTTTGGCACCATAGGCAAGAATATCCAAACCCATCTCTTCATTCAGAGAGTGAATATGTTGGTTGGTTTCTTCTGAGTTCTTTAAGTATTGAATCCAACCTTTTTTGCTTGCTCGGATCATTTTTTGCACCAACTCGTTGTCAGTGTCAATTCGTTGTTGGGTGGTAATCAGTAAGCTTGTGTAAGGGTTGTACCCAATATCTGAGACCATTAAAGCTAGAGGTTTTGCACCTAGCTTGGTGGCAACAAATGGTTCACTGAACACATATGCCTGCTGTCCAAAAGTCTCATCATTGACGAATACCGCGGGGCTTCCCGGATACCCTACAAGCGTGACGTTTTCCATAGAAAGGTGTTTTTGCATGTACAGTGCGAAGGCTCGTCCGGCACTCATGCCCAACGTCATGTTTTTGAGATCGGCAAGGCTTTTGATGCCCGCAGCTTCGTGCACCATGATACAGCGAGGGCTGTTTTGCAGAGGAGCGAATAAGGCGACCGCTTCAGAGTCCTTCGCACGGCTTGTAAGTACCTGATCAGCGTTGCCAACGACAAATTCAGCTTGCGATGAGACGAGTTGTTGGATCACCGGGCTATTGGGGCCTCCCGGAAGAATTTCGACCTCGAGCCCTTCTTCTTCAAAAAACCCATGTAAGGCTGCTGCGTAATACCCGCCATGTTCCGCTTCGGGAAACCAGTTGAGCTGGAGAGTCACTTTGGTGAGTGTTTTTGTAGATGCCTGTTCCGATTCAGAATCGACGATTGGATCAGGGGAATTACATCCGAGTAGTAATCCGACAAGCAGGACGAGTAAGTAGTATGGTTGATTATTCATGAGTGATTTCTGAAGTTGGCGAGAGCGCATTTTCAATCCGTGTTGCCATAATATCGACCATTGCGTCGTGGATTCCAAGTGGAGGTGTGACAACGCAGGCGGTTTGGGGGTGTTTCTGAGCCGCCATTCGAGCCAGCTCAGGAATATGCTCGTGCCAATGTCGTCCCGGTGCCAGAAAGTAAGGGTGAACGACGATGTATTTGGCACCTCGTTGTACGCATGCATGATAGGCTGTATCGATATCCGGCGAGGCTAGTTCCATATGAGCAGGTTCCACGATATGAAAGTCCGTTTGCTCTTGAAACAACCGAGCAATTTCCTGCACGTAGACATTGCTTTCATCTCTCTTTGAGCCATGGTCGACGATAATGATGCCAAGTAATTGCTTTTCAATGGCAGCAGGAATCGCACCCTGTACAGGAATCTGGTTTGGAAGTTCAGGGAGTGGTTTTGGAATCATGAATTAGTTTGTCGGGGAGGGTTAGTTGTCATTGTTTGCTGGAAGTTGTCTATTATAAAAGCAGTTTCGCATTAAATCAGTTCCGGAATTACTACTGGCGTTCTTGAATTCGTGAAAAACAGTATCGATATTTCATCGCTCAATGTCAAACTTGGTGGCACGCCCGTTTTGCAGAACCTCTCTCTTCAGATACCTGAGGGGCAATGGTGTTCGATTGTAGGACCATCGGGGTGTGGTAAATCAACATTGTTACGAGCTGTAGCGAATCTGGTTCCCCGTGAGTCAGAAAAATTTGAGACAAACTTTGAAACGCCGGCGTTTGTATTTCAGGATCCAACCCTGATGCCTTGGCGCACCGTTTGGGATAATGTTCGACTTCCGATGGAGCTGCAGGCATCGCGTCTGGAAGTAGATTCGAAATCCATCCTGTCAGCAATTTCCATGGTTGGATTGGCTAAGGCAGACCTGGAGAAGTATCCACGAGAGCTTTCCGGTGGTATGCGAATGCGGGTTTCCATGGCGCGAGCATTGGTAACCCGGCCTGACATTCTCTTTATGGATGAGCCGTTTGCCGCATTGGATGAGTTATTACGACAGCAACTAAATCAGTTGAGTCATGAGATCTGTCGAGACCAGCAGTTGACGACATTGTTCGTGACACACAATGTATCTGAAGCGGTTTACCTGAGCGAACGAATCCTGGTGATGAACGACTCAGGTGTGATTATCGAAGATCTTCAGATTGCCTTACCTAAGGAGCGTTCTCCGGAATTGCGGACTACTCCGGATTATCTACAAAGTGTTCAATTAGTGACTCGTCATTTGCAGGAGGCGATGGCATGAGACATTGGAATAGTCGTCAGATACTCCTGCCGGTCATGTTTTTGATAGTGGTGCTTACCGGATGGCAATTAGCGGATCAGTTATTCGAATTCAAGCGAATCATCTTACCTAATCCCCTCGAGATTGCTCAGGAAAGCTGGGCCAGAGGTTCTCAGCTTTTCCAGGCGACCCTGGTTACTGGCCGCGCCGCGATGACGGGTTTTGTGATTTCGGTTAGCCTGGGGACAATTCTGGCTCTGCTCTTTTCGTCATCCGCGTTGGTCAAAGCCTGCATGTATCCATATATGATATTGCTGCAAACAGTGCCGATTGTAGCTATCGCTCCGCTTGTCATCATCTGGTTTGGAGGTGGGCTGGGTAGTGTCGTTGTTATCGTGACAGTGATAAGTATCTTTCCTGTGGTGACTAATGTGACGACAGGTTTAACCACAGTGGACCCCGGTCTAGCCGAACTGATGCAACTCTATCAGGCCAACCGGTTCCAAATGCTGTTGAAGCTCAGGCTCCCCAATGCGATTCCTCACTTACTTACCGGAGCACGAGTGTCGGCCGGACTCACGATCGTCGGTGCTGTTGTCGGAGAATACATGGCTGGGCATGGCATTAGCCAACGAGGGCTAGGTTACTATATTTTCATGGGTAGCCAGAATCATCAGGTCGAAGTGCTTTATGCAAGCATTCTTTTGTCGACGCTCTTGGGTATCATGATGGTCGCTTTGACTTCTTTGCTTGGTCGAACCCTCCTTTCTCGCTGGGCTTTCTCGCTTCATCAATAACACAATCGGCCTGTTACCGATGTCTTGGTGATTGATATACTTTGCGCGATACCAATTTGTAAAAGTGGGGACTGCTATCATGCGTTCGTTAACCAAGCTACTCGTCAGTGTCGGTGCTCTGGGATTCTTACCTTCAACAGGATTCGGTCAGGAGACAGAATCTGCGGAACAGGCGTTCAGCTTGAGTCCGACAATGGAATTGAATGAAAACTGGGCAATGGCATTCAAAGAGCTATTTCCCGAATCTCTCCATACGGTCAGGTTCTTGCTGGCCGACTATCAATGGATAGGATGTTTGCTGCTAATATTTCTGGGATTCTTAATCGACCTGTCTGTTCGGCGGCTTTTGACCCGAGTGGTCGACTGGTTGCGTCGTGGAGAGAAGAGTCAGGATACTGCCGATGACAAAAAGAACCAACAAAAGGCCTGGAAGCCGGTAGGGCTACTCGCTCAGGCAGTAGTCTGGTATTGGGGTGCCTTCTGCATTGGGCTACCGATAGGCTTGCTCTTAATCGTGACAGTCGCTCTAAAGTTTTTTACTGTTGTGGCGGCTGTCTGGACAGCTTTTCGACTTATCGATTGGTTTTCTACATTTGCCGCTCGTAAGGCAACTGCGTCGGAGACGCGGTTTGACGACCTGCTCATTCCTTTGGTGCGGAAAGCACTCAAGGCTTTTGCTGTCTGCGTTGGGCTTGTGTTGTTTGCAGATGTTTTTCAATTAGACGTAACGGCTTTGATCGGTGGATTGGGAATTGGGGGTGCAGCATTGGCGTTTGCATCTCAGGACACGCTCAGCAATTTATTTGGGTCTCTCACCGTTCTGGCGGATCGTCCGTTTGAGATTGGAGATTGGATTGTTTCGGACGGTGTTGAAGGGACGGTTGAGAATGTTGGTATGCGAAGTACGCGAGTGCGGACCTTCTACAACTCGGTTATTGTGTTACCGAATAGCCGATTAACCACGGCGATTGTCGACAATATGGGCAAACGCGAATTTCGTCGGTTCACTACCAAGCTGGGTGTGCAGTACGATACCACGCCGGAACAGCTTGATGCCTTTTGTGAAGCAGTGCGTGAAGTTATTCGTCGGCATCCCTACACCCGTAAAGATTATTTTCAGGTTTATGTCAATGAATTAGGTGCCAGCAGTATCGACGTCTTGTTGTATCTGTTTTTTGAGTGTGATGACTGGCCAACGGAATTGCGGGAGAGGCACCGTTTGTTGACCGATATTATCCGGGTTGCACAGACCCTGAATGTTCAATTCGCCTATCCTACACAGACGTTGCATTTGTATCAGGAAGAGAATGACGTGGATTATGCGTCGCTTCGTTTTGATAGTCCGCATGACCGTGGTATTGGCGCAGCTTCGACCGTCACGGGTCATTTGACCAAAGAAGAATTCCCGCCTGTTACAGTCATAACAGACGGGAAACGAATGGGAGCAGCTGAAGTGGGCGAGTGACGCGTTAGTGGACTCGCTGTCCGGGTTGAGCGCCTTCGTCAATTCCCAGCATGAAGACTTCTTCGCCTCCGGGGCCGGCAGCAGTAATCATGCCTTCACTGACACCAAACCGCATTTTACGTGGAGCCAGGTTCGCGACCATAACGACCAGTCGGCCTTCAAGATCTTCAGGGTTGTAGGCTTTTTTAATGCCTGCAAAAACCTGCCGAGTTTCATCTCCGCCAAGGCTTAGAGTTAGCTTGAGTAGTTTGTTAGCTTCTTCCACATGTTCGGCTTTGACGACCCGAGCGACACGCAGGTCGACTTTCATGAAATCGTCGAATGTAATTTCGTCGGCCAGTGGCTCGTCGATCAGTGGTTGAGCACTATCACCGGTTTGTGTCTCCGTGGTATCTTCTTCTGCAGCAGCGGCATTTTCTTCTTTGGATTCATCAATCATGGCATCTACATCTTTCTCTTCAATACGTTTCATCATGTGTTCAAATTTCGCGACCTCCCTGCCTGTTAAGGGAGTCGCTGCCTGAGACCAGCAGCTAATCGGGTCCCCTAATAAGGCACTGGTCTTTTCCGCGATTTCAGGTAATACGGGTTTTAGATAGATAGCGATCTGTCTAAATAAATTGAGTGCGACTGTACAGACTTGTTGTAGTTCATCCTGCCGTTCGGGATCTTTCCTAAGTTTCCAGGGTTCGTGACTTTCCACATAAGGGTTGGCACGGTCAGCCAACTCCATGACTAATCGCATAGCACGATTGAAGTCGCACGTTTCATAAGCCTCGGCAATTGCTTCGCCGGCCTCAGCTCCCAACTGGAAGAGCCCTCCGTCATCAGGATATTCCTCAGCCAGTCCGATGTCCTGAACGAATTTTGCAGTCCGGCTGGCTAGATTAACGACTTTGCCAACGAGATCCGTATTCACTTTGGTAGTGAATTCCTTCAAATTCAAATCCAGATCTTCGACTCGGTTATTTAGCTTGGAGGCATAGTAATAACGCAATGCGGCAGGATTTAAATGTTTCAGGAAGGTCTCAGCTTTGACAAACGTGCCATCGCGTTTAGACATCTTACGACCGTCCACAGTGAGAAAACCGTGGATATGAATTTTTTCAGGCAGAGTGAAGTCAGCGACTTTGAGCATGGCTGGCCAGAACAGCGTATGGAAGTAGGTAATATCTTTGCCGATGAAATGGTGGATCTCGGTGTCGGGGTTCCGCCACCATGAGTCGAAGTCATCACCGGTACGATCACAGTATTGTTTGGTGGATGCCATATATCCAATCGGAGCGTCAAACCAAACAAACCAAAAGTGCCCGGGAGCGTCCGGGATTTCAAAGCCGAAGTAGGGTTGCGGTCGTGATACGTCCCAGTCACGCAGCGGTTCGCTTAGAAAATGTCCTTTGAGGTAATTAGCGATTTCGCTTTGCAGGTGAGTACCGGATTGAGTCCACTCCTCCAGGAACTCGTGAAGCTGTTCAATCTGAATAAAGAGATGATCAGCTGTTTTGACACTGGGAGTTGTTCCGGAGATCGTGCTAACTGGATTGAGGATATCACGCGCACTATACGTGGCACCGCATTGATCGCAACTATCACCGTACTGATTCTCAGCGTTGCATTTGGGGCAACTGCCACGCACAAAGCGGTCTGCCAGAAAGATTCCCTTTTCGTCATCAAACAACTGTGTGACGACTTCTTCCTTCACCAGACCGGCATCACGAAATGCCTGCCAGAATTCTTTGCAAAGCTCATAATTCTCCGGGCTGTTCGTACTGCCATAATTATCAAACTCGATGCCGAAGCCCGCAAAGTCCCGCTGATGCTCTTCGGAAATGCCAGCGATCCACTCTTCTTCAGTACAGCCGGTGCGTTGGGCGCTCATCATAATCGCCGTACCATGAGTATCGTCGGCACAGAGATAGATGCATTCGTGCCCCCGTAGTTTTTGAAACCTCACCCAGATATCGGTCTGTATGTACTCGACCAGATGCCCAATGTGGATCGGCCCGTTGGCGTAAGGCAACGCGGATGTAACGAGGATTTTTCGTCGTTCAGTCATGAAGAATTCTCAGGGATGTCGCTGGAGACGGCAGAGTTTTTACTCGTCGGTTAATTCCAAAATAACTTCAATTTCCGTCGTGATATTTCCAGGCAATGCTCCCATGCCGACGGCACTTCGAGCGCCTACTCCGTTTTCCTGACCGAACACTTCGGCTAGCAGGTCACTATACCCATTGATTACCTTGGGTTGTTCACCAAAGTCAGGACTGCAATTGACCATGCCAAGTGTTTTGACAACCTTCTTTACCCGGTCAAGGCTGCCAAGATTGGCTTTCAAAGTTGCCAGAATTGCCAGACCGGTTTGGCGAGCAGATTGGTAACCATATTCCAGATCCACGTCGGCTCCGACGCGACCGGTGAACATCGTGCCGTCGGGACGTAAGGGCCCATGACCGGAGACGTAGCACATGTTGCCACTGATTACGACAGGTTTATAGACACCTCCGGGCTTGGGAGCAGGAGGTAATTCTAGTCCTAGTTCTTCAATCTTTGCTTCGGCGCTCATTTATCTTAGTCCTTGATTTACGAGGGTTTATTTGTTGTAGACTTCGTCTGGATCGACGAGCTGTTTTTCGATGATATTAAGTCCGGACTCGGTGACTTCTGTAAAGAAGCAACTTTCATATCCTTCATGGCAAGCAGCACCTTGCTGGCGAACTTTCATGAGTATCGTATCTCGATCACAATCAACCAGTAGTTGTTCGACGGTTTGCACATGCCCGCTTTCTTCGCCTTTGTACCAAAGTTTGTTTCGGCTGCGGCTAAAGTAAACGGCGCGGCCGGTACGAACAGTTTCCTGGTACGCTTCGGCATTCATCCAGGCCATCATCAGGACTTTACCGGAACCTGCATCTTGCGCAATCGCAGGCAACAGCCCGTTATTACGAGAAAAATCAGGTCCGGATTCATGCGATGTTGTGGTCATACAAGCGCCTACTGTTTGGTGATCGTCGTCTGTCCATTATGAAGGGTTCGAGCGAATTTGTAACCATGATAACGAAGAATAGAAGGTGAACGAGTTATTTGTTATTCGAACGTTATCAATAAGGTGAAGCCCTGCAAAAACGGGGGTTTATAGGGGTTAGGCAGAAATTCCACTTTTTTTCGATTTTCTGTGGAACGCGCATAGCCGTTAGCGCGTCTAACGGGGGTAAGTAAATAACCCGGTTCTTGCGAAAGGCCCTCCCATGGCAACTGTCGATCTTCAATTTAACCTCTTAGATGCACTCGCACCTGCTTCGATGAAGCGATCTCGAGTGGAGTCCAAGCCTAAAGCTCGCCAAAGAAAATTTTCATTACCTGTGGAACAAACGGATCGGCCGGTAAATCGAATCGCCTACGTGCGCGAACAACAGGACATGACATTAAGAAGTGTTGCTCGACACACCGGAACGGATGTACGAACCTTACGAAAACAGGAAAAGCCGACGGCAAATCTAACGTTGACCGAATTGACAAAATGGAGCAAAGCACTCGATGTTCCACTGTCGAATCTGATTGAAGAACCTGAGTCGACGTTGGAGAACCCGGTTAAAAAACGAGCGGCGATGGTGAGAATCATGCGTAGTGCCGTCAGTATTAACGAAGAAGCAAAGTCTGAAAAGATGACCGCTTTGGCCGAAACACTCGTATCACAACTCCTGGAATTAATGCCCGAACTCGAGGGTCTCTCCGGCTGGCCACAGTATGGTCAACGACGTGGGCCCGAAGAAGTAGGGCGTGTTGCAGAGTGTCCTTTGAGAGTGGATCTTTAGTGACTTAACAGATCTTCGATGCCAAGTTGCTTCATCATAACTCGAATGTACTGGGCGTTAACATAGAACCCTTCATCTTCTTCGGTATCTGCCGCATTGCAAATCCCGATGAGCTCTCCCTTTTGATTCACCAATCCACCGCCGCTACGCCCACCGACCGGAGCGCCGGCAGTTTGGATATTCTCAGGGCCTTCGTATCGGTTGAGCGAATTGATCTGAGAGCGTTGAAGTGTAGGTCGGGCACCACCGTTACAGCCCGCCGTAAAGACTCGTTGCCCGGCCTGTAGTCCTTCACCCGGACTCAGCTCGATAGGATTGATACCCGCCTCAACCGGAATGGTCATTAACGCGACATCAACCTTTTCGGAATCATAGATAAGAACGTGTCCTGTCACGCGTTGAACACCACTTGGGTAAAACACGTCAACGCCGACAGGTTGCTTGCCCTGAGATTCACGGAATAGATGCCCGCACGTGGCGACCAGAGCCCGCCCCTGCTGAACATGAATAATCGTGCCGCTGCCATAGGACACTCCGGTAGTATCTCGTAATTCGATTCTGACGGTCGCTTTTAATAGCTGACGCCCTGTTACATTTGGCAATATTTGTGTCAGCGATGGCGTGCCGGCACGATTGACACTAATCCAACGAGAGACACGGGCTTTTTGAAAGGAACTATCCGGTAACGATGCCCGAGAGATTGTGGTAACGGGACTTATCGTATTGGTTTTAATAGCGGGCTGCTGTTTTTTGATAAAGGCTGTAAAGCGAGTTGGTTCGACAAAGCCAATTTGGCGTGTCACAATTTTTCCCTTACGCACGACGACAGATGCGGGTAATTCCTGAATGCCATATCGCTTTGCCAATGCTTCATTTTTAGTCACATCGACGATGCGGATGTCGTATCCATCTCTTTGGAGTGACTTCACGGTGGGTTTCATCTTTTGACAGGCAACACACCATGGCGCTGTAAAGTGCACAACGACAGGCTGATCGTTCTGAGCGATCGGCGCGAAGAGTAACCAGGAAAGAAAAGCGTAAAGCGACACTCGAAAACGCCATCCACATTGAATGTTAAAAACTGTAAGACAAGAGGATGCGTAATTTGATGAAGATTACCAAATCAGGCAAGACCAGTTAGCCCAGCAATTTACCATCCAATTCAGATTCGATGGCCGCTACGATTTGTCCACGTACAGCATCCGCTTCTTCACTGGTCATGGTTTGATCATCTCGGCGTAGTTTTACAGTAAACAGTACGCGTTTGACGTTCGCTCCATCCCGCTCAGGATCACGGTAGGTTTCCTGATAGGTGATATCTTCCAACAGACCTCTGTCGACGGCATTCTTAACCGTGGACTCCAGCGCATCCCAACGAACAGTTTCATTGAGCACAATATTTAGATCTCTTGTGGTCGCGGGGAAATTACTTAATTGGGAATGTTGGGGAATGAGGGTGGAATGTTTGACCAATAAATCCATGCGGATCTCAGCCACGCTGGCCGGGCTACGCAGTGAAAACGTCTTTAAGCCACCGGCATTGACCTCACCCAGAAAGCCAAAGTGCTCGCCATCGAGAGTGAGTGATGCGCTATAATCTCCGTGTAGCAAATCCTGAGAGGTGGATTCCACCTTGAGTTGACCATTGACCTTGAGGGCATGCAATACGGTTTCAATGACGCCCTTCAGATGATGGAAACCCTGACCGGTGGTGATTCCCAAAGTCCATTGTTCCTGAGGGAGTCCTTCGTCCTGGGGTAAATAGATTTTAGCGGTTTCAAACAATTCAACACTTGGATTTGCCAGTGACTGATTGATACGTCGCACCTCTAAGAGGCTGGGAACCAGGCTGGTTCGTAATGCGTCTGCTCCTTTGAGCATTGGTGAGACTGTACGCAATGGTGGCTTATCTGACCACGGACTATAGGTGGACGCCCAGTCGGTTGAAACGACACTTGCAGTTAGTGATTCGTCGAAACCGATGGATGTCATTGTGGTTCGCAGTTTGGAAGCGACTCGATCCCAGTCGCTCTTGAAGGATGCTGCCATTGGCACACCAACGTCTTCGGGGATTTTTTCGTATCCGTGGATACGCGCAATCTCTTCTAAAAGATCTGCTTCCCGAGTCAGGTCGCGCCGCCAGGTTGGTGGTGTGATCGTGATCGAACTATCGTCGCTGTCCGTTTCGGAGTTACCCAATGCGAGTAGGATCCGTTTGACTTCTTCGGCATCGATCGAGATACCAAGAATGCGTTCCACTTGAGATAACCTCATCACGACAGGTTCCGGTGTCCAATTGGACGCTCCAGCATCAAGCAAACCTTCGTCGAGCGTTCCGCCGCAATGCTCCAGGATCAATTCACATGCTCGATCGGCCGCCCACTGCACTCCTTCCGGGTCCAGAGCACGCTCAAAGCGATAGGAAGACGGGCTGTGAAGATTGAGTGCCCGTGAAGTGGCACGAGTGGCCATTGGTGAAAATGCTGCCGACTCGATTAGGATGTCGACGGTCGAGTCGCTAACTTCACTATCGGCTCCGCCCATAATTCCGGCGATAGCTACCGGGCGATTTGCATCGGCGATGACACACATTCCCGGTGACAATTGATAAGTATGATGGTCGATGGCCTGGAATTCTTCACCGTCAGTTGCTTCCCGGACGATGATCTGTTGTCCCTGCAGTTTGGACAAGTCAAAGGCATGTAGCGGCTGACCACATTCCATCAGTACATAGTTCGTGATATCCACAACGTTGTTGACCGGTTTCCAGTCTTTACTCACAGGTGCGAAGACCGTACGTAACTGGTCCTGCATCCATTCCGGACTGTCACCAATCGTGACGCCCCGAATAATGCGAGCGGTATAACGAGGACAAAGTTCCGGAGCGTCAATGGTTACGCTGAAATCAGCATTCGCATCCGGGCCGGAAGCCAGAGGTTTCGGGCTGGGGATGGATAACGGTAGGTCGTAAAGCACAGCGATTTCGCGAGCCACGCCGATATGGCCCAGGCAGTCAGGGCGATTGCTGGTGACTTCTAAATCGATGGCCAAATCATCGAATACGGTTTCCGTACCTTCATGATTAAGACCGGACATGGCGAGCCGATCTTCCAGCTCTTCACGATCCATATCGAGAGCAACGTATTGTTTAAGCCAATTCCAGGAAACGAGCATGATACTACTTCGGTTTGATGATACGAGATGGTTTTAGAACTGCGCCAAAAAGCGAACGTCGTTTTTATAGAACTCACGAATGTCCGTGATTCCGTGGCGACGCATGCACAGCCGTTCGACGCCCAGGCCGAAGGCAAAGCCGGTTACTTCTTCAGGGTCATAACCAACAGCGGTTAACACATTGGGATCGACCATGCCGGCACCACCAAATTCAACCCACTGACCGTTCCAATAATAATCCGCTTCAACACTTGGTTCGGTAAAAGGAAAGAACGAGGGACGGAATCGAATGGTCACATCATCACCGAGATAACTGGTCGCAAAGAGTCGTAAGACGCTCTTGAGGTCGGCCATGGTGACATTCGTGTCGATCATTAACCCTTCAATCTGATGAAACATCGGGTAATGCGTCGCATCGGCAGTGTCGGGACGATAGACCCGGCCGAGTGAAATAATGCGAATCGGTGGCTTGGTGTCCTCCATCACTCGGATTTGAACCGTACTGGTCTGGCTCCTTAGGAGTAAATTGACGGGGTTCTTTTCGCCCGAGTTGGCTTCAGCCGTAGCGAGGTAAAAGTTTTCCAGCGGATCACGAGCAGGATGATCATCAGGGATATTAAGCGCAACAAAATTATGCCAGTCATCTTCTATCTCAGGCCCATCGGCTGTGGAAAACCCAAGCCGCCCCATGATGTCCTTAAGCTCCTCGATCGTTTGCGTAATCGGATGAACCCGGCCAATCCTGAACCCTGCTCCCGGCAAAGATGGGTCAAACAGCGAATCGCTTTCCGCATCTCCACCGCCTCCCTGAAGTCGCTCGTTGGCCGCTTCAAAGGCCGATTCAATTCTGCCTTTGGTCGCGTTAAAAGTTTTACCGGCGACGGGCTTATCTTCTTTTTCAACCGTCCCCATGAGTTTTTGGACAGTCTTGAGTTTACCGTTCTTGGCGCCGAGGAATTCAACACGAGCTTCTTCGAGCGCATCCGTGCTTTCTGCAGTTCCGAATGTCGATTCTGCTTCCGAGACGAGTTGATCCAGTTGGTCGAGAAATTCCTGCAGTGCCATAATAAAGTTTCTGAAAGGAATTTAAGGGTTACAAAAGAACAGGAGAGCAAAGTCTAGCTGACTTCCTCTCCTGAACATGGTTCAATCTGCATTGTGCGAAGATTGGCTTTAGCCGGCAAGAGCAGCTTTGACGATGTCAACAACCGCTTCAAATCCCGCCGGGTCGTGGATAGCCATTTCACTGAGTGACTTACGATCCAGTTGGATGTTCGCTTTGTTCAATCCGTGGATGAACTGACTGTATCGCACGTCGTGGGCTCGGCATGCAGCATTCAGGCGAGTGATCCAAAGTCGTCGGAAATCCCGCGCTCTGACTTTACGGTCTCGGTATGAATAAGCACCTGAGCGTACTTCTGTTTCTTTGACTGTGCGGAGTAAATTTTTACGTCCGCCGCGATTTCCCTTGGCTCGCTTGAATAGACGGCGTTTTGCCTTGGCACGAGCTGCACCGTATGTAGTTCTCATAGCTTTCGCTCCTTGTTACCTCGTCAGGCCTTTTCTTATCGAAAACGTTTTATGCCCACGCGGCTGGTAATGTTGTTGTTAAATCTAATCTTAGGGAACTGCTAAGAATGTTCGACTTTGTACAAGCGGTTAGTTGCTGTATCCGTTGAGTGCTTTTGCGATCTTCTTCTCATCACAGGTTGCCTGAACAGTTGTACCGCGTAAGTTTCGTTTACGCTTGTTGGACACTGCTCCAGCCAGGTGGCTCGTCCCGGCACTTCTGTGCTTGGCTTTGCCTTTGGCCGTCAAACGGAATCGTTTCTTAGTTCCCTTGTGGGTTTTCTGCTTTGGCATCGTCTATTTTTGCTTTCTTATTAGGTGACGTAAAACATCCACTGGGAATCAAATATTTTAGACTCGTTCTTGCTCTCACAAAAGGGGGTAAATCTAATAGAAGAAGCCCCGAAATAGGTTTTTTTGAGCTCGGAATATGGTCCTGCTGACGATTTGGTTATCGCTGATTTTCTACGCATCGGCTATCACGGTGCATTTTCTTGTCGAGGATGCAGTGAAACGTGAAAAAACCTATCGAATTCTATGGCGAGCGGGCTGCTTGTCGGCGGTAATTCACGTCCTTTGTGCCTTTCATTTCGAGCACCAGTGGGAGCACCAAACGGCCGTCAATCATACCATCGAAGAGACAAAACGTGTCACTGGATTCACTTTCGCTTATGGCATCTACTTTAACTACTTATTTCTGTTGATTTGGACAATCGATTGTTTTTCCAGTGCCAACCACTCCAGGTGGTCCCGTTTCGTCCACGGGTATATGCTCTTAATCATCATCTCCGCCACGATCGTCTTTGAAGATGGCCCCATCCGCTATATTTCTCTGGCTACAGGTATGGCCCTGACACTGCTGTGGCTGAGAAGACGCAAAGCAGGTGGGCAATTAGACAGCTGGATAAGCTAAACTCACGGTGCCTGAAACAGAAGGCAAGTCTATACCTGTCTACATGGCACTTATTGATTAAGCTGAGGGAATGAGCGAAAAGGATGAGATAAAGCGGATAGCCTATTTGACCAGCGGCGCTGCCAATATGATTTGTGGCAGTTGCTTGCATGATAATACGCTAGCGCGGGCCTGGAATCAGCAAGGAGTCGATGCGTTACTTGTTCCAACCTATACTCCGATTCGCACTGACGAAGAAGATGTCAGCGTCGATCAGGTGTTCTTTGGCGGGATCAACGTCTATCTCCAGCAAAAGATTTTCTTCTTTCGCTACCTGCCCGCATTTCTCGACCGTTTTCTCGACAGCAAATGGTTACTCAGAAAAGCAACCTCTCGAGGCCTCGAAATTAGTGCTCGGGCACTCGGTTCACTCACAGTCTCCATGCTTAAAGGTCGTCACGGCAACCAACGAAAGGAAGTCCGCCGTCTGGTTAGATGGCTCAGTACTGACATAAAGCCGGATGTCGTTTTATTAAGCAATCTTCTGATTGGCGGATGCATCCCGGAACTGAAACGACTCGGCATCCCCGTCGTTGTCACACTGCAGGGTGATGATATCTTTTTGGAGGACCTGATTGAGCCATTTAAGAGTCAAGCGATTGATATCCTCAGAAACATCGTTGCTGATGTGAGTGGGTTTCTTGTCCACAGCGAATACTATCGTGATTACATGATGTCGCTCTTGCAGATTCCCGGCGAAAAAATCCATGTTGTGCCACTGGGAATCGAAACAGATGATGTCACCGAAGCGGCAACCGAGTTGAGCCGGCCCCCGACGATTGGCTATCTGGCGCGGATGTCTCAGGAAAAAGGCCTGCACGTGCTGGTAGATGCATTCATTGAATTAAAAAGCATGCCGAACACGGAAGACATCCGTCTTCATCTGGCAGGATGGCGAGGGTCTACGAATCAAAAATTTGCCGAAGAACAGATTCAGCGACTGGTCGATGCCGGCCTGAAAGAGGACATGATTGACTATGGCACGGTAGATCGTGAAGGCAAACTGGGATTACTTCGTGAATCGGACTTACTTTGCGTACCCACAACCTATCAGGAACCTAAGGGCCTGTTTGCTTTGGA